>CAMWTJ010000082.1 GCA_947177185.1 uncultured Porphyromonadaceae bacterium | reverse complement strand
AGAGCTCGTGCGATAGCCGCACAGCCTCACATCCCATAATACAAAGCGATACCCCGTCAGAGGCCTCCGGCCGCGCGGGGCGCGCGGGCCCTTGAAGCCGACCGTGGTAAAGTCGGGTAAAGCAAGGTGTTCTCAACCCGCCCGCCGCCCCGCCGCCGGAGGCCTTTTCAATCGGCTGCCCATCAGTGTAGGTAAAGAGTGGCGCAAAAACGTATAATAATGTTTAGCAGATGTGTTAAGGCTATGTTAATAGTGCGTTCGAGGCGGTGCAAATGCTTCGATTTGTTTGTGCATATCGGCGGAAATCTGTATCTTTGCATCCCGAAAGGGCAGCCTCTGGCAGGCCGCTCGCAATAAGTTGCAAATCAAATTTTTCGTATACAATACCAACATTTACCTACGTTTATGAGTAAAGAAAAGAAATTTCTTACCTGCGACGGTAACCAGGCAGCAGCCCATGTGAGCTATATGTTCTCGGAGGTTGCCGCCATCTACCCCATCACCCCTTCGTCGACCATGGCTGAATATGTCGACGACTGGGCTGCCGCAGGCCGTAAGAACATCTTCGGCGAAACAGTCCTGGTGCAGGAAATGCAGAGCGAAGGCGGTGCTGCCGGCGCCGTTCACGGTTCGCTCCAGGCCGGTGCTCTCACCACCACCTACACTGCATCGCAGGGTCTGCTGCTGATGATACCCAATATGTATAAAATCGCAGGCGAACTGCTGCCCACCGTGTTCCACGTGTCGGCCCGCACGCTCGCCTCGCACGCACTCAGCATATTCGGCGACCATCAGGACGTGATGGCCTGCCGCCAGACAGGTTTCGCAATGCTCGCCGAAGGTTCCGTGCAGGAAGTCATGGACCTCTCGGGTGTGGCACACCTCGCCACCATCAAGAGCAGCGTGCCTTTCGTGAATTTCTTCGACGGTTTCCGCACCAGCCATGAGATTCAGAAAATCGAGGCTCTCGAAAACGACGACCTGGCTCCGCTGCTCGACCGCGAAGCCCTGGCTGCGTTCCGCAAGCGCGCACTGACCCCCCAGGCTCCCGTGGCCCGCGGCATGGCAGAAAACGGCGACGTGTTCTTCCAGCACCGCGAAGCCTGCAACCGCCACTACGAGGCTGTGCCCGAAATAGTGGAGGCATACATGGCCGAAATCAGCAAAATCACCGGCCGTGAGTATCATCTCTTCAACTACTACGGCGACCCCGAGGCCGACCGCGTGATCATCGCCATGGGCTCCGTGACACAGGCAGCCGAAGAAGCTATCGACTATCTCCGCGCCAAGGGCGAAAAGGTGGGTCTGGTGGCAGTTCACCTCTACCGTCCGTTCTCGGTCAAGCACCTGCTCGCAGCAGTGCCCGCCACCGCCAAGCGTGTGGCTGTGCTGGACCGCACCAAAGAACCCGGTGCCAACGGCGAGCCCCTCTACCTTGACGTGAAGGAGGCTTTCTATGGCAAGGCCGACGCTCCCGTGATTGTGGGCGGCCGCTACGGTCTGGCGTCGAAAGACACCACTCCCGCACAGATTGTGGCCGTGTACGACAATCTCGCCCTCCCCGAACCCAAGAACCATTTCACTGTAGGTATCGTCGACGACGTGACCTTCACCTCGCTCCCCGTGGGCGACGAGCTTAACCTCGACGCTCCCGGCACTTTCGAAGGCAAGTTCTACGGCCTCGGTGCCGACGGCACCGTGGGCGCCAACAAGAACTCGGTGAAAATCATAGGCGACAACACCGACAAGTACTGCCAGGCATATTTCTCCTACGACTCCAAGAAGAGCGGCGGCTTCACCTGCTCGCACCTGCGCTTCGGCGACGAGCCCATCCGCTCCACCTACCTGGTGAACACGCCCAACTTTGTGGCATGCCACGTGCAGGCCTATCTGCACCTCTACGACGTGGTGCGCGGCCTCCGCGACGGCGGCACCTTCCTGCTCAACACCATCTGGGAAGGCGAAGAGCTGGCGAAGAATCTGCCTAACAAAATCAAGCGCTACTTCGCCGAACACAACATCACCGTCTACTACATCAACGCTACCAAGATAGCTCAGGAAATCGGTCTTGGCAACCGCACGAACACCATCCTGCAGAGTGCCTTCTTCCGCATCACTGAGGTGATTCCCGTCGAACTGGCCGTAGAGCAGATGAAGAAATTCATTGTCAAGAGCTACGCCAAGAAGGGCGAGAACATCGTCAACATGAACTATCAGGCCGTGGACCGCGGTTCGGAATACAAGAAACTCGACGTGGATCCCGCATGGGCACAGCTCGCCGACGAGCCCAAGGCCGAAAGCAACGATCCCGAATTTATCAGCCGCGTGGTGCGTCCCATCAACGCACAGGACGGCGACAGCCTTACCGTAAAGGATTTCATTGACAACCCCGACGGCACATGGCAGCAGGGCACAGCCGCTTACGAAAAGCGCGGTGTGGCCGCTTTCGTGCCCGAATGGCTCGAAGAAAACTGCATACAGTGCAACAAGTGCGCGTATGTGTGTCCCCACGCCGCCATCCGTCCCTTCCTGCTCGACGAGAAGGAAATGGCCGGCGCTCCCTTCGCCGAAGACAAGACACAGGCTGCCATGGGCCCGGCTCTCAAAGGCCTCCGCTTCATACAGGCTGTGGACGTGCTCGACTGCCTCGGCTGCGGCAACTGCGTGGACGTGTGCCCCGGCAAGAAGGGCGTGAAGGCTCTCGAAATGAAGCCTCTCGAAACTCAGCTCGACGTGCAGAAAGACTGGGATTACTGCGTGGCCGGCGTTGCCAGCAAGCAGAACCTCGTCGACGTCAAGCAGATGGTGAAGAACAGCCAGTTCGCCACCCCGCTGTTTGAATTCTCCGGCGCATGCTCGGG
>CAMWTJ010000081.1 GCA_947177185.1 uncultured Porphyromonadaceae bacterium | reverse complement strand
CCATCTCGAAATACACGACCCACGGTTTAACAAAAATTGGGGAACGGGCTCTAAACCTGCGCCTCGCAAAAAATATGAATTTCAAGCAGAAGCAGTGTATCGGGACTTGCATATATCAAAAAAAAACGCTACCTTTGCGGCGCTTTTTAGCATCCCGTGTGATGGGAAATTAAGGAGCAAGTCACTTAATTTTGAGTAACACATTTAAATTATCAACACAATGAAAACTTATCAGCTTTCCGCACAGCCCCGTACCGACCTGGGCAAAAAGGCTACCAAAGCCCTCCGTGCCGCAAACAAAATCCCCGCAGTGCTCAACGGCGGCAAAATCGTAGAACTCCCCTATGCCGAAGCTCTCAAGCCCGGTGAAAAAATCGTGGAGATCGGCAACGGCAAAGGCCTCATCACCACCGACCTCGTGGTTAGCCTCGACGCTGTGCGCAAGCTCGTCTATACTCCCGAAATCTTCGCCATCGAGCTCGACATCAACGGCGAAAAGCGTATGGCCGTGCTGAAGGACCTCCAGTTCCACCCCGTAAAAGACACCATCCTGCACATCGACCTGCTCGAAGTGAGCGAAAACAAGCCCGTTGTGATGGAAGTGCCCGTGAAGCTCGAAGGCCACGCCGAAGGTGTGAAAGCCGGTGGTAAGCTCTCGCTCTCCATGAAGAAGCTCCGCGTGAAAGCCCTCTACACCGCCATCCCCGAACGTCTGGTCATCAATGTCGACCACCTCGGCCTCGGCAAAACCATGCAGGTTGCCGACATCCACATCGACGGTCTTGAACTCGTCAACGCCAAGAACGCCGTCGTTTGCGCCGTTCAGCTGACCCGCGCCGCTCGCGGTGCCGCCGCTGCTGCCGCCGCCGGCAAGTAAAAAAACGATTTTTAATGAAATACCTCATTGTTGGGCTCGGCAATATCGGCGACGAATACGCCGCCACGCGCCACAACATTGGCTTTATGACATTGGACGCCTTTGCCGAGGCGTCCAATGTTTCATTTGCCACAGAACGCTACGGCGACATAGCGCGCATGCGCCTGAAAAACAAGCAGCTGGTGCTGCTCAAGCCCTCGACCTACATGAATCTGAGCGGCAATGCCGTGCGCTACTGGCGCGACAAAGAAAGCATACAGCCCGAAAACATACTGGTGATAGTCGACGACCTCGCCCTGCCGTTCGGCGCCATCCGCATCAAGCAGCGCGGAAGCGACGCAGGCCACAACGGCCTGAAAAGCATAGCGCAGATGCTCGGCACGCAGAACTATGCCCGGCTGCGCTTCGGCATTGGCAACGACTTCCCCCGCGGAGCACAGGTGGACTACGTGCTCGGGCGCTTTTCGGCCGAGCAGCGGGCAGAGCTGCCGGCAAGAATCGACGTGGCGTGCGACGCCATACGCGAGTACGTGCTCGCAGGTGCCGGCAATGCCATGTGTAAGTTCAACAACAAATGAAAGAAGAAGTACGCATCGACAAATGGCTGTGGGCCGTGCGCGTGTTCAAGACGCGCACCATAGCCACCGAGGCCTGCAAGAAGGGACGCGTGACGCTCGGCAACGCGCCGTCCGACACCATAGCCAAGCCCTCACGCACTGTGCGCGTAGGCGATATAGTCAATGTGCGCAAGCCGCCCGTCACATACAGCTTCCGCGTGCGCGCCCTCACTGAAAACCGACTCGGGGCACGCCTCGTGCCGGACTACATGGAAAATGTGACACCGCAGGCTCAGCTTGATTTGCTTGAGGTGGTCAAGATAAGCGGATTCATAGACCGGCGCAAGGGGCTCGGCCGACCCACCAAACGCGAAGGCCGCGAGCTTGCACGCTTCACCGACGACATATCCGACGGATGGGACTTCGACTTTGATTTCGACGATAACGACGAATAGCCGCCGCAACACATACCGCATCATGAAAAGAGCCGCACATAATCTCGCGGCTCCTTTTTTTTGCAGATATCGCCTGAAAAATACCGTAAAAAAATCCGGGCACCCATGCGAGCACCCGGATTATGTATTGTCTGAAAATCGCGTGGATTATTCAGCGCGCTTGGTCTTTTTGCCATAGCCGTACTGGGCAGCAGCGCCGAGCTGTTCTTCGATGCGGAGCAGCTGGTTGTACTTGGCCATACGGTCGGAGCGGCTTGCGCTACCGGTCTTGATCTGGCCGGCGTTGGTAGCAACTGCGATATCGGCGATGGTAGCGTCCTCGGTTTCGCCGGAGCGGTGCGAGATTACGGCGGTGTAGCCGTTGCGCTGTGCGAGTTCTACGGCGCGGAGGGTTTCGGTGAGGGAGCCGATCTGGTTCACCTTCACGAGGATGGAGTTGCCGCAGCCGGTTTCGATACCCTTCTTGAGGTATTTCACGTTGGTAACGAAGAGGTCGTCGCCTACGAGCTGGCAGCGGTCGCCGATAAGGTCAGTCAGAATCTTCCAGCCTTCCCAGTCGTTTTCGGCCATGCCGTCCTCGATGGAGTCGATGGGATATTTCTCGATGAGGCCTTTGAGGTATTCGGCCTGCTCACGGCTGGTGTATTTCTTGCCGTTGGCTTCTTTCTTGGTGCCGTCCTTGAGTTCCTGGTAGTTGTAAACACCGTCAACGAAGAATTCGCTGGAAGCGCAGTCGAGGCCGATGGTCACATCCTTGCCGGGCACGTAGCCGGCCTTTTCGATAGCCTTGATGATTACGTTGAGAGCGTCCTCGGTGCCGTCGAGAGCGGGAGCGAAACCGCCTTCGTCGCCCACTGCGGTGCTGAGGCCACGTTCGTGGAGCACTTTCTTAAGGTTGTGGAACACTTCGGTGCCCATGCGGATGCCTTCGTGGAAGCTGGTAGCGCCGATAGGACGAATCATGAATTCCTGGAAGCAGATGGGAGCGTCGGAGTGTGCGCCGCCGTTGATAATGTTCATCATAGGCACGGGCAGCACGTATGTGTTGCAGCCGCCGATGTATTTGTAGAGGGGCAGGTCGAGATAGTCTGCGGCAGCCTTGGCCACTGCGAGAGAAACGCCGAGAACTGCGTTGGCGCCGAGTTTGCTCTTTGTTTCAGTGCCGTCGAGTGCGAGCATAGCTTCGTCGATGGCAATCTGGTCGAGAGCGCTCATGCCTACGAGGGCTTCTGCGATGGGGCCGTTCACGTTGGCTACGGCTTTGAGTACGCCCTTGCCCATGTAGCGGCTCTTGTCGCCGTCGCGGAGCTCGAGAGCTTCGTTTTCGCCGGTGGATGCGCCCGAGGGAACAGAAGCGCGGCCACGTGCGCCGCTCTCAAGGATTACGTCTACTTCAACGGTGGGATTGCCGCGGCTGTCGAGCACCTCACGACCAATGATTTTTTCGATTTTCATAATTTTGACTCTG
>CAMWTJ010000080.1 GCA_947177185.1 uncultured Porphyromonadaceae bacterium | reverse complement strand
CGGGGACACAAGGATTTTCAGTCCTTTGCTCTACCAACTGAGCTATGGCACCGTTGCTTTTTGCGTTGCAAAGGTACGGCGTTTTTTTGAATCGTGCAAGTTTTTATGGCATTTTTTTGAAAGTTTTTTGCGGCTTTTTTTGAACGATGGTGTGCGACAGGTGTTTAGAGGGAGTAGGAATCGAGTGCTGCGCGTAGCTCTGTTGTTATCATAGTTCGCAGTTCGGGCGGTTCGAGCACTGTGAGGCGTGGACCGTGCGACAGAATTTCTTCGACGAGGTCCGGCGTCAGGCGCATTTTGTAATAAAAAATGGAGTATTCGTCGTGCACAACTTCGCTTTGAGAGTGGTGCAGGGGTAGGGCACGGAGGTATTTTGCGCGCAGAGGGTCGGCTTTTATGGCTATGCGTCGTGGTGTGCTCTGTGTGAACACGATTCCGAACGAGTCGCGAAAATACGATTCGGCATCAAATGCCGGGTTGGGCGTGAATTCTTCGGACGTAAGCGAACAGTCGGCGATGCGGTCTAATGCGTAGGTTTTTATTTTGCCGTCGGCCGGGACGTGGCCGGTGACGTACCAGCGCTGTTTGAATATTTTCAGGAAATAGGGCTCGATTGCTATTCCGGCGGTGGGGCGTGAGCGCGTGTATGAGTGATATGTGAAGCGTACGCGGCGGTGGTTGCGCATGGCTTCGACAAACAGCCCCAAATGGGTGCGGGCCGAAGGGACGTTTTCAAGGAATATGCGGTCGGCGACGTCGCGGGAGTTGCTGAGTGTGTCGTTGACCGATGCGGAGTTCAGGAGCCAGTCTGCAACGCTTTCGTTGTGGCTGTCGTTGTCGGCTATGTAGTATTCAAAGGTGGACGGGTCGCACTCGATGCTGATATTGAATAATTCTTCGATTGCGAGCCGATAGGTGTAGAACGTGCGACGTGCGATGCCGCGTCCGCTGCCATCGGCGAATTGCGAACGCGCCCAAAGTTCATTGAGCTGCGTTCGCGAAATTCGCTTGTGGCGTCGGATTGTGTCTACAATCCAGATGTAACGTGCGAGCAGGTTTGAACTCATTGCTTGGTGGCCGGCTTAACTCCTGCAGAGAGTATGAATAAGCCTATGAACGTGTATGCGGCGTTAATCAGCAGAAGCTCAAAGCTCGTTTCGTAGCCGAAGCTGTGGGCGAGAGCCCATTGCGTAGCCCACGACAGAGCAGGGGCCAGGATACAAGCTATGGGCACGTATTTATCGCGCACGGGGCGTTTTGTGGCCAGGCCGAACACAAACAGGCCGAGAATGGGACCGTATGTGTATGATGCAAGCGTGTACACTGCGCTGATAGCGTCCTGGTCGCTCAAATAGTAGAACGCCACAATGATGGCGCCCATGAGAGCGGACATGGCTATGTGCACGCGACGGCGTGTGCGTGTGAGCTCGGCGTCGGCTTTGCTACGGTGCGCGCCGAGGATGTCGACTGTGAAGCTTGTCGTAAGGGACGTGAGCGCTGAGCCCGCAGCGGAATATGCGGCGGATACAAGCCCGAGCACAAACAGGATGCCTACGATGGCCGGCATGGACGAGTGCGTGGCGACAATGCCGAAAATGTCGTCGGTTTTCTCGGGAATCGTTATGTTGTTGCGCTCAAGGAATATCACGAGCAGAGTGCCCAGCAGCAGGAACAGCGCGATTACGAAGAACTGTGTGATGCCGCTTACAATCATGTTTTTCTGTGACTGACGGCTGTCGCGGCAAGCCAGATTGCGCTGCATCATGTCCTGGTCGAGGCCATTGGTGGCAATGGCCATGAACACGCCGGCAATGAACTGCTTCCAGAAATAGGTGCCGGCCATCGGGTCGTCGAAGAAGAACATCTGCGATGTGCTGTGCCCCTTGATTGCTTTCACCATGCCGGTGAAATCCAGGCCAAGATTGCCGGCCACGAAATAGATGCACAACACGACGCTTGCTATCAGGCAGAAGCTTTTCAGGGTGTCGGTCCATATCAATGTCTTTACGCCGCCGTTGACGGTGTAAAGCCATATGAGAGCGATGGTGGCTGCTACATTAAAAATGAACGGTATGTGCAGCGGGTCGAACACCAGCAGCTGGAGTACGGCGCACACAACAAAAAACCTTACGGCCGAGCCCAGCATCTTGCTGGCGAAAAAGAACCACGCGCCCGTGCGGTATGTGCCGCCGCCAAAGCGTTCTTCAAGATAGCCGTAGATGCTTATCAGATTGCGGCGGTAAAACATCGGCACAAGCACGAATGCAATCACGGCATAGCCGACAATGAAGCCCAGCACCATCTGCAGGTATGCATATCCTTTGCCTACCACCATGCCGGGCACGCTTATGAAAGTCACGCCGGATATGGCCGCTCCCATCATGGCAAATGCCACTACGGGCCACGGTGCTGTTCGGCCGCCGGTAAAGAACGTGGAGTTGTCGGCTCCGCGGGAGCTCAGGCGTCCCACAAGCATCAGCAGCAGAAAGTAGGCTGCGATGGTCAGTATTACGATAACAGGCATGCTCATGGCTTATTCGGCATAAAGTAAGTACGGACGACGCTGCTTGCGGAAATTCTCCACATCATTGGTCCATGTGGCTTTGATTTCTTCCGCACTCATTCCTTGTTCAATCATTGTGCGGATATCGCCGCGGCCAATAAGTTTTTCGAAAAACGAGTTGAAGAATTTGTCGCCGATGTTTAAGTCGCGGTATGCGTCTATAAGATATGTAAGGTCGACGCCTCGTGCGATGGCTTCCTCTTCGGATATTCCGCGGAGGTCTACTCCGTGGCACAGGTTGTCGAGTTGCGGCGGATTTTTTGCACCAGCCACGCTGCGTGGAGTAAACTCAAACGAGCGGTTTTTCATGTCGGGATGGCCATATACCTCAAATGGCATATCGGTGCCGCGGCCGAGGCTCACGGGCGTAGCTTCAAAATAGCATGTGGCCGGATATAGATAAATGGCCAGCATGGTGCGCAGATTGGGCGACGGCGCGATGGGAAGGCGGTAGCGTGTGGCGTGAGTGTAGTTTTCGCAGCTTACCACCTCCAGGTCGGCTTTGCGGCCTTCGCGCAGCCATCCTTCGCCGTTGGCCATCAGGGCAAGCTCGCCGAGGGTCATGCCGTGCACCACGGGAATAGGCAGGCGCCCTACGCCCGACTGGTATTTCATGTCGAGCAAGGGACCGTCCACAGTCATGCCGTTAGGGTTGGGGCGGTCGAGCACCACAACCTCTTTGCCCGCTTCTGCGGCAGCGTTCATGAGGTCGATCATTGTACAATAATAAGTATAATAGCGTAGGCCTACATCTTGTATATCTACCACTATTACGTCAAGGCCGTCCATTGTTTCTTTTGACGGGCCACGTTTTTTGCCGTCGTAGAGCGATGCGATAGGCACGCCGGTGGGCTCGTCCACGCTGCTGCTTACGTGCTCGCCGGCATCGGCCGTTCCGCGGAATCCATGTTCGGGAGAGAATATGCACACCACGTTCACTTTGTTGTCGAGCAATATGTCCAGCGTGTGGCGGTCGCCAACCATTCCCGTATGGTTGCTGAACAATGCCACGCGCTTATCCTTTAATAAAGGAAGGTACTTTTCGGTGCGGGCCGCGCCAACGATTACTTCTCCGTTTTCAGCGGCGTCTTGGGCAGGTGTGTTGGCGTTGTTTGCGTTGCCGGAGCCGCATCCGGCCAACATTCCGGCTGTCGCAGCCAGTGCCACCTTGAAAAATTGTTTTAAAATCATGGTACTTATATATGATATTGAAGTTGGTATTTGGTTTCGGCCGTAAAGGTAGCGAAAAATCCCCGATAAAACCAAGCGCTGCCGCTTAAAACCGCCATTCCGGCCCGGTCTTTGTCGGTGGCGCGTCGGGGTTTGTGGGGCGAGGCGGTTTTGAGGGGTGGCGG
>CAMWTJ010000079.1 GCA_947177185.1 uncultured Porphyromonadaceae bacterium | reverse complement strand
CGGCGTCCGGTCGACACCATGTCGTACTGGAAGAAGCGGAAGTCGGGGCCGCCCACATATGCTTTCACGTGGCCGGTTGTGGGGTCCATCGACATGAATCCCGTGCGCAGGAAGCCCTTGGTGTAAAGTATGGAGTCGAGCGGTGTCATCACGGTGTCGCGCGGTCCGTCGTAGCTGAACACGGTCATCTCCGTGGGGGTGTTGAATTCGGCCGTGATTTCGGCGTCGCTCTTTCCGGCCACTTTGGCCACGCGCCTGCGCTCGCTCTGGCGCACGGCGTTGGCTATCAGCTTGCTGCGCATGGCCGCCGAGAGCTCGCCGGGGTTGGAGGTGTAGGGTGCGGTGGCCGAACCGCGCTTTTCGCGGTTGAAGGCTTTCTGGAGGCTGCGCATGTGGTCGGCCACGGCCTCTTCGGCATACTGCTGCATGCGCGAGTCTATGGTGGTGTGTATGCGCAGGCCGTCGTTGTAGATATCGTATTTGCTGCCGTCGGCCTTGGGATTCTTGTCTATCCATCCGAACAGCGGGTTGGTGGCCCAGGCTATGCTGTCGTCGACAAAGCGCTGGTTGTCCCACGAGGGATATTTGGAACGCACGGGCTTGTGGGCGGTGAGCATGCGGCGCAGCTCCTCGCGCAGATAGGGCGCGATGCCTTCCTTGTGGTCTATGCGGTGGAAATCCAGTCCGAGGGGAGAGGCCGAGTAGGCGTCGTATTGCTCGCGGGTTATGAAGTCGGCCTTGCGCATCTGCTCCAGCACCACGTTGCGTCGGGCGAGCGCGCGTTCGGGGTGGCGTACGGGGTTGAAATACGACGGATTCTTGACCATGCCCACCAGCAGGGCGGCCTGCGGGATGTCGAGCTTGTCGGCCGACGTGTCGAAATACACTTTCGCCGCGCTCTTGATGCCTACGGCGTTGTACAGGAAATCAAACTGGTTGAGATACATCTTTATGATTTCCTCCTTGCTGTAGAATCGCTCCAGCTTGATGGCTATCATCCACTCTATGGGTTTCTGCATGGCGCGGCTGAGCAGCCCGGAGCTTGGGGGCGTGTACAGCTGCTTGGCCAGCTGCTGCGTGATGGTGGAGCCGCCGCCGGCGCTCTTGTGGCCCATGAGCAGAGTTTTGAATATGGCGCGCGACACGGCTTTGGCATCGATGCCGGAGTGGCTCTCGAAGCGCACGTCCTCGGTGGCGATAAGTGCGTCCACCACGTTGGGCGATATCTCGTCGAAATCGGCATACACGCGGTTGCCGGTGCCGCGGAAATAGCGTCCCATCTCTTTGCCGTCGGCCGTGTAGATTATGGACGCGAATTTGTCCTGCGGATTTTTAAGTTCTTCGACCGGCGGCATGTAGCCCACCACGCCGTTGTAGACGAGCACGAAAAACACTGCCACGAAGGCTGCGAGCAGGGCAAACAGGGCCCACATCCATTTGATTATGCGGAAACTGCGCGCACGGCGGCGTGCCGCAGTATTGTCTGTCGGGTTTGTTGCGTTTTCCATCTGATTCGGTTAGGAAAAATGTTGTGGCAAAGTTACGAAAGTTTTCCCACAACCGCAACACTGCGGCCAAAAGATAAAAGCGCCCTGCCGGTCGGGGCAGGGCGCTTTGCAAGGAGGTTATTGCGCAGGGATTATCGTACGACAGTCTTGCGCACAGTGCCGTCGGAGAGTTTCACCACGTATACGCCGGGAGCGGCCGCTGCGGCGTCGACACGGCGGCCGCTGAGGTCGAACATGTCGGTGACGGTGGCGTTGGCGTCGGCTTCGATGTCGGCTATGCCGGCCGAAGCCTTGACTGCGATCGTGGCTTCCACGCCGGGGCCTTTGACCACGATGTTGCCGTCCACGGCGTTGCCGCCGGTGTGGGTGGCCGTGAGCACGCACTCGTCGTAGCGGCCTTCAACTGTGGCGGTCACGCCTTCGGGTGCTTCCACAGTGAGCTTGCTGCCGTCGAAGTAGCTGCCGAGAGCCACCTGTACGGGCTCGGTGCCGAGTTCGATGCTCTTGGTGTCGCAGGTGAGCCAGGGATATTCGCCCTCGAGCTGGATGGCGAACGCGTTGCGGCACTCGCCGTACTCGCCTTCGATGTTGGCTATCGGAGTGAGCGACTTGCCATAGGTTTCATTGATGTAGTTTTCTTTGAATACCCAGCCGTGGCAGAGGTCAAGATGGGGAATGAGCGACTGCATGGGAGCGAAATAGTCCACGGCATCGCTGTTGAAGCCCGAGAACATGATAATGTAGAAGGGCGTTTCTTCCGTTTTCTTCACTACGGCAGGAGTGTCGAAGGTGAAGGGGATGTACAGATTGTTGCGGTAGTTGGCGTCTTCCGTGAACACGTCGGCGCCGGTGGCGGTGGCGGTGGCGATGGGTGTTTCGTCGCCGAGGAACACCATGGACGGGGGCAGAGCGTAGATGGAGATGGTGAATTCAGCCTCGGGCTTGATTTTGCCGTAGCCGTACACCGTGACGCCGTTCACCACGAGCGGTTTCTCGGTCGGGTAGATGAAGTTGATGATGCCGAGCAGGCGCGAGTATTCGCCCTCGCTGGGTTCGTCGCCGCGCAGCGAGTATTCCTCGAGCCACCATTTGTCAGTGTATTTGTCGTGGCCGAAGATGGGGCAGTCGTAGTCGCCGTATTTCTCCCAGTCGATTACGAAATGGGTGAATTCGTCATTGTTTAATGCGAAAGGCAGTATGCCGCCTGCAAATCCGTTGCCGTCGCTGAACGTCATTTCGGGCTTGCCGCCGGCCGACAGAGCGGTGTACGGAGCCTGATACGAGCCGGGCATCGTACCGGGAGCGGAAACAGTGAGCGCGGGGAACGAATAGATGTTGGTCTGCTTCGACTTGTCGGAGGTATAGTCAGGCACGAACGACAGTGTGAGTTCGGGGCCTTCGGCAGTAGCATCTTCGTGGGTTTCGGGGTCCTGATATGCCCATGCATAGGTGGCATTCTGTACGTAGGGGCTCATGTCCATCCACGTCATGGGGCTGTAGACGGGATAGATGGCGATGTCCTGCATCATGGCGTTGTGGCCGCCTTCGGAGTTCTTGTCGAAGCCCCAGAAGAGGGTTTCGAACGGGTTGGCATAGCTGATGCCTTCGAGCGCGGGCTTGCCTACGCGCACGGCGTCCACGAACGCCACATTGGCGTCGGCGCCGAGATAGCGGAACGCAAAGCGGGCTTTCTTGCCTTCGAGGCTTTCGAGGTTCACGCTGTTCTTCTCCATGACTGTAGGAGTGGCGTACAGCAGGTCGAGGCCGTTCCAGTCGCGGTATCTGTCGGCCACGTCGTAGAGCTGCGTCCACTCTCCGCCTTCGGGCTGTGCCCATACCTGCAGAGTCATGATCTGCTGCTTGCCGCCTTCGTATTCGCCGGTCACCCAGTCGAGGTTGTCGAAGCTGAAGAGATACATCGGCTCGAGGTACAGATAGAAATCAAGCACGTTGCCGGCCTCTACGTCGACGCTCGGGGTGATGAGCCAGTCGTCGAACTGCCCGGACGCGAATGTCAGATAGTTGCCGAAATACACCTGGCCGTCGATGGGGGCGGGGTAGTATGTCTTGTAGGTGGGTGCCCAGCTGTCGGCGCGTGCCACCTCGCCTTTGCACTCCACGCTCCATCCTTCGGGCAGCCACGATGCATCGCTGCCGTCCCATCCTTCGAAGCTCTCGAAGAGCGCGTTTTCGGCGGGTGCGCTGTAGGGTGCTGCCGCTGCGGCTTTTTTCATGTGCGGGTTTATCCTGTTGGAAACCATGGGCGCTGCAGCGCGTTTCGGGCCATTCTTATGTCCCGAAACGTTGTTTCCTGCTATGCCCTTGACCTTGGAGGGCGCGCTTGCCGAAGCCTTCGCTGCCTGCAGCTCGGCGCCGGGAGCGGCGCTCATGCCGAGCGCGGCCGTAGCGAGCAGGCCTGTGAGTAGAATATGCTTCATGTTTTGTTGCTGATTGGTTTATGAATTAATGAATATGTATATTAT
>CAMWTJ010000078.1 GCA_947177185.1 uncultured Porphyromonadaceae bacterium | reverse complement strand
CTGCGCCTCAACAACACCTTCCAGATCATGAAGGGCATGACGCTGCAGAGCGTGATCGGCTACAACCGTCAGGACCAGGTGGCTCCCTCGCAGATAGGCGCAGCCCTCAACGTGGGCCAGGCGCAGCCCGGTTTCCCCACCAGCACCATCGACGGCAAGCCCTACGGCTGGGCCGAGCAGTGGCGCACTCCCAACTGGCTCGTGGAACTCGGCGGCGACAACAAGCTCAAGGTCAACGCTGTCAACATCAGCGAAACGCTGCGCTATGAAATCATCGACGGACTGCGCGCCAACGTGGTGCTCGGCTACAACCACTCCGAGGCCATCCGCGACAAGCAGACCCTCAGCATCGATTTCTACCGCTACAACGGCGAGGAACTGGCGTTCACATCGCCCATGAAGAAGGACAACAGCTACGAGAAGACGCAGAGCTCTACCGATTTCTACAGCGTGCAGGGCTATCTCGACTGGAACAAGACCTTCGCCGAGGCCCACAACCTCACGCTTCTCGGCGGTGTGCAGTACAACATGAAGCAATACGAGGCTTTCGGCGTGCGCACACTCGACATCCAGCCCTCGCTCGAAATCCCCAACGGCTCAGGCGAAACATCGCTGACCACTCCCCGCAAGTGGGAAGAGTCCATCCTTTCGTACTATGGCCGTGCCAACTACGACTACAAGAGCAAGTACATGATCGAAGGACAGTTCCGCTACGACGGCAGCTCCAAGTTCCAGGCCGCCAACCGCTGGGCCTTCTTCTGGGGCACCTCGCTCGGCTGGCGCATCACCGAAGAGAAATTCATGGAAGGCGTGCGTCCTTATATCAACGAACTCAAGCTGCGTGCGTCGTACGGCAACGTGGGTAACCAGAACGGTATCGACCGCTACTCCGGCATGACGTTCTACACCATGTACAACACCGGCGGCAACCTCCTCGGCGGCCAGCTCGTGAGCAACATGGACGTGAAAGGCTCGCTGCCCAGCACCGACCGCACATGGGAGCGCGTGCACAACTACAACGTGGCTCTTGACTTCGGCTTCTTCAACAATCGCCTCACAGGTACCGTCGAAGCCTTCTGGAAGCGCACCAACAACATGCTCATCGACGTAATCTATCCCGGAATCCTCGGTGCAGCCGCACCCACGGCCAACAAGGGTAAGTTCAAAGCCTGGGGTTACGAAGGTCAGGCCAACTGGAACGACCGCATCGGCCAGGTGAACTACCATATCGGAGGCACCTTCACATACGTTGAAAACCGCCTGCTCGACAACGGCGGCTCGGGCGCGATCGGTGCCGGCGTGCGTTCCGACCAGGAAGGCTATCCCCTCAACTCCGTTTGGGGCTACCGCTACGTAGGCAAAATCCAGGACGAGAAGACTCTCGAGAAATACGTCGCCCGCTATGGCGAAAACTATGGCGGCGCCGGCAACATACAGCTCGTGCGTCTGGGCGACAACATGTTCCAGGACATCAACCAAGACGGAAAAATCAACGAAGAGGACCTCGTGTACCTCGGCACCGACGACCCCAAAATCCAGTACTCGTTCAATTTCGGCGCCGACTGGAAGGGCTTCGACGTAAACTTTGTGTTCCAGGGCGCTGCCAAGCGCACCATCTGGCGTGTGACCGGCACCGGCAACGACGCCGACCCCTGGCGTATCCCCATGCGTAACGCATGGCAGAACGGCTCGAACCACTGGGTGGGCAACGTGTGGAGCGAAGAAACTCCCGACAACCGCTATCCCACGCTCACCATGCAGGACCAGATAAACCAATACAACTACCAGTGCTCCTCCTGGAGCGTGCAGGACGGCTCGTATCTGCGTCTTAAGAACTTCACCTTCGGCTACACACTGCCGCAGAGCGTGCTTGCCAAGCAGAAGGTGATCAGCAACCTGCGTGTGTACGTGACCGGCACCGACCTCTGGGAATGGAAAGGCAACACCGACGACTGGGACCCCGAAGCCAACCGTCGCATCACCGACTCCCGCCGCTATCCCTTCCTGCGCACATGGACCGTAGGCGCAAACCTTACTTTTTAATCAACACGAACAACACAGACTATAGCATATGAACCGCATAGTAAAATTCATGGCAATTGCCGCGATGGCACTCTCGTCCGCGTCCTGCCTCGACCTCACGTCGAAGGAAGATGTGAGCGACAGCAACCTCTGGGACGAAGCCGGCGATTTCCAGCTCTTTGCCAATAAGTTCTACGACTGGCTGCCCAACTTCGGCACGGTTTACGCCGACAATGTACATTGCGACCGCCACAGCGACCTCCTCAGCTACGACCAGGGCCGCGACGCACAGGCCTGCGGCATACACACCGTGCCGGAAAGCGATGGCGACTACACCGGCGCCTACGACCGCATACGCCGCTGCAACCTGCTCATACAGAACGCCGAAAAATTCACCGGCAACCACGAAGAAATCCGTCAGCCCCTGGGCGAGGCTTATTTCTTCCGCGCATGGAACTATTTCCAGCTGCTGCAGAAATTCGGCGACGTAATCATAGTCGACAAGACTATCGACACTGACAGCCCCCTGCTGTTTTCATCGCGCAACGACCGTGCCGAGGTGGCCGATTTCATCATCAGCGACCTTTGGACCGCCAGCGAACTTCTCAAGCCCACGGCCGACGTAGTCGAAGGACGTGTGGGCAGCGAAGGCGCTCTCGGCCTCCTCAGCCGCGTGGGTCTTTTCGAAGGCACATGGCAGATCAACCACAAGAACAACGAAACCCGCGGCCGCGCTTTCTGCGCCGAAGCAGCCAAGGCTGCCAAGCAGGTGATACAGGGCGGCAAGTTCTGGCTGTTCTACAACCAGGTGCTCGGCGACGCTTCCCAGAAGTACATGTTCATCCTTGAGAACGTGCAGTGCAACGGCGCCGGCCTCACCAAAGCCGACAACCACGAGTATATCATCAAACGCTGCTTCGACCCCGAGCTGAAGACCATCGGCCGCAACCTCACCACCGAAATCTTCTTCCAGCACCAGCGCGTCAACTCCAAGTTCGCCGACCTCTACCTCTGCCAGGACGGTCTGCCCATCGAAATGTCGCCGCAGTTCATGGGCCGCGAAAAGCTCATCTCCGAGTGGCAGAACCGCGACCACCGCATGCGCTACACCCTCTGCCAGCCCGGCGACGACTTCTGGAACAACCAGAACAGCCGCATCGACTGGAGCGGCAGCGACGCCGAGATAGCCGCGGCAGCCAAGCGCAACGCAATCCCCAGCGGCGGCACAGGCTACTGGCATCAGAAATGGTGCACCGAGCGCAACGTGCTCGACGGCCAGCAGAGCTTCGACTGGCCCGTGCTCCGCTACGCCGAGGTGCTTCTCAACTACGCCGAGGCCACTTTTGAGGCAAACGGCGGCCAGATCAGCGACGAAGACCTCAACATCTCGCTCAACCTCACCCGTACCCGCGTGAACAAGCAGATGCCCCTGCTCTCCAACGCATTTGTCAGCACCCACGGCCTCGACATGCGCGAGGAGATACGCCGCGAGCGCACCATCGAGCTCTTCCAGGAAGGCTTCCGCTACGACGACCTCCGTCGCTGGAAAACAGCCGAAGTGGAGATGCCCATGGACGTAACCGGCATCGTGTGGACAGGCGAGTGGCAGGAGAAATGGGCTGTGCCCGGCGTGCCCGTCAACGCCGACGGCCGCCTCGTGGTGGAAAGCGAGCGCCAGTTCCTTCCCAAGCACTATCTCTTCCCGCTGCCCAGCAGCCAGCTGCAGCTCAACCCCAACCTCAAGCAGAACCCCAGCTGGTAATAGGACATTTGGACTTACACTCTTAACACAGACACAATGAAAAGTTTCAAATATATAGCTCTCGCGGCGCTGGCCACTGCCGGCCTCACCGCCTGCGACGACGAAAAGCAGCTCACGCTCAACGCCGAGCAGGGCCACATGCTGGAGGAAATCACGCTTCACGTGACTCCCACGCTGCCGCTCGCCGTGGGCATGGACTCCACAATCACCTGGACCGTAGGCCCCGAAAACGCATCAAACAAAAACGTGATCTTCTCGTCGGACAACGAGGAGGTGGCCACCGTCAGCCCCGACGGCACCATCCATGCCGTCGACGTGGGCCGCGCTATCATCACGGCCTATGGCGAAATCGGTTTCCCCGTGTTTGATGCCCACGCCACGGTGATTGTCAACGTGATACCCGAAATCATCAAGGCCACCGAAATCATAGTGACCAACACCACACCCGCCGGCGAGGACGGCAAGATATACGTGACCGACGAACTGCAGATGGCAGTGGAGATACTGCCTGCCGACCACACCTACGACCGCGTGGTGTGGGGCACCACCGACCCCGAGGTGGCTACAGTCGACGAAAACGGCCTTGTCACCTGCCGCGGTATGGGCGACGTGACCATCTATGCCGCCGCTACGGACAAGAGCAATGTGCGCGGCGAAATCAGCATCCACGTCAACCGCATGGTCGACGCTGACCGCGTTGAGATTGCACCCCTTGCCGAGAGCCTCTGCATCAACCAGGGCAGCGTGGAACTCGATGTCACCTACTATCCCGCCGACGCAACCGTCGGCTCCGTAATCTGGGAGAGCGACGACGAAATGGTGGCCACCGTATATCGCGGTGTTGTCACACCCCGCGGCTTCGGTACGGCCAACATCACCGCCACTTGCTCCGCTACCGGCGAGAAGGCCACCATTCAGGTAACGGTAGAAAACGGCCTCTACATCTGGAACGCCCGCAACCAGTGGGCCGGCTGGATCTGCTCCAGCGCCGAGGGTGGTGAAGAGCGTGGTGAGTACTGGCGTGTGGTGCTCAATCTCGACAACAAGAACAAATGGCGCCGCGACATCAAGATGGACGTCAACAACAACAATATGTTCACCATGGC
>CAMWTJ010000077.1 GCA_947177185.1 uncultured Porphyromonadaceae bacterium | reverse complement strand
CCACAAGAAAAGGGGTCACAGTAATCTGCGACCTCCTTGGTATAAGGCACCATAAAGGTGTTTTCTACGAAACTATATTCTGCCATTGTCAGCCTTTGCGGGGAGGGAATATAATGTTATTGGCACTCTCCAACATGGTGGAAAGCACCTTACGCTGTGATTCAGAGAGCTTTGGCGTAGGCAATTTGCCATTGCGCTCCGCTTCCTCGGTGAAGATTCTTGCATCTTCGCCCCAAAGTTCGGGGGATGTTTTAATTGTCATTGCCATAGTTTTATCTCCTTGTTTCTAATTTAAGTACAAATAACACTCGAGTGAAAACTCAGCGCAGGTCGGCTGAAAGCCGGTGCGCAATGCCTCGGGCAAAGTTATTCACCGCAAAGATACAACAAAGTTCTCACATAATCAGCTTAATAGGCAGGCAAAAATCAACCTTCCATCTTCGCCTGACACATCATTGCAGCACGCGGTCGTGCCTGCGGCTGCTATCGTTTTTTGCGCATGCCGAGCGCCCAGGGTAAGAAGCGCACGCATGCCCACGCCAGGGGCGCGAAAAGCAGCAGCACGAGCGGCCACACGCTGTTGCGCTCCTCGACGGCCAGCAGACCTGTGAGCGTGTATATGAGCACATAGTGCGAACACATGATGGCGAGCGAATAGCGCCCGGCCAGGGCCAGCGGCCGGCAGCCGCGCAGCATCAGGGCCGCGCCCCACACTGCCGCTATGCCGCACACGGCGCAGGCCGTGATGCCGCCCCAGCTGCCCAGGTGCCACACGGTGTGCCAGCGCATGGCGTTCCACCCCGTGAGCAGGGCGGCTCCGAGCGCCGCTGCCATTATGCATGCGCCGGCGAGGCGTCCTGCGCGCGCGTCGCGCATGCCTGTGTTGCTTGCCGCCATGTGGCCGAGCCACAGATACATGCTCATGGCCATGGCCTCGGGCAGAGCCAGCAGGCGCACCATGCCCTTGACGGGCCCCGGCAGCGATGCCACATGCGGCGCCACGCGGAAAGCCACGGCCGACAGCGCCACAAGCAGCGCCAGCACCACAAGCTGCCGGCGCAGGCCGGCGGCAGCGCGGGCAGCGAAGAAGCACCCTACGGTAGAGAGAAACAGCGCGCGCAGAAAGTAGAGCGGCACGTTGGGTCCGTAGGCGAACCAGTGGAACATGCGGCGGGGCGAGCCGAGCACGTAGTAATTGCCGTTGACCAGCACATCCACTATCAGGCCTCCGGCCACGGCGAAGAAAAGCCACGGCACAAGCAGCCTGCGGGCGCTGTGCCGGAGCATGCTGCCGGTGGAGCGGCCCACGGGCAGAAACATGCCCGACACGAAGAAAAACATCGGCATGTTGAAACACAGATACACGGCTGCAAGCCTCGATTCGTGCGCGTTGGGCACGATGTCGAGATGCTGCATCACCACGAGCAGTATCACCAGACCTTTCATCAGGTCGAGGGTTTCGATACGTCCTGTGGCGTTCAATGGTCGCGGGATATGATATAGTCGAGTATGCCGAGCAGCGCGTCGGCAGCGGCTCCGGCCGGAAGGCCGGCGAGCTGTTCGGCGGCCCGGGCGCGCAGTTCGGCCATTTTGTCGAAGGCGTATTCGGTGCCGCCGTTGTCGCGTGCGAAAGCCTGTAGGCGGGCTATGTCGGCGTCGGATAGTCCGTCGCGCCGCGTGAGCTCCAGCATCTCGGCGTGGCCGGGCAGCTGCGGCTGCAGCAGCACGTGCAGCAGCGGCAGTGTCACTTTGCCTTCGCGCAGGTCGTTGCCCGTGGGCTTGCCGATTTTTTCGGCGGGATAGTAGTCGAACACATCGTCGCGTATCTGGAAGCACAGACCGAGCAAGCGTGCGAACTCGGCCAGCTTTTCAGTGGCGTCGTCGGGCGCGTCGGACGCGTAGCATCCCATGCGCGCGCAGGCCACAAACAGCGATGCGGTCTTTTTTTCAATGTTGTTGAAATATGCTTCCTCGGTGAGGGTGTGCGTGCGCGCGGTGTCTATCTGGCTCAGCTCGCCGAGGCTGAGGAGGCGTCCGAGGTCGGAGATGGTGCGTATGATGCGCATGTCGCCGGTTTCCACAGCCTCGCGCAGCGACGAGCTGGTGTAGAAATCGCCTACGAGCACCGATATGTGGTTGTCCCACACGGCGTTGACTGTGGGGTTGCCGCGGCGCAGGCGCGATTCGTCCACCACGTCGTCGTGTATCAGCGATGCGTTGTGCAGCAGCTCTACGGATGCTCCGGCGGCGAGCACGCGCTCGCTCACCTCGCCGAACATGCGCGCGCAGAGCACCACCACCAGCGGGCGTATCTGCTTGCCGCGCGTGCGCAGCTGGGAGCCGACTATGGTGTCCATCAGTGCGTTGCCTGATGTAAGACGGGCGTGGATGCGCTCATTGAGGCGCTCGAGCTCGGGCGCTACTGAGTGTCGGATTTCGTCGTATCTTGTCATCTTTTGCGGCAAATTCGGTGCAAAATTACTAAAAGTATCGTAAAAATGCGGGCTTTAGCCGCGCTTTTTTGCTGTTACGCCAAATATTTCCGATATTTGCCATGCCGACATGGCCCTTTTCGGCACGCTGAGCATGCCCGAAAGGCCGTTTTAAACGAATTATTTGCATAATAGACCAAACTTTCTTACCTTTGTGACAAATTTTATGAAAAATCCGGTTCGCACACTGAAATACGTCCTGCTCGGTGCCGCTGTAGCATGCGGAGCCGACGCGCTGGCGTGTACAAGTCTGATTGCAGCCCGCGGCGCCACAGCCGACGGTTCGACGATGATTACCTATGCCGCCGACAGCCATACGCTCTACGGCGAGCTGTACCATCAGCCTGCGGCCGACCACGCGCCCGGCACCATGCGTGCCGTGTACGACTGGGACAGCGGCGCGTACCGCGGCGAAATCCCCGAAGTGGCCCATACCTACGCCACCATAGGCAATATGAACGAGCACGGCCTGACCATAGCCGAGAGCACCTGGGGCGGGCGTCCCGAGCTCGAAGGCAGCGGGCTTATAGACTACGGCTCGCTCATATACATCACTCTTCAGCGCGCACGCACCGCGCGCGAGGCCATCGACGTGATGACGGGCCTTGTGCGCGACTATGGCTATGGCTCCGAGGGCGAGTCCTTCTCCGTGGCCGACGCCGACGAGGTATGGATTATGGAACTTATCGGAAAGGGCAAGACCGACCCGGGCGCAGTGTGGGTGGCGCGACGCGTGCCCGACGGCTATATAAGCGGCCACGCCAATCACGCGCGCATACACACTTTCCCGCAGAACGAAAAGGAAACCACCATCTATTCGCCCGATGTGATAGACTTCGCCCGTAAGCAGGGATACTACAAGGGCAAGGACAAGGATTTCGACTTCTCGCGCGCATATGCCATAACCGACGTGGGCGCCACGCGCGGCTGCGATGCGCGTGTGTGGAGCTACTTCCGGCGCTTCGCCCCGGCCGATGCGGCCATGGACAGCTATCTGCCGTGGATCATGCGCGGCGAGGGCGAGGTGCTGCCCCTGTGGGTGAAACCCGAAAAGCCGGTGAGCGCCAACGACCTGAAGTGGATGATGCGCGACCATTTCGAGGGCACGCCTCTCGACATGGCCACAGACATCGGTGCCGGACCCTTCGACGTGCCGTACCGCTGGCGTCCGATGACTTTTGAGGTGGACTCGGCCACTTACACCCACGAGCGTGCGATAGCCACGCAGCAGACGGGATTCTCGTTTGTGGCGTCAATGAACGCCGCACGGCCGCAGGCCATGCGCGGCATACTCTGGTTCGGTGTCGACGACGCCAACACGTGTGTCTACATACCCGTGTTCAACTCCACTCCCGAACCTCCGCGCGAGCTCGCGCACGGCAACGGCGACATGCTCACACTGTCGTGGGACGCCATGTTCTGGGTCAACAACTATGTGGCCAACCAGGCCTACAACCGCTACTCGCAGATGATTCCCGACATACGCCGCGTGCAGCAGGCCTACGAGAGCCTGCTCGAGCAGGATGTGGACGCCGCCTGCGACGAACTCCGCGACGTGCCTTACGCCGAGGCGCAGACGCGTCTGGCCGGCTTCACCGGCATGGCGTCGGCGGCTGTGACCAAAGGATACCGCGACCTCGGTGACTATCTGCTGGTGAAATATCTCGACGGAAACATAAAGAAAGAAACCACTCCCGGCCATTTCGAGCGCACAGCCACGGGTATGCCCGTGCAGCCTGTGTTCGGCGGCTACAACGAGCGCTATTTCCGCTCCATCGTCCGTGAAACGGGCGACCGCTACCGCATAGACTGACGTAAGGCGGCCGGGACATAAACCACAATTTCAAGCATATGAAAAAGATTGTATCGACAGTCCTGGCCGCAACGGTTGCCCTTGCGGCAGCCGCAGAAGGCTATCAGGTGAACACTCTGAGCACCAAGCAGCTCGGCATGGGCCATACAGGCGTCGGCCTGAAACTCGGCGCCGAGAGCATGCTGTTCAACCCCGCAGGCATGGCCTTTTCGGAGCACACGCTCGATGTGACGGCATCAGTGTCGGCAGTGGCGCCTAAAGCCACTGCCACACTGACCGACGGCTCGCAGTGGAGCACACATGCGCCGGTGAGCACGCCCGTCAACGCCGCCGCCGCGTTCCGCATCATTCCCGGCCTGCAGGCCGGTGTGGCCTTTTATACGCCCTACGGCAGCGGTATAGAGTGGCTCGACAACTGGCCCGGCGCCGTGCTCAACCAGCGCTGCACGCTGCGCGCCTTCACAGTGCAGCCCACCGTGAGCTGGCGCATTATTCCGGGCCTGAGCATAGGCGCCGGTCTTATGGTCACATGGGGCGACGTCAACCTCGACAAGGGCCTCGTGAGCGCCTCGTCCATGGACGCCATGCTCGGTGTGCTCGACGCCACGGGCGGCTCGGCTGCTCTCGGGCTGCCGACCGGCTACCGCTACGGCACCATCACGCCGGCGTCGGTCAATCTTGACGGCACCACCAACGTAGCTTTCGGCTACAACATCGGAGCCATGTACGACATCACGCCGCGTCTGACCGTAGGTGTCAATTTCCGCTCGAAGATGAATCTCACCGTCGATGCAGGCATCGCCTCCGTGCGTTATGCCGACGATGTGGCCCAAGGCCTCCTGCAGCCGGCGCTCGGCATTATCAACCAGGCCAATTTCCGGGCCACTATGCCGGCACCGTACGTGCTGAGCTTCGGCGTGGGCTACAAACCCACCGACCGATGGACCGTGGCCCTCGACGCGCAGCTCACGGGCTGGAGCGCCTACCGCTCGCTCGACGTGGAGTTTCTCGACAGCAAGCTGACTGCTTTCGACCAGCACATAACAAAAGACTACCGCAACGCGTGGGCTGTAAAGGCCGGCGTGCAGTACGCCGCCACCAAACGCCTCGACCTGCGCCTCGGACTGATGGTGGACACCACTCCCGTGCGCGACACCAACTACAACCCCGAAACCCCCGGCACCACGAAGATAGATCCGTCGGTAGGTTTCTCCTTCCGTCCCGTAAAGGGCCTGAGCGTCGATTTTGCGCTGATGTACGTGGCCGGTCTTAACGCCAACGACCGCACGTGCACATATTCCGACCTGCTCGCAGCTTCCCGGCCGGAACTCGGCCTGCCCGCCGAGCGCACCTTCGAAGCATCCTACCGCATCCGCGCCTGGACGCCTTCGCTGGGTGTGAGCTACGCTTTCTGACCCTGCACGGCTCTTGTGCATACACGCAAACAGCGCGTCCGCCCGCATATCGGGCCGGACGCGCTGCACGCTTAGAGCCCGTTCCCCAATTTTTGTTAAACCGTGGGTCGTGTATTTCGAGATGG
>CAMWTJ010000076.1 GCA_947177185.1 uncultured Porphyromonadaceae bacterium | reverse complement strand
GGTGTCCTACGGACACCCCCGCTCGCGTGACGCCTATCCGTGCACATCTCGCGCGCCCTTCAGGCCTTCCGCTCGATGTACACGGTTATGAAAGATCGGTGTCCTGTCGGACACCTTCCGCCTCCACCGCGCCTCGCTCACACACCCGCTGTGCATCACCCTGCCTCTCTGCCCTCGCAGCCGCGCCTATGTGCATGCATCCTGGCACCTCGACCGCTGTCGTCGGTCCGCGCAGCAGCATATGCTCCCCGCACAGCTGCCCGATGGGACCCTGTTGGATGCGGAGCGACGTCGCAGACGCCCCGCGGAGAGGGTGGGGGCGTCCGTGAGGACGCCGATTTTTTCGTAACCGTGTACATACGGCGTCCGCGAGGACGGCGGATGTGCACGGACGTACATCGCTCCCCCGCAGGTGTCCTACGGACACCCCCGCTCGCGTGACGCCTATCCGTGCACATCTCGCGCGCCCTGCGGGCCACCCGCTCGATGTACACGGTTATGAAAGATCGGTGTCCTGCGGACACCCTCCGCCTCCCCCGCGCCTCGCTCACACACCCGCTGTGCATCACCCTGCCCCGTGCTATTATCAGAGGCTTTTCAGATAGTGGTCGGTGCGCTCATAATCGCCGTAGCGGCACGTGAAGTGGTCCGCTACGCGGCCGGCGGTGTCAAGGCGAAAAATCACAGGTGTATCAGCGCTGTCAAAATCGATGGGCAGACTGTCGCACGCCAAAAGCTCAAACTGCGACCCGAAATCGGGAGCCATTACATAGAGGTCGCGCAGCTGCACCTTTTTCAGCAATATGACTATGCGTTGCCCGGGGTGGCGCCGCGCATGGCTCTGCAGGGAAGCCGTGAGCGCGTTTACGCACGGGCGGCAGGCCGAAGTGGAGAATCTGGCTATGAGCGTACTGTCGCCCGAAAGCGCGGCGGGCGATATTCTCTCTCCCTTATAGTTGAGTATTACTGTGGAGTCGGGCAGCGCGCAACCCTCCAATTCGGCGCTGGTCAGGGCTTCATCGTCAGCCGTGGCCCCGTAGTCGGCCACAGGTTCTGTCCCGGCGGTTTCGGAGCTGTCGCCACGCAATTCAGACACCTGGAAACCCAGGCAGAACAGCAGCGCGCCGGCTATTACGAGCATAATTGTCTTTTTCATTGCATTTCGCTTTTGTGGAAGGAGTAAACGGCGGGGTTTGCCTCGATGTCGGCATTGTCGCGCATTTCAAGGCGCAGGCTGTCGGCGTCTAAGAGGAAAAACGTGGTTTGAGTGTATCTTCCGTCAGGAGAAGAAAAACTGCGCACCGAGCAACTGTCGGTCGCGGTGTCGTACCGCACGATGTAGTTCCGACGGTTGTTTCCCGCAAGGCAGAAATACAGGTTGTCGCCGTCGGGCTGCAGATAGCGAATGAGCGAAACGTATTGCCGCCCGGGCTCTTTAGAGTAGAAAGCCGACAGTCTTTCCTGCAGATTTTCGAGGGCCTGCAGCCGAGGCGGAAACGCGCGGAGGCCCGCATCGACAACGTAGAGCGGCCGCACGCCGCTGTTGTCGGCTGCGAAGACGGTGTCGCGCAGCGGCTCCCATATCAGCAGGCGGCAGCGGGCGGTGTCGAGGCACGCGCCGTCCATCAGATAGGCGCTTTCCTTCACGTCGCGGCCGTCGATCGGGCCACGGTAGCAGTAATCGCGGCCGTAGGCCGACACGAGCGGATTGCGTGCGGTGCTTCCGCCGGTCGAACCGTTGACCGATAGCAGAGAGCCGTCGGCCATGGTGAAATACTTTCTTATGGGCTGATTCTTTCGGAACTCCGTGCGGGCGAACGGACGGCGCTTCTCTATGAAGGTGCCGTCGGAGAGATAGACGCCAAGCGTTTTGGCGTTGCAATCAAACACGAAAACGGTGTCGCCGCGGCTCCATATGTCCGATATGTCGGAAAAGTCGGCCTCGCCCGAGCCGTATCGGGCTATGTCGCAGATGTAGGCGCCCGTGCGTCGGTCGAATGTGCGCAGCTTGTTGCGCGAGGCCACTACATAACGGCTGCCCGCGGGCAGCAGGCGGTCGATGCCGAACAACAGCGATTTTTCGTTGGCTTCGAGCCTGACAAGGCGGGCGGTGTCGATAACACCCGCCTTGCATCGGTCAATGTCGACGCGCAGGACGCGAGGCGGCTCGGGACGCGTGCCGCACGACAGCAGTGTGATGAAAAACGGCAGCAGCAGCCGAACCGTAGGCCATTGCTTCATGATTCGGGAACGCATATGCACCTGAGGCCACAGCAGGCATAGTAGCCGTCGGCGCAAGTGACGGCGCAACCTACGGTCGTTTCCCCGTTTATGTCGATTCCGGCAGGCACTTCGCAGGTGTTTGTGCCCGGGCCACCGCTGTAGCATTGGGCTATGGCTGTGGTGTCCGACGCAGCCCTGGCCGCATTGGTGTCCGCCTTACATGAGGATATGAAGAAGAGGGCGATATTGGCAATAAAAAGTAGCGAAATCAGTAGTTTCATTTTTTATGATTTGTAAATTTTCGGTGAAATACATATTTCGCCGGTATCACTATTAAAATTGTAACAAATTAAAACAAAGATTGTTTTTCGCTTCTTTTGTAGCCTTTTGCCCCTCCCCCGCCGCCCCATGCTCCCCAACAAATCGGTGTCCTACGGACACCCCGCTCGCGTGACGCCTATCCGTGCACATCTCGCGCGCCCTTCGGGCCCTCCGCTCGATGTACACGGTTACGAAGAAATCGGTGTCCTCACGGACACCCCCCTGAGAGGACGCCTATCCGTGTACATCTCGCTGGCCCTTCGGGCTCTCCGCTCGATGTACACGGTTATGAAAAAATCGGTGTCCTGTCGGACACCCCTCTGCCTCCTTCGCCTCTCCACTGCTCGCTCCGCTCCCGCATCCACGCATAGCCCTGCCTCCTGCCATCTGCCTCTCTCGCCATCTCCGCCTCTCCACCCGCACCTGCGCTCCACACCCGCTGTGCATCACCCTGCCTCTCTGCCCTCGCAGCCGCGCCCCTGCGTCTGCCCTCTGCCTCCTCCCCTCTCTGCCCTCGTAGCCGCGCCTATGTGTATGCATCCTGGTACCTCGCCCGCTGCCGTCGGTCCGCAGAGCGGCGTATGCTCCCCGCACAGCTGCCCGATGGGACCCTGTCGGATGCGGAGCGACGTCGCAGACGCCCCGCGAGGGCAGGGGGCGTCCGGCAGGACGCCGATTTTTTCGTAACCGTGTACATCGAGCGGGGAAGCCCGTAGGGCCCGCGCGAGATGTGCACGGATAGGCATACCACCCGCAGGTGTCCGCAGGACACCGATTTCTTGTGGCGACGCGGCCTCTGTCTGTGTGCGGCATATGCTCCCCAACAAATCGGTGTCCTACGGACACCCCCGCTGTGAGGACGCCTATCCGTGCACATCTCGCTGGCCCTTCGGGCTCTCCGCTCGATGTACACGGTTATGAGAGATCGGTGTCCTGCGGACACCCTCTGCCTCCTCCGCGCCTCGCTCACACACCCGCTGTGCATCACCCTGCCTCTCTGCCCTCGCAGCCGCGCCCCTGCGTCTGCCCTCACGGCTGAGCGGGCGCAGCCGGGTGCCGCGTCGCGCGGCGGGGAGGGCGTGGGCGTCCGTGAGGACGCCGATTTTTTCGTAACCGTGTACATCGAGCGGGGGAAGCCCGCAGGGCCCGCGCGAGATGTGCACGGATGGTGCATACCCCCGCAGGTGTCCGCAGGACACCGATTTCTTGTGGCGACGCGGCGGCGTAGCGGCGTAGCGGCGTAGCGCCCTCGGCGTGCCACACGTACAGACACACACAACGGGGAGCGCCGGCCGGCGCTCCCCGTTGCTACGTATTATAGTGTCAGAGATTTATCAGTCCTGCACAGCGCTCTGCACGAAATTCAGCGAGTGGTTCTTCACCTTCTCGCCGCCCAGCAGCAGCTGCATCGGGTTGAAGTGGCTGATGCCCAGAGTCTGGTTGAAGCGGGCGGCGTACTCGTTGAAATCATACGGACGGCCCTCGGTCTTGGTGTCGAGCACCTCAAACACGACCACGCTGTTGTTGCCGGCCACGGGGCCCACCAGAGCGCCCTTCTCGGCAGCGGCCACAGCGCCCTGCACGGTGCTTTCGTTGAAGCCGATGCCCGGCAGCATAGCCTGGCCGAACACCACGGTGGCGGTGTCCACCTTCGACTCCATCACGGCGGCATAGCCGGCCACATCCTTAGCCTTGCCGGCATACTTGCCTGTCAGCGCCTCGCCGCGCTTCTTGGTCAGCGCCTGCTGGCGGAGAGAGCTGTTGATGGCGGGAGCGGTGTGCGGCAGATAGTCGCCCGTGTAGATATCCTTCACGGCGATAGCCATGATGTAGGTCTGCTTGTTGTCCTGGAACGAGGGCGACACCTGACCCTTGCGGGCTTCCATGGCCCACTTCACGGCGCCGCGGCTGTCGGCCACATTGCCCACCAGAGGCGTCGAGGCGCTCACCATGGCCGGAGTGGCCGTGTAGCCGTTTTCGGCGGCGTGGGCGCTGAAATCCTCAGCCGACGAGTTGGCGGCCAGGAACGTGTTCAGGTCGGTCGAGAGCTGAGCCAGCGTTTCGCCCGACGGGTCGATGGTGTATTCTATCACAGCCAGGTCGTAGAAAGCCACGGGAGCGTGACGGCGTTCCACGCGATACAGGCCGGCGGCCTGCTGGCCCTGGATGGAGTCGGTGTAGATGAACGCCTCGCCCACGGTGGCGTTGGTCAGACGCTCGGCAAGAGCTTCGGGGAAGCCGCCGCCGAGGCTCGTCCATGTGCTGTCGATGCCCTGCAGCGTCTGGCCGTCGCTCAGCGATGCCATGGTGGCGCCGCCGCGCACAGCCGTCAGAGCGCTGTCCAGCAGCTCGGGAGTCTGAGCCATCAGGTACGACACCTGGATGGAGTCGATGTTGGCCTTCTTGCCTATGAGTTTGGCCAGCGTGTAGCTGTCGTTGAGGTGCTTCAGTATCACGGCCTGGCCCACGGCTGCCGTGTCGGCGAAAGCCTTGAGCGCGCGGTCGCTGATCTGCGATGCCGGAGCCTCCACGCGGTTCACCAGGAAGCGCGTATTGGCGCTCACGCCGTCGGTGCCTTCAGTGCTGTTCAGGGCCACCAGGGCGTTTTCCACCTCCTGCTGGCCTGCCAGACGGTCGGCCTGCGAGGGAGCGATGTCCACCAGGATATACTCCACGGCGCGCGACTCCTCGTTGAGGCGATACGACTCCTTGTCGCGCTGCCATGCGGCCAGCACGTCGGCGTCGTCCACATCCACATCCGAGGCAGCGCTCAGAGCCTTGGTGGTGTACGCTATGGTCGAGCTGTTGGCGCCGTCGTCGTACACAGCCTTCGCGTCAAGCTTGTTGGCAACGAACAGGCCTGCGATGAGGCTGTTGAACTTCTCGCTCTTCATGGCTGCTTCCACATCGGCCTCCGTGGCTGCCCACGCAGCCTTGATCTGATTGCCGATTTCGGGCGTCAGGCCATACTTGGCGGGGTTGACCATGGCGTCGTACACAGCCGTGCCGCTCGGGGCGGGAAGACCCAGCTGGCGCGACAGGCCGCCGATGAAATTCTGCGCTGCGCGGTGGGGCAGCTCGCCCGTCATGGCGCGCGTCAGCTCGGCGTCGGTCACGGTGATGCCGAGGCGGTCGTACTCCTTGTTCAGAAGCTGCTCCAGCAGAAGGTCCTGAAGCACGCTCTGGCTCATGCGCTCGTTGTCGAACTGGCGGCCCTGCGCCTGATACTGCTCGCTGAGCTGCGTCATGCGCGCCTGATAGTCGTTGTAGTCCACCTTCGCGCCGGCGGCTTCAGCCATTGTGGTGCCCGTGCCGAAATAGGTGCGGCCGGAGGTCAGGAAATCGCCGAGAATGAATGCAAGCAGCGCCACGATGATGATAACGAAAAGCAGCACCGACTTGCTTCGGATTTTTTCTAATGTTGCCATTTTACTATATGAGTGTTTTTTTGATATTTTTTGCGATACAAGCGCACAAAGATAACTAAATTCCGCCAACTATGCAAGCAC
>CAMWTJ010000075.1 GCA_947177185.1 uncultured Porphyromonadaceae bacterium | reverse complement strand
CCAGGGCTACCAGCCGCGCTACAACAACAACCGCGGCTACAACAATAACCGCGGCGGCTATCAGAACAACCGCTATGGCAACAACGGCGGCCCCGGACGCTACAACCAGGGCGCACGTCGCCCCGGCGGCCATCAGGGCGGAGCGTTCCCCGCACGCGGCAAGAGCTTCACGCCGCGCCCCAAGCGCATAGAGTATGAGCAGCCCGTGCCCGACCCCAACGAGGAAATACGCCTCAACAAGTATATGAGCAACGCCGGCATATGCTCGCGCCGCGAGGCCGACGAATTCATCCAGCAGGGACTCGTCAAGGTCAACGGACAGGTGGTGACTGAGCTCGGCACCAAAATCACCGCCAAGGACGTGGTGGAATACGACGAAAAGGTGGTGACACTCGAAAGCAAGTGCTACATACTGCTCAACAAGCCCAAGGACTGCGTGACCACGAGCGACGACCCCAACGGACGCCTCACGGTGATGGACCTCGTGAAGGGTGCCTGCAACGAGCGTATATACCCTGTGGGACGCCTCGACCGCAACACCACCGGCGTGCTGCTGCTGACCAACGACGGCGACCTCGCCTCGAAGCTCACGCACCCCAAGTATGTGAAGAAAAAAATCTATCACGTATGGACCGACAAGGACATCTCCGAGGACGACATGCAGCGCATAGCCGACGGCATCGAGCTTGAGGACGGACCCATACACGCCGACGCCATCAGCTACGCCACCGAAACCGACCGCAACCAGGCCGGAATAGAGATACACTCCGGGCGCAACCGCATCGTGCGCCGCATCTTCGAGAGCCTCGGCTATCACGTGACGAAGCTCGACCGCGTGTATTTCGCCGGCCTCACCAAGAAGAACCTGCCCCGCGGACGCTGGCGCTACCTCACGCAGGAAGAAGTCAACTACCTCAAAATGGGTTCCTTCGAATAATTGAGATCATACAACACCATCTTAGATGAAACGTACCAGAATATCCGACATCTTCGCCGCACCGGCCATCGACACGCAAGTGAGCGTGATGGGCTGGGTGCGCACCCGCCGAGGCAACAAATACGTGCAGTTTGTGGCGCTCAACGACGGCAGCACGATACGCAACCTGCAGATAGTGTTCGACATGAACCGCTTCTCCGACGAGCAGCTCAAAGCCGTCACCACGGGTTCGTCGATACACGTCACGGGCAAGCTCGTGGAGTCGCAGGGCAAGGGACAGTCAGTGGAGGTGCAGGCCGACACGCTCGTTATCTTCGGCACCGCCGACGAAACGTACCCGCTGCAGAAAAAGGGCCACACCCTTGAGTTTCTGCGCGAGAAAGCGCACCTGCGTCCGCGCACCAACACCTTCGGCGCAGTGCTGCGCGTGCGTTCGGCTCTCGCTTTCGCCATCCACAAGTTCTTCCAGGAAAAAGGCTTCTTCTACCTCAACACGCCGCTTATCACGGCCAGCGACTGCGAAGGCGCAGGCGCCATGTTCCAGGTGACGACGCTCCCGCTCAACGACCTGCCGCGCACCGACGACGGCGCCGTGGACTATAGCCGCGATTTCTTCGGCAAGCCCACCGCGCTCACCGTCAGCGGACAGCTCGAAGGCGAGCTCGGAGCCACGGCTCTCGGCGCCATCTACACTTTCGGCCCCACCTTCCGCGCCGAGAACTCCAACACTCCGCGCCACCTCTCCGAGTTCTGGATGATAGAGCCCGAAATGGCCTTCTACGACATCGACGACAACATGGAGCTGGCCGAGGAGTTTGTGAAATACTGCATAAGCTACGCGCTCGACAAGTGCCGCGAGGATATCGAATTCCTCGCCGAACACTACGACAAGGGGCTGATAGAGCGCCTCGAGGGCGTGCTCGCGCAGGGTTTCGTGCGCCTGACCTATACGGAAGGCGTGGAGATACTCGAAAAGAGCGGACGCAAGTTTGAGTTTCCCGTGCACTGGGGCACCGACCTTCAGAGCGAGCACGAGCGCTACCTCGTGGAGGAGCATTTCAAGCGCCCCGTGATTCTCACCGACTATCCCAAGGAAATCAAGGCCTTCTACATGAAGCAGAACCCCGACGGCCGCACCGTGCGCGCCATGGACGTGCTGTTCCCCAACATCGGCGAGATAATAGGCGGCTCCGAGCGTGAGGCCGACTACGACAAGCTGCTGGGACGCATCGAGGAGCTGGGCATACCCATGAAGGACATGTGGTGGTATCTCGACACGCGCCGTTTCGGCACTGTGCCCCACAGCGGTTTCGGCCTCGGATTCGAGCGTCTGGTGCTGTTCGTCACGGGCATGACCAATATACGCGACGTGATACCCTTCCCGCGCACTCCCAACAACGCCGAATTCTGACACGGCGACTGCTGAAGAAAGGCCGGAGCGGCGCGAGTGCCGCCTCCGGCCTTTCGGCATAAAGGGCCGGGTCCTTTATGCCGACACATTAATTATATAAGCACACCCATACACACACATACCCCCCTCATGACACACAAGGTACGACACCGCCTGCGCGGCGGCGACAGCCTCGACTGGCGGCCGCAGGCATTTCTGATAGCAGTGCTCGCGCTGATGACTCTGCCCTGGCTCGGCGACATACTCTACAACTCCAAGGGCGGCCCGCGCGAGGCCATAGTGGCCGTGTCGATGCTCGACAGCGGCAACTGGATTCTGCCCTCGTCGTTCGGCCACGACATGCCGTTCAAGCCCCCGTTTCTGGCCTGGATGATGAGCCTGTGCGCGCTGCTGCTCAACGGCGGCGTGGTCAGCGAGTACATGTCGCGGCTGCCGTCGGCCCTGGCCATGATAGGCATGTGCTGGGCTGTGTACCGCTGGGCCGCCCACGCGCGCGGCGCCAGGTTCGGACTGCTCACGGCCATGATTCTGGCCACGTGCTTCGAGGTGTTCCGCGCCGGCATAGGCAGCCGTGTCGACATGGTGCTCACGTCGTGCAGCGTGTGCGCCATCCTTGTGCTCGCGCAGGCCATCGACCGTCCGGCGCGCTGGCGCTACCCGGCCGCGGTGCTGCTGCTGTCGTGTGCCACCCTCACCAAAGGGCCCGTGGGCTCGCTGCTGCCGTGTCTGGTGGCCGGCATCTACTTCCTGGCGCGCGGCGAGCGCTTCTGGCCCTCGCTGGGGCGCCTCACGGCGGTGTGCCTGGCGTCGTTCGTGCTGCCCGCGCTGTGGTACTACGCCGCGTGGCGCCAGGGCGGACAGGCCTTCCTCGACCTCGCCTACGAGGAAAACATCCTGCGCCTGACCGGGCGCATGAGCTACGAGAGCCACGTCAACCCGTGGTATTACAACCTGCTCACCCTCGCCGCAGGCCTGCTGCCCTGGACGCTGCTGCTCGTGCTCGCTCCCATGTGCGTGAGCCGCAGTTCCTATCTGGCCATGCGCACCCGCGCCGGCCGCGTGCACCTCAGCGCCAACGGCCTTCTGGCCGTTGTGGCGGCCGCCACAATAATACTGTTCTATACCATTCCGGCCAGTAAGCGCAGCGTCTATCTGCTGCCCGCCTATCCCTTTCTGAGCTACGCCATAGCGGCGGTGTTCATGCGCGTGCGTCTGCGCTGGCCGGCGCAGGTCATGGCGTGGCTGCTGTCGTGCCTGGCGCTTGCGGCGCCCGTGGGGCTGCTGGTCTACGCCGCCGCGGCCGACGGCGTGATATCTAACCTCGGCTACGCCTCGCTGGTGGCGCCCATGGTGGCCGGCGCGTGGTGGATGCTCCGCCGCTCGCGGCCGGTGGCCACATCGCTCGTGTGCGCCGCGTCGATGTATATGGCCTATGCCGCCGCGGCCGGCCCGATGATGCTCAACCCGCGCAGCGACAAGCCCCTGGCCGTGGAGATAGCGCGCATGCGGCCCACAGGCCCCGTGTATCAGCTGGCCACCGACCCCTCCATGCGCTTGTTTACCATCAACTATTATATCCACGACCGCATAGTGCCCGTGGCCGCTCCGCCGGCCGACGCCCAGCGCGGCACCATGCTGCTCATTCCGGCCGGCACCGACACCACCGGCCTGGCTGCCGACGGCTGGCAGACCCGCCTCCTGACCGAGCGCGGCTGCGACCTCCGCCGCCCCGTGTGGATAGCCGTCAAAGACTGAGCGGCGGGCAGCGTCCGCCATGCGGCGCGAACTTTTCAGGCGGCTTGTTGGTTTTTATTTCAAAGCCTCGGAAAGAATAACCGACGGGCATAACTGTTAAACAATATTTTAAGTAAAATTAGTTAAAAAGTTTGCGCAGTCCGCACAAAGCGGTAACTTTGCGACGACACAACGTATTCAACACCCTTAAGAGATGAAAAAGACACTCCTTTCGGCTGTCCTTGCACTGGGTGCCTTGACAGCAGCAGCACAAGCCTATGAGCAGCCTAAATTCTTCGACAACTGGTCTATCGGCCTCGACGGCGGAGCTACCACCCCGCTCACCGGCCACGCCTTCTTCGGCAGCATGCGCGGAGCCTTCGGCATGCACATCCAGAAGCAGGTGACACCCGCCTTCGCCGTAGGTGTGGAAGGCCTCGCAGGTGTCAACACATCGAGCTGGAACGGTCCCAAGAGCTCCACAGCCATCGACAACAGCTACGTGGGCCTCTACGGCGCAGTTGACCTCGCCAACCTCTTCGGAGCATACGACCCCGACCGCGTGTTCACGGTAGAAGCAGTGCTCGGCGCAGGCTGGGGCCACGACTACTACAATGAAGCCGTAGCGCCCGACCACAACTATTTCGCCACGAAAGCCGGCCTGAACTTCAATTTCAACCTCTGCCGCAACCTCACCCTCGGCATCAAGCCCGCAGTGGTATGGAACATGAGCGACGCCGGCGTAAGCCAGACCTCCGCCGCCTACAACGCCAAGAAGGCCACATTCCAGATACTCGCCGGCCTCAGCTACAATTTCGGCCCCGGCTTCGAACTCGTTCGCCCCTACAACCAGGCTGAAATCGACGCCCTCAACGGCCAGATCAACGACCTCCGCGGCGCCCTCGACGCAAGCCTCGCCGCAGCGGCAGTGACCGAAGCGCAGAACGCCGAACTCGCCGCACAGCTCCAGGCATGCATGAACAAGAAGCCCGAAGTGGTCAAGGAAGTGAGCAACCAGCTCAACAGCGTGCGCTACGTGTTCTTCAAAATAGGCAGCAGCGTCATCACCAAAGACCAGCAGCCCAACGTGGAAATGATCGCAGCCTACATGAAGAGCCATCCCAACTCCAAGGTGATTATCCGCGGCTACGCCTCCAAGGACGGCAACCTCGACTTCAACATCAAGCTCGCTGAAAAACGCGCCGAAAGCGTCAAGAACGCGCTCATCAAGGGTTACAAGATTCCCGCATCGCGCATCGAAGCCAAAGGCGAAGGCATCGGCAACATGTTCGAAGAAGAAAGCTGGAACCGCGTGAGCATCTGCACACTCGAAAACCCCGACGCACAGAAATAACCCCCGCACCATACCCTCATAACCATTAACCGCTACAAGCGCTCCCGCCATCATACACACGGCGGGAGCGCTTCCGTACACAATCACAAAACACATACACCGATATGGAAATATTCATCACCATTGTAGGCTATCTCGCCTGCGTATGCATGGTACTCGGCTACATGCCCCAGGCCATAGTCACCATCCGCACCCGCGACACCGAAGGCATCGCCATGAGCACATTCTGCATGATGGGCCTCGGAAGCATATTCTTTGTAGTGCAGGGCGCCCTGCTCGGCAACCTCCCCCTGGTCATCACCAACCTCATCACAGGCATCTGCTCGCTGATAATATTCGTCATCAAGGTTCACAACGACGCAAAAAAGCGCGCAAAAGACAATAATTAACATGTCGTGGCAAATATTTTGCCATTAAAGTTGTTCTTATCAATAAAATGCGTAACTTTGCGCACTTTTAAACGAAAGAAATAACTAAAACCACACGAAAATGTACTGGACACTCGAACTCGCATCCAAACTCGAAGACGCACCCTGGCCCGCTACCAAGGACGAACTCATCGACTACGCAATGCGTTCAGGCGCGCCCCTCGAAGTAATCGAAAACCTCCAGGAAATCGAAGACGAAGGCGACACCTACGAA
>CAMWTJ010000074.1 GCA_947177185.1 uncultured Porphyromonadaceae bacterium | reverse complement strand
CCAAAAATTTATTGAGACTACTCGCAAAGCAGCCGAGGTTATCTTCGGCCAAGGGAATATCACACAAGCCGAAACACGATGCAGCCACCCGATTATTGGCAGAATCCCCTCGGCTCAACACAAGAAGGCATCTGAGCTTAAAGATGACGAAAAGACTATATTCTATCAGCGTCTTGCATGGATCGCCCATATCACAACTCTCACATCCTCAATCAACGGCCAAGAGGTATCAATGACTATAGGTGGCACCAGAAGCTATGCCGAGGATAAACTCTACGCTCGTCAGAACCCGCAGCATTTCCGAGTATTCATCGGATTTCGTGTCCGTGTCTGCTCAAACATGATGCTTACCTGCGACGGAGTATCTGACCATCTGCTCTGTATGACAGAAATGGATATTTTCCAGAAAGCGTTTGAACTTTTCAACAAGTTCAACGAGGTCAAGGAATCTACCCTCTACAACCTGGAAGCCCTGAATAACACATGGCTCTCCCAGGAAACGTTCTGCAAGATAATCGGAAGGCTGAAACTCTATCAGGCACTTCCCAATACTCAGCAGAAATCATTACCTCAGATTCTCTTAGGAGATTCGGCAATAAATTCGGTTACACGCAACTATGTATCGGACAATAACTTCGGTATGGGCAACGGTGATGGCTCAATCTCATGTTGGCAGCTTATGAATCTACTCAACGAAGCTGTCAAGAATTCGTGCAGCGACTTGTGGATCGATTTCGATAGAAAATCACAAAAAGAAAATGGAGTGTAACCTTTTGAGCTACACTCCATTTGTATGGATTTAGATATTTCTAAATTGATGTCTTACTTCACTTCCTCGAAGTCGACGTCGGTGACGTGGTCGCCGCCGGCGTTGGAGGCGCTGCCGGCGTCAGCGCCGGGGGCTCCCGCATTGGCTCCGGCCTGTGCCTGAGCCTGCGCGTTGAGGATGTCCTGCTGCGCTTCGCCGAAGCGTGCCTCGATGTCCTTGATGGCGGGCTCGATGGCGTCCACATCCTGATTCTTGTGGGCTTCCTTGAGGCGGTCGAGGGCGCTCTGTATGGCCGAACGCTTGTCGGCGGGAATCTTGTCGCCGAGCTCGTTGAGCTGCTTTTCGGTCTGGAAGATGATTGCGTCGGCCTGGTTGAGCTTGTCTACGCGCTCTTTTTCCTTGGCGTCGGCAGCGGCATTGGCTTCAGCCTCTTCTTTCATACGCTTGATTTCGGCGTCGGTAAGGCCGCTGGAAGCCTCGATGCGGATGCTCTGTTCCTTGCCGGTGGCTTTGTCCTTGGCGCTGACATTGAGGATGCCGTTGGCGTCGATTTCGAAGGTCACCTCAATCTGCGGAATACCGCGGGGTGCGGGTGCGATGCCGTCGAGGTGGAACTTGCCGAGCAGCTTGTCGTCCTTGGCCATGGGGCGCTCGCCCTGCAGAACGTTGATTTCCACGCTGGGCTGGTTGTCGGCCGCGGTGGAGAAGGTTTCGCTCTTGCGGGTGGGGATGGTGGTGTTGGCTTCGATGAGCTTGGTCATTACGCCGCCGAGGGTTTCGATGCCCACGCTCAGGGGCACAACGTCGAGCAGGAGCACGTCCTTGACGTCGCCGCTGAGCACACCGCCCTGGATGGCTGCGCCGAGAGCCACTACCTCGTCGGGGTTGACGCTCTTGTTGGGCTGCTTGCCGAAGAAGTCGGTGACCACTTTCTGGATGGCGGGGATACGGGTGGAACCGCCCACGAGTATCACTTCGTCGATATCCTTGGCGGAGAGTCCGGCGTCGCGGAGTGCATCCTCACAGGGCTTGATGGTGGCGTGGATGAGTTTGTCGGCGAGCTGCTCGAACTTGGCGCGTGTGAGCGTCTTCACCAGGTGCTTGGGCACGCCGTTGACGGGCATGATGTACGGCAGGTTGATTTCGGTGCTGGTGGTGCTGGAGAGCTCGATTTTGGCCTTCTCTGCGGCTTCTTTGAGGCGCTGGAGTGCCATGGGGTCTTTGCGCAGGTCCACGCCTTCGTCCTTGAGGAACTCTTCGGCGAGCCAGTCGATGATTACGTGGTCGAAATCGTCGCCGCCGAGGTGCGTGTCGCCGTTGGTACTCTTCACTTCAAACACACCGTCGCCGAGCTCAAGGATGGAGATATCGAACGTGCCGCCGCCGAGGTCGAAGACAGCGATTTTCTGTTCTTTGTCGCTCTTGTCGAGTCCGTAGGCGAGAGCGGCCGCGGTGGGCTCGTTGACGATACGCTTCACGGTGAGTCCTGCAATCTCGCCGGCCTCTTTGGTGGCCTGGCGCTGCGAGTCGTTGAAGTATGCGGGCACGGTGATGACGGCTTCCGAAACGCTCTGTCCGAGATAGTCCTCGGCCGTTTTCTTCATTTTCTGAAGAATCATGGCGGAGATTTCCTGCGGAGTGTATTCGCGGCCGTCGATGTCGATGCGGGGAGTATTGTTGTCGCCGCGCACCACTTTGTAGGGCACGCGTTCGATTTCGTTCTTCACCTGGTCGTAGGTCTCACCCATGAAGCGCTTGATGGAGTAGATGGTGCGCTTGGGGTTGGTGATGGCCTGACGCTTGGCGGGTTCGCCCACCTTGCGTTCGCCGCCGTCTACAAAAGCCACCACGGAGGGGGTGGTGTTGCGGCCTTCGGAGTTGGGGATGACAACGGGGTCGTTGCCTTCAAGAACGGCCACGCACGAGTTGGTGGTGCCAAGGTCGATGCCTATGATTTTACCCATAATGCTGTATGTATTTTAGAGTTTGAATTATTATACTTGCGTGTTTTGGTTTGCTATGATAATAACAAATCCCGTGCCAAAATGGTTTGACACGGGATATGCTATTAAATATTAAAGATTTAGGTGCTGACGCGGCGGCACTGACAGATTGTCAGTAGGGCCGGTGGCGTCAGTAGCCGAAGATTTCTTCGGTGGTGAGCTCGACCACGCGTCCGATGCGGCGCAGCGCGTCGAGGTCGATGTCGGCGGGGTCGGCGAGTATGGCGTACACATAGGTGCGGCCTGCCACATGGTCGCGCTGATAGGCATTGACGTCGTCCAGCGTCAGCGCGGGCAGAGCCTCGAAGAGTTTGCGCTGCGGGGCGCTGTCGAGTCCGAGCTCGCGGGCGTTGATGTAGGCCCACGCTATGTTGTCCTTGATGGTGCGCTCCGTGCGCAGGCGGCTTTCAAGGCCTTGTTTTGCGAGGTCGAACGCTGCCTGGCTCTGCGGCATGTTGTTTATGATTTCGTCGAAGGCGCTTATGGCGTCGGCCATCTTGTCGTTCTGCGTGGCTATGAATGTGAAGTAGGTGTAGGGCAGGCCGAGGCGCTGGGGGCGCGACATGAAGGCATTTGCGCTATAGGCCAGCGAGCGGCTTTCGCGCATTTCCTGGAACACAATCGAGTTCATGCCCCCGCCGAAATATTCGTTGTAGAGCGAGCGTACGGGCTCCGATGCGGGGTCGAACTCCTCGCCGCGGTTGCTGAACTGGCGCATGTACAGCTGCTTGGCGTCGTAGGGCGCTATGTAGATTACGGTTTCGGGTGTCAGCTGCTGGGTGTAGGGCTCGCCGGCGGGTGCGTCGGCAAGGGTGGGGGAGGTGACGTGTATGGTGTTGATTGCGGCTATCACGCTGTCGGCCTCCATGTTGCCGTAGTAGATGGCTGTGTGCTTGAGGTCGCGGAGCGAGCGTATGGCAGCGAGTACTCCCGCGGGGCCGGCGGCGCGTAGGGAGTCGAGGTCGAGGTTGTCGCGCACGGGGTTGTGCGGGCCATACATGGCGTAGTTGCTGAGCGCCGAGAAGTTGTGGCCCTGATGCTTTTTGGAGTTCTCGCGTCCCTGGCTGATGCGGTCCATGAGGCTGCTCCATGCTTCCGGGGTCACGGTGGCCTCGGACAGGAGTTTCTCGTACAGCTCCATGGCTGCCTTCATGTTTTCGCTGAGGCCGCTGATGGTGACGTAGCTGCGGCGCGGGCCCGTGCTGACGCGGTAGGAGCATGCGAGGTCGTAGAAGGCGCGGCTGATTTGCTCGGGCGTCATGTCGCGTGTGCCTGAGAGCGCAAGCGTGTTTTCGGCCATGTCGAGTTCCAGGTCGTGGCCTGTGCCTTTGTCGTAGATGTACGTGATGGAGAACACGTCGTTGGACGTGTTGGGCGTGTACAGCACCTCGATGTCCTGCTTGGCGGCGAGGCGCGTGAGGTCGTGCTCGAAATCTACGAACACGGGTTCGATAGGCTCGACCTTGGAGTTCTTTATTTCATTCAGGAAGGCGCTGGAGGCGTCGCGGTTGGTGGCTATGGGGGTGAGCTCGGGCTTGGGCATTTTCACCACGGTGGTGTCCACGCCCTGACGCTTGTAGATGGCGGCATAGTTGTCGGGGCCGAGGTAGCGGCCCACGGCGGCCACCACGTCTTCTTTCGTGATGGAGTCTATTTCGTGGAACTGTTTCACCATGTCGCCGAGCGACTGACCGTTGACGAACGCTTCTACGTAGAAGTCGGCGCGGTCGCTGTTGCTTTCCATGGCTTTCTGCAGTTTGAGCTTGGTGTTGGCTGCGATGGCCTTCACGAGCGCGGAGTCGAAATCGCCGGCGCGCAGTTTGGCCACTTCCGCCAGCAGGAGCTCGCGCACTTCGTCGAGGGTTTGCCCGGGCTTGGGCATGCCGATCACTATGAACGCGCCGCCGTCGGCCATGGAGTAGAGTCCGCAGCCGGCGCCGAGCATGGTCTGCGCCAGGTTGATGTCGATGTCGATGAGTCCGCAGTCGCCGTTGCTGAGCACGTCGGCGGCCACATCGAGCAGCTTGGCGTCGTCGTGTGCGGCCGCGGGCATACGCCATGCGAGATACACGCGCTCGGCTTCCTGGCCCAGCACCTCACGCTCTATGGGGGAAGTGATGGGCTGCTCGGGCTTGATTTCGAGCACAGGCAGCGCGGGGTTGGGCTTGAGATGGCCGAAATACTTGCTTATCACGTCCACCATGTGGTCGGGGTCAAAGTCGCCGCTGAGGCAGATGGCCATGTTGTTGGGCACGTACCACTGCTTGTGGTAGTTCTTCACATTGGTGATGGACGGATTCTTCAGGTTTTCCTGCGTTCCGAGCACGGTCTGTGTGCCGTAGGGGTGGTTGGGAAACAGAGCCTGCAGCATGGCTTCGTTGAGCTTGCGCCCGTCCTGCGTGAGGCTCATGTTCTTCTCCTCGTAGATGGTTTCAAGCTCGGTGTGGAAGCCGCGTATCACGGGATGTTCGAAGCGGTCGGCCTGGATGCGCGCCCAGTTGTCGATCTGGTTCGAGGGGATATTCTCCACGTAGCAGGTCACATCGTAGCTGGTGTAGGCGTTGGTGCCGTTGGCGCCGATGGCGGTCATCAGCTTGTCGTATTCGTTGGGTATGGCCAGCAGCGAGGCCTGATAGCTCACCGAGTCTATTTCGCGGTAGATGTCGCGCCGTTCGGTGCTGTCGGTGGTGTGGCGGTATTTTTCAAACAGCTGCTCGATGCGGTCGAGCATAGGTTTTTCGGCTGCGTAGTCGGTGGTGCCGACCTGTTCGGTGCCTTTGAACATCAGGTGCTCAAAATAGTGGGCGAGGCCGGTGGTTTCGGCCGGGTCGTTCTTTCCGCCCACACGCACGGCAATGTAGGTCTGTATGCGTGGCTCGTCGCGGTTGACGGTCATAAACACTTTCAGGCCGTTGGGCAGAGTGTAGGCCTTGGTGTGCAGCGGGTCGCCCGGGATGGTGTCGTAGGCATATTTGCCGGCCTGTGCCGGCATGGCGGCCGCTATTGCCAGCGCCGCAGCCATGGTCCATCGTAATAGAATTGCTTTTTTCATACGTATGTGATATGGATAGGTAATGATTTACACATTAATATATAATAGTGTACCGCCGCATGGCGTTACAGTGCAAAAATACACAAAAAATCGGCCTTGCGGCACTGATAGTTATAAAAAATCTGTTAAACGGCGCACATTCTTGAGTTTCGCCTTATATTTGTGCTTTCGGAAACCGCTGATTTAAAGAGCTTATCGATTTTTTAACTACCTGTGTGCGAAAAAAAATGTGAGAAAGTTTTGTCAGTTCATTTTTTTGCCTTAACTTTGCAACCGCAAACGAGGGACAAACGTCCCCGCCATGCACGAGAAACTTGAAAATGCCTCTTTAGCTCAGTTGGCCAGAGCACGTGATTTGTAATCTCGGGGTCGTTGG
>CAMWTJ010000073.1 GCA_947177185.1 uncultured Porphyromonadaceae bacterium | reverse complement strand
CCTTGCTCTTGCCGGTGAGCTTGTAGGACAGACCCACTATCTCGGTGGCAGGCACTGGACGCTCGGCGTATTTTACCGTGATGGTTTTGATATTTGCAGTGGCGGTCGCGGTGTATGTCTTGGAGCTTATGCTTGTGTCGGTGTTGGTGAATTCTTCGTTATAGCCGATATTGCCCAGCGTTGCACCGGTGATGGTTATGCCGGTGATGTAGTATCCGTCGGCCACGGAGAGCTCTACGGCGCCTGCTTTGGCGGCTCCCTGTCCTTTGTAAAGGCGCAGTGTGTGCGTGCCTTTATCTGCGGCGGCGGTTGACTCAAACACGGTGAGGCGGCCTGTGGCGTGCAGTGTGACCACGCCGGCCACAGCCGTCTTGTCCTGCTGTTTGTCTGTTACAGCGCTCGTGGGCCATCCGGCGAATACGGTATTGTAATCATTTACAAAGTCGAATGTAGCTTCGCGTTTTTCGGCCACGGCTACGGGGGTGAAATGGTAGGTTGCGATTACGGTTTCGCCGTCTTTGATTTCAACGTAGGTTTCTTCCTCGATGGTGACGGTGCAGTTGCCTTCGGCGTCGAACGCAGCATTTTCGTCGTGGTACACCGCGATGGCGGGAGTGTTGGCGAAATTCTTGGCGGTGAAGGTCACCTTGGTGCCGTAGTCCACTTTGTTGACGTCGTCGGAGCCTTCCTTGAGCTTATATTCCTTGGGGCTCGTGGTGTAGGTCACGGAGGGTTTCGGAACAACCTGCTCGTCGGAATATACTATGGAAATTTCCTGAAGGTAAAAACCGGCAGTGGCATCGCCGTCGAGTGTGATTACAACATCGTTGCCTACAAATGTCAGGTTGTCCCATGTGATGGTGGTGGAGTTGGTGCCAGAGGCCGAAAGGGATTCGCTCTTGTCAGTTCCTACGGTCACAAACCATTTGCTTGCGGAAGCGCCGGCATTACCTTTTACGGTGAACGTTACTTTTTTTATTGTAGCGTCTGCAGGAATGTTGGAGTTTTTAAGAGTAAGAGTGGCTCCGTCCTTAACGGGCGCTTTACTTGAACCGAATCGCGGACCATAGGTTGCGCTGCTTTCGACGCTGGTAGTAGAAGCCACAAAAGTCCACGTGCCTACGCTGGTAGTGCTTGCATTTGCGAGCTCGGTGGTGCCAGGCTCGCCTTTGTTGACTGTCATTTTAGTCTTGAAGCTCCAGTTCAGCGTGGTGTCTTCTGCCGTGGCTGCGAAGCCGAGGCTGAAGAGCAGCAGGAGAGTAAGTAAGAGTTTTTTCATATTGTTTATTGATTGGTTTGGTTGTGTGTTTGCTGTGTGTGCGTGGCGTGGGTCAAGGCAATGTCAGTTCGAGCCGCAGTTCGGGCTGCCCGTCGCGGTAGATGTCGATGTATGCCACGCCGTTTGTGCATGTGCATTTAGCTTCGTAGTGGTGCACATTGCCGTCGGCGGGTTTGAAACCGTCCACGATAAGGAATCGCCCGGGCTGTCCGTGGACGCTTTTCAGAGTCAGCTCGGGTCCTATGATGGCGGTGTGTGGCGCGATTTCTGTGGTGACGCTATCCGGCATCCGCAGCGTAATCCGATGGCTTATGCTCTCGGTTCCGGCCACGGGCATGCCTTGCCGGTCGCACTTGTGGGAGGTGAGCCTTATTTTCATTATGACGACGCGCCCGCTGTACTCTCGGATGCCCGGACAAGTGCGGATATGCAGTGTACCCTCGGTGTGGGTACCGATGTAGTCGATAAAAGACATGGCTGTGCCTTGTGGTGTTATTGTTTATTGAAAGCGAAGCAGCGCTGCGCGAGGGCTGCCGTGCGTGGGGGTGTATGAAAAGAAATCGCACTCATGCGCGGGCCGCGTGTGGCCTCAGGCGTGAGTGCGTGGTGTGTCGTGTAGGAGGGCGGTGCCGCGGACGGCGCTGCGACGCTTGGAGCGTATGGCAGCCACGTAGGCTCTCGAGAAAGAGAGATGCGCACCGGATGTGTGACACTTTCGTTTCATGCTGCAAAGGTACGGCTTAGTGCCGAGATGTGCGCGTTAAAATTTGTTAATTAGTCTTTGACGGCATCGGCGAGTGCCTGCCAGAGGGTGTCGTGGGGCAGGGGTGCGGTGACGTGTATCTCCTTGCCGCTCACGGGGTGTGTGAATGTGATTTCGCGGGCGAGCAGCGATATGGAGCCGTCGGGGTTGCTGCGGCGGTCGCCGTACTTGAGGTCGCCGCGTATGGGGCATCCTATGGCGGCGAGCTGCACGCGTATCTGGTGCTTCCGGCCTGTGAGCAGCTCTATTTCGAGCAGCCGGTATCGCTCGCCCTGCGCTATGGTGGCGTAGCGCAGCCGGGCTTCCTTGGAGCCGGGGCGCGGCGAGGTGTGCGCGTGGCTGCGGTTGTTTCGCTCGGTGGATGTGATGTGGTGCGTGAGGGTGGCCTGCGGCTGCTGCGGCGTGCCGCGCGTGATGGCCCAGTAGCGTTTGTGCACCTGTCCGTTGCGGAACATCTCGTTGAGCCTTGCCAGGGCCTTTGATGTCTTGGCGAACACTACGATGCCTCCCACGGGGCGGTCGAGGCGGTGGCACACGCCCACGAACACCCGCCCCGGCTTGCTGTACTTTTCCTTGAGCCATGCGGCCACGGTTTCGCTCAGGGGTGTGTCGCCGGTCTTGTCGGCCTGCACTATTTCGCCGGGCGCTTTGTTGACTATGATTATGTGGTTGTCTTCGTATAGAACGTCCATATGTGTGGTGTCCGAGGGTGTTTTGCGGTTCAAAGTTACGACAAATCTTCGTGATATATGGAAAATTTGATGTAATTTTGCAGCGCGAAGGCATCGGAGCCTGCGCCAGCGTTGAAATATTTGATATGAACGATACTTTTGAAATGGTGGCCAAGACCTTCCAGGGTCTGGAGGATGTGTTGGCCGAAGAGTTGCGCGGCCTGGGGGCCGAAGAAGTGCAGGCGGGCCGGCGTATGGTTTCGTTCCGCGGCGATCTTGCGATGCTTTATCGCGCTAATTTCTGCTGCCGCACAGCGCTGCGGATTCTGAAGCCGTTCTATAAATTCAGCGCCCGCAACGCCGACGAGCTTTACGAGCGGGCCAAGGATTTCGACTGGAGCCGGGTGATGTCGCTGAGCAAGACGTTCAGCATCGACACCGTGGCCTACAGCGACGAGTTCTCGCACTCGCGCTTCGTGACCTACCGCATCAAGGACGCGATAGTGGACTGGTTCCGCGACCGCTGCGGCGAGGACAAGCGTCCGGGCGTGCGTCTGCAGGACGCCGATGTGATGATCAACGTGCACATCTCGGGCACGGAGGTGACACTGAGCCTCGACAGCAGCGGCGAGTCGCTGCACAAGCGCGGCTACCGCGCGGCGCAGACCGAGGCTCCCATCAACGAGGTGCTGGCCGCGGGCATCATACTGCAGAGCGGGTGGCACGGCGAGCGTCCGCTGGTCGACCCCATGTGCGGCAGCGGCACCTTCCTGTGCGAAGCCGCCCTGATAGCGGCGGGCATAGCTCCGGGTGTGTTCCGCAAGCGCTTCGCCTTTGAGGCGTGGCCCGACTTCGACGCCGAGCTTTTCGACAGCATATACAACGACGACTCGGCCGAGCGCGCCGTGGAGGTGCCCATCGTGGGCGCCGACATCTCGCCCAAGGCCATAGACGTGGCGCAGGCCAACCTCAAGAGCGCCGGCGTGGCGCGCTACGTGCAGCTGCACGTGCGCCCCATAGCCAAGTGGACGGCCGACGAGGTGCCCGTGCCCGCGGGCGTGATAGTGACCAACCCGCCCTACGGCGAGCGCATCTCCGCGCCCGACATGGAGGGCCTGTATGGCTCCATAGGCCACACGCTCAAGCACTGCTTCAGCGGCTGGGAGGCGTGGATCATAGGCTATCGCGACGAGCATTTCCGCAACATAGGCCTCTCGGCCAGCCGCAAGATTCCGATGCTGAACGGCGCGCTGGAGTGCGAGCTGCGCCAGTATCTGATATTCGCCGGCGACAAAAAGAGCTTCCTGGCCTCGGGCGGCAAGCTCAAGGACGGCCCCGCGCGCTCCGACGAGCCGCGCCGCTTCGGCCGCCCCGAGCGCAAGCCCTTCGGCCGCAAGCCCGCTGCCGGCGGCGAGCGCGGCGAGCGCCGTCCGTTCGGCGACCGTGAGCGCAAACCCTTCGGCGAGCGCGACCGCAAACCCTTCGGCGACCGTGAGCGCAAGCCTTTCGGCGAGCGCGACCGCAAACCCTTCGGCGACCGCAAGCAGTTCGGCGGCGAGCGCAAGCCCTTTGCCGAGCGCCGTCCCTTCGGCGACGCAGCCGGCCGCGCACCGCGCGCCGACGAGCAGAAGCCCTCGGAAAACCCGCTGGCAGTGCGCCGCAACCCCGGCGCGCTCAATTCGCTCATAGGCCGCAAGCCCTCGCTGCCCCCGCAGGAGGGCCCCGTGATGCGCTCGCGCGGCTGGAAGAAGAAAAACGACAACGGCGGCGGCACGCCCGACGCCGGCAAGTAAGCCACCGCCCCGCGGCTTAAGGCAAAAGGACTGACGGAGTGACAGTAAAGCTCACAAAATTCTTGCACTCGCGCTACGCCATGATGGCGGCCGTGGCGCTGATGGCGCTCGTGGCGTGGGCCACGGAGGCCTCGGAGCGGCTGGTGCGCATCGTGGCCGACCGCGGCACGGCGCTGCCCTCGGCCAACAGCTGGATATCCTCGGCCGACGGCAACCTCGTGGCCGGCCTTGCGGCCAATGTGCTGATGATAGGCGCGCTGATATCGCTCAACCGCACCTACAACCTGCTGCGCAGCCTGTCGATGCTCTTCGCGGTGCTGTTTGCGTTCATGCAGACGGCCACGCCCGAGCTCACGGTGCAGTTTTCCACGGGCTCGCTGCTGATGCTGACCATAGTCGCATGCACGTGGCTGATGTTCGGCTGCTACGGGCGGCCTTATCTGCGGCGGCGCGTGTTTCTGGTGTTCTTCCTGCTGTCGGCCGGCGCGGCCACGCAGTATGCCTTCGCGGTGTACATCCCGGTGATGCTGCTGATGTGCGTGCAGATGCGCGTGTTCTCCGGGCGCACGCTCGTGGCGGCGCTGCTGGGTGTGGCCACTCCGTGGTGGCTGCTGCTGGGCTTCGGCGTGGTGACGCCGGACAGCGTGCACCTGCCGCAGCTCGAAAGCGTGTTTTCGGCCGCCCGCGTGGCCGACGGCGTGCAGCTGGGCGTGACGGCCCTGACGGGCGCCGCCGTGTTTGTGGCGGCAGTGGTGCTCGACTTTTTCCGCACCATGGCCTACAACGCCCGCTCGCGCAGCTACAACGGCGCCGTGGTGCTGCTGGGCTTCGCCACCATAGTGGCCATGGTGGCCGACTACAACAACATGCTGTGCTACCTGGGCGTGCTCAACGCGTGCGCGTCGCTGCAGGCAGCGCAATTTTTCATAATTCACCGCACGGAGCGCTCGTGGATAGGCATCGCGGGCGTGCTGGCGGTATATGCAGCACTCGCCGTATGGAATTCCGTGGCCTGAACATACTCGTGGAGAGCAAGGTGCCCTACATGCAGGGCCTGCTCGAACCGCTGGGCGTGCGCGTGGACTATGCGCACCCCGACGAAATCACTCCCGCGCGCGTGCGCGACACCGACGGCATGATAGTGCGCACGCGCACGCGCTGCGACGCCGCGCTGCTGGGCGAGTCGCGCTGCCGCTTCGTGGCCACGGCCACCATAGGCACCGACCACATAGACCTCGGGTGGTGCGCCGCGCGGGGCATCACGGTGGCCAACGCGCCGGGCTGCAACGCGCCGGCCGTGGCGCAGTACGTGCTGGGCACCATAGCGGCGCTTGGAGGCGGCGCAGGAGCCTATGCCGGCCGCACCATAGGCGTGGTGGGCGTGGGCCATGTGGGCAGCATAGTGGCGCGCTGGGCGCGCTCGCTGGGCATGCGTGTGCTGGAGTGCGACCCTCCGCGCGAGCGCGCCGAGGGCGGCTCGGCCTGGGCCACACTCGCGCAGATAGCCGCCGAGGCCGATATAGTGACCTTCCACACGCCGCTGACGCTCGACGGCCCCGACGCCACGCTGCACCTGTGCGGCCGCAGCTGGCTGTCGCAGCTGCGCCGCCGGCCGCTCATCATCAACGCGGCGCGCGGACCCGTGGTGGACACGGCCGCGCTGACCGACGCGCTCGACAGCGGCCTGGCGGGCGCCGCCGCCATAGACTGCTGGGAGGGCGAGCCCCGGGTGCCGGAGGCGCTGCTGCGGCGCGCCGCCGTGGCCACGCCCCACATAGCGGGCTATTCGGCCGACGGCAAGTGGCGCGCCACACGCATGGCCCTGGACGCGCTCACGGCCTTTTTCGGGCTGCCCGAGGTGGCCATGCGCGAGCCTGCACCCGGCCTTGTGCCTGAGGCCGTGACGGCCGAGGCCGCCGCCGCGAGCTACAATCCGCTGCTGGCCGACACTCCCGCGCTGAAGGCGCATCCCGAGCTTTTCGAGCAGCTGCGCAACGGCTACGAGCTGCGCCGCCTCGACCTGTAGGGGCGCGGCCTACGGGGCTGTATAATAGTACATAATGGTATTATTGTATCACCGGCACGGAATTTATGATTTCGGGTCAGTGATGTTATTTTGCGCATAATACTATCATGCCTCACGGCGCGGATGCGGCATCAGCAGTGAATTTGGTTAAAATGGCCCAAAATAGTGGTAATATTATCTTTTTAAAGATTTTTCACTAAAAAAGTAGCAAAAATGTGCATTTTTTGTTTGCCGCATTGTGTGTATTCAAAATAAAGTATTACCTTTGCATGTGTGTTTTTTATAGTATTAGATTAAGGATAAAGGTCTG
>CAMWTJ010000072.1 GCA_947177185.1 uncultured Porphyromonadaceae bacterium | reverse complement strand
CTGCACGACGCTTGACCGCCCCGGCGTTAACAAATATTGGGGAACGGGGTCTAAGAAACGAGAAAGCCTGCCGCGGAACGGTTCCGGGCAGGCTTTCGTGTTTAAGGGGGCATGCGTCACTTGCGGAGCGCGCGATGCTTTTCGTGGCGGGCGCCGTGCATGGCCTTCATGTCGTGGGCGCGGTGTGTGCCGTGGCCGGGGGCCATGCGCACGTCGGGGGTGCTCACCACTATGTTTTCGAGATACACCACATACTGTTCGGGCGTGAGTATCTGCTTCATGGCCTGAAGGTCGGCGCGTTTCTTGTCCTGACGCGCCTTCATGCGGTCGGCACGTTCCTGCTTCTTCTGGTCCTTCATGTCCTTGCGAGCCTTCATCTGACTTTCGGCAGCGGCTTTGCGCTCGGCTTTCAGAGCCGACAGCTTGGTCTGCTGCTCGGGAGTGAGCGTGATGCCTTCGAAAAGCACCACATCGCGCAGGCTGTCGGCCTTGGCGGCGTCGTGGCGCGGTGCGCGGCGGGCGCACACGGGGGTGTCTTTGGAGGGGCAGGCGGCGGGTTCCTGAGCCAGTGCCGAGATGCCGAGAGCGGCCAGCAGGGCGAGTGTCACTGTTGCGAATTTCTTTTTCATTACGGTAGTTTTTGAAGCGTTATTGTTTCGTTTTGCACAACAATAAGACGCCGCCGCGCGCAGAAAGTTTATTCTGCGTAACTATTTTTAACACCCTGCCGGTATGGAGCCTATGCGCATCACGTCGGCCTCGAAAGTGTCGCGCGATATGGCACGCGCGCGAAGCCTGTTGCGATAGCTGTAGATGGTGTTGACGGAATAGTTCAGCACCTGGGCTATGCTGGCCGTATCCTCGATGCCCAGGCGCATGAAGGCGAGTATGCGCAGGTCGGTGTTCAGGCCGCCGTCTTCGGCCGGCTCGATGCGCTCGCCGGGACGCAGCAGGGCGTTCACGCTGTCGACAAACGTGGGATAGATGTGCAGAAACGCGCGGTCGAACACCTCGTAGAAGTCGCGGCTCTCCTCCTCCACAAACTTGCCGTTGCGGGCCATGCGGTAGAGGTCGTCGACCTGTCCGGCGCCTATCTTGCGCGTCACCAGCTTGCTGAACTGCTTGAGCTTGTCCATGTAGATGGAGCACAGCTTGAGAAACTGGCTCATGTATATCTCCTTGGTGCGGTTGGCCGCACGCAGGCTCTGCTGCAGCTGCCTCAGGCGGCTCATCTCGCGGTGCAGCACTATGAGCAGCCCCACGAGCACCAGCATGAGCACAGCCATGCCGGCCATAACCCAGCGCGATATGCTTCGCGCCTGTGCGGTCTTGCGCGCGTAGGCCTGCTCGATGTATGGCAGCGAACGGGCGCTCTCGAGCATGCGCACGTCGGCCCCGCAGGCCACGGCGTTGGCCAGCGCCGTCGACAGATAGGCATAGGCGCGGTCTATGTCGCCGTAGTCCGACATGGCCGTGCCCAGCTCCTGCAGCGAGGTCACCTCGCGCGTGGCCGAGCGCACGTCGGCCATGGCCGACTCCGCGAGGTAGACTATGCGCGCGGCCTCGTCGCCGTCGTCGCGGGCTATGACCGACATATGGTGGGCGGCACGCGCGCGGAGCATGTCGGAGAGGCCGCGGCGCGCGAGCAGCTCCGACAGCAGGGCGCGTGCGCGGCTGTAGCGCCCCTGCAGGTAGGCGTATTCGCCTTCGTTGAACAGCCGCTCGTCGGACTCGGGCTCCAGCACCGCCAGCAGGCGCTCCTGCATGTGCAGGGAGTGCGCGCGGTAGGTGTCGCTCATCAGCGGGTAGCGCTCAAACAGCGCAGCCAGGTAGCTGTACATCTGGCGCGCGCGGTCGTAGTACAGAAGCCTGTCGGCCGGAGCGAGGGCGGCCGTGTCGACACGCTCCAGCATGGTTTCGGCCGACTCCGACATGCCTGCCAGCGGCAGCAAGGCGGCCATGTGCATGTATGCTCGCGCACGCGCGGCGTCGTCGCCGACGCGCGACGCGAGGTCGAGGTACACCAGCGCCGAGTCGTTGTTGAAGCTCGTATAGGCCTCGGCCAGTGCCGCATAGGGCGCGGCGGCGCCCCGCTCGGCACACACGCCCCGCAGGCTGTCGATGCGCTCCTGGCGGCGGCGGGCATACTCGTCGCGGCGTGTGAGCGTCTGGTCAAGGCGCCGCAGCGCGGCGTCGGCCTCGCGCGCCGACACTTCCACTCCCGGCACCGCGGCGGGAGCGCCCGCGCAGGTCAGCACGAGAAGGAGAAAGAGCAGAACAAGACGTGGCGCGTTCATTGGAAGAGTCGGGCTATGGCGTCGTTGTCCACCACGGCTATCGTGCGCAGCCCGTCCGGCGTATAGGCCGGGGCCGGCAGCCGCAGCAGATCGGCCACAAGGGTTTCCATCTCGTCGGCCGACAGCACGCGGCCGGGGCGTATGGCGGCCGCGCGCGCCAGGGCCAGTGCTGCCGCCGAACGCAGCGCCGCGGGCTCGCACGAGCCCGTGGCCGACATTTCGTCGGCCAGCGCTGTCAGCACCTCGGCGGGGTTGGCCGCACCTATCGACGCGGGCATGCCGCTGATGCTCCACACGCATCCGCCCAGGGGCGATATGTCGAAGCCCATGTCGGCGGCCACATCGGCCATGGACATGAGCGCCGCCGACTGCGACGGGCTCAGCTCCACGCTGTCCGGGAAGGCCATGCGCTGCATGGCCTCGGCACCACCGCCCTGGCGTGAGGCCATGAAGCGCGCATACAGCACGCCCACATGGGCGCGGTGCTGGTCGATCAGCATCAGGCCGCCCTGCGAGGGGGTGGCTATGTAGCGGCCGTGAAGCTGCACGCAGTGCTGGGCGCCTGTGGCCGCGCCGGCGCCCATGTCGGGCAGGCGGGCGGGTTCGGGAGCGGCCATGGCGTCGGGCTCCACCGAGTTGAGGGCGCTGCCGCGCACCTCGTCGAGGCTCGCCGCACGCTCGCCGGCGAAGCTCTCGTACAGCTTCTGCCAGTCGGTGGGCGCGCGCCGGGCTGCGGCATGGTCGGACGCCGCAGCGCCGCCGCCGCCGTTGATGCGGCTGGGGCGTGCGGGCGCGTCGGCAAAGGGGTTGTACGACTCGTCCACGGCCAGGTCGGGCGCCACGGGGGCTATGCGGGGGTCGTAGGCGGGTATGTCGGGCGCGTCGTCCATGTCGAAATCCATGGCGCCGCTTACGTTGTAGCGTCCGAGGCTCTCCTTCACGGCCGCCTCGAGCACGCCGCGTATGGTGAATTCGTCCTCAAACTTTATCTCATGCTTCTGCGGGTGCACGTTCACGTCGATGCGCGACGCGTCCACCTCGAAGTCTATGAAGTAGCTCGGCTGCGCGTCGGCGCTTATCAGGGGGGCGTAGCAGTCCATCACCGCGCGGTGGAAGAGCGGATGGCGCATGTTGCGTCCGTTGACGCTGAAAAACTGCTGGTAGCCGCGCTTTTTAGCCGCCGATGGCAGGCCTATGAAGCCCGAGATGCGGGCGAACTCGGTGCTCGTTTCCACGGGTATGAGGCCGCGGTCCAGCGACTTGCCGAACAGGTCGATGATGCGCTGCTTGGGCTCGGCGTGGCGCAGCTGGTGCAGGGTGGTGTCGTTGCTTATGAGTGTGAAATCGATGTGCGGATTCACCAGGGCGAGGCGCTCGAACTCGCGCAGTATGTGGCCCAGCTCCACGCTGTCTTTCTTGAGAAACTTGCGGCGCGCAGGCAGGTTGAAAAACAGATTCTTGACCATCAGGTTGGTGCCCGGAGCGGCGGCTATGGACTCCTGTCCCACGAATTTCGACTCCGACAGGCGCAGCAGTGTGCCCATCTCGTCGCCCTTGCGCATGGTGCGCAGCTCCACCTGCGCCACGGCTGCCACCGAGGGCAGCGCCTCGCCGCGGAAGCCCATGGTGTGTAGCGCGTAGAGGTCCGACGCCGAGGCTATCTTGCTCGTGGCGTGGCGCTCGAAGGCCATGCGGGCGTCGGCGGGCGACATGCCGCTGCCGTTGTCTATCACCTGCACGAGTGTGCGGCCGGCGTCCTTTACGACAATGCTTATGGCCGTCGCGCCCGCGTCGACGGCGTTCTCCACCAGCTCCTTGACCACCGACGCCGGGCGCTGTATCACCTCGCCCGCCGCAATCTGGTTGGCCACCGAGTCCGGCAGTAGTTTTATGATGTCGGGATTCATACTCATATAGGGAAATATTACCCTGCAAATTTAGCAAAAATCCCCCACCCTCCAAAATGCGCGCGCGTGCGAAAAAAGTGCAAAAAAAGAGCCCGCAGCCACTCGGAGGAGAGAATGCGGGCGGAGAAGGTAATTTTAAAAAAGCCTTGACTTTTTATAAACGTCAGCAAAATGCCTTCTCTTGCTATCATAACGCCGCCGCCGGCGGGAAAGTTCAGCCGCGAGCCGTTTTTTTCAGAGCGACGACATGATGAGCGAGTTGGCGCTGTCCACCACCGACGAGTCCAGCGACGACAGATATATGCGCGTCGTGGCCTCCGACGTGTGGCCCATGCCCTCGCTTATCACCCCCACGGGCACCCCCTTGGCCTGCGCCGCCGACGCCCAGCTGTGGCGCGCCACGTACAGCGTGAGCGGCGCGGCCACGCCCACCATGGCGGCTATCTTCTTGAGATTGTGGTTGATATTGTAGCCCACGTTGCGGTAGCGGCAGCGCTCGTTTATGCCGCGCGTGCGTATCACGGGCAGCAGATAGCAGGAGGCGTTTTCGGGATACTTGTCCACTATGGCCTGCATCTCCTGCGTCCAGCGTATCACGAGGCGGCGGCCGGTCTTGCGGCGGCGGTAGGCCACGTAGCCGTCGCACAGGTCGCTCTTGCGCAGAAACGCCATGTCGATGAAGCTCATGCCCCGCAGGTAGAAGCTCAGCATAAACATGTCGCGCGAATACTCCAGCGCCGGCGTGTGCGAGAGGTCCAGAGCCTTGATGCGCCTCAGCACCGGCAGCGGAAGCGCACGCTTGGCCGTCTTGTCGACGCCGGTGTACACGCGCCCGAACGGGTGGCGGTTCTCTATGAGGCCGCGCTCGGCGGCACGGTTGTAGACGGCGCGCAGTATGCGGTTGTAGAACGACACCGTGTTGGGCACCAGCCCGGCGGCGTGCAGCCAGCGCTCGTAGTCCTTCAGCAGCTCGGGCGTGATGCTGTCGAGCATGAAATCGGCGGCGCTCGCACCGCGCGCCTCCCGCAGGAATCGGCCGAAGCTGCTGAGCGTCGAGCGGTAGGTTTCGGCCGTGCGCACCTTTCCGTCGCACGCGAGCGAGGCTATCATGCTCTCCATGAACACCGGCAACAGACACTCGCGGCGACAGCGCTCGTACTCTGCCACCACATCGTCGGCGCTATAGCTCCAGCCGCGGGCGTCGAGCCTGCCCACTATCGCCCACAACCGCTGTAGGTCGCAGCGTATCCGCTCCGACACCTCCGCCACGGCTACGCATCCGCCGCACCACTCCGAGGCCTCCAGCCGGCAGCCCGAAGCTATGCGCCGCACGCGACGCTCGTGAATCACCTGATAATACACTGTGCCCCGACTGCCGGCGAGGGCCGGCGGGCAGAATTTTACTTTCACTGTAGCCATAGTTGCATTTGTTTTTCTCGGTTTTCAAAAAACAACGCCACACAGGCCGCGCGCGTATCACACGCACGCCGAAAAAAAGCGTCAGCGACGACCCCGTAGCCGCCGCGAGGCCGCCGACAGCAACTTGATGAGGCGTGGAGCCGCCATGTGGGCCCTGAGCTTAAGACGCATGCCCAGAGGTCGCGCGCGATAATAGGGATTGCGACGGAAATCGCCCACGTAGCGGCTCACCGTGCGGCACACATAGCGGTGGCGCAGCACGGGCACCTTGCTGAAGCGATACACACAGCCGTACACCGTGTGCGTCAGGTATTGGTCGACAAACAGCATGTCGAGCTCGTCGGCGAAGCGTCCGTACAGCCCCAGGCGCTTCACGTGGCCCAGCAGCGCCACCGCCGACGCCAGGCGGTCGAAGAAGCGGTAATTGTCCGTGGAACGCGTCACCGACACATTGTCGAAGCGGTAGCGGTACAGCGCCGCGTCTATCTTCACCGGGTTGCGGGCCGACAGCTGTATGGCCGCCGCCACGGCATTGTCCTCGTAAAACACGCCCTCGGGAAAAAACAGGCCGTTGTCAGTGATCAGGCGGCGCTCATACATGGCCGACCACACCGGCGCGGGTCGCTGCACCATGCGCCGCCGCAGCGCGTCGCCGCGCAGCTCCGAAGCATCGGCGCCGAGCGGACACACCCGCGCCTCCTCACCGCCGCGCGACGGCGAGAAGCGCACATAGTCGTAAGCCACCATATCGGCATCCTCGCGCATGGCGGCCGCCACACAGCGCTCCAGGGCGTCGGGCTCCAGAGCGTCGTCGGCGTCGACAAACACCACAAAGCGCCCGCGGGCGGCAGCCACCGCGCGGTTGCGCCCTCCGCCCTGCTTCACGTTCGTGGTGGAGTCTATCACCCGTACCCGCCCGTCGGCCTGCCCGAAAGCACGCAGCATGGCGAGGCTGCCGTCGGTCGACGCATCGTTGAAGCATATCAGCTCAAAATCGGCAAACGTCTGCCCCAGCACCGAGCCCACAGACAGCCCGAGAAAAGCCTCGGCATTGAAAACCGGCATCACCACGCTCACCACTGGCACATCCATAATCAAGCATATTTAGAGCCCGTTCCCCAATTTTTATTAAACCGGGGGCTGTCAGTCTTTGAGCTATTTTGCTTTAAATCAGAGGGAGCATAGCTGTAGCTATGTGACCGATGATTTGAAACAAAATAGC
>CAMWTJ010000071.1 GCA_947177185.1 uncultured Porphyromonadaceae bacterium | reverse complement strand
ATCTTTGCGCCGCACCACTCACCCCGCCCCCATGACACAGCCACACGCCCCACACACCGCCCCCGCAGCAGCGGGCAGACTCTGCTACATCAGCCGGCGCTATCGCGACCGACGCACCGCCGGCAACAAGGCCAAAAGCGACTACGAGGACATCCTGGCCGCCGCCGGCGCCGTAAACCTGGGCCTGCCGCGCAGCTACGGAGGCGGCGCGCTGCACACCTTCGCGCGCAACCTCGCAGGCGTGGCGCTGGCCATATGGCGCATGCGCCGCGGCGACACACTGGTGCTGCAATACCCCGTCAAGAAATATTTCGCGCTGCTGTGTCGCGCCGCGCGCCGCAAAGGCGTGCGCACGGTGGCACTGGTGCACGACCTGGGCGCATGGCGCAGGAGCAAGCTCACCCCCGCGCAGGAAAGCCGGCGCCTCGGGCTGGCCGACATCGTGGCCGCCACCAATCCCGCCATGGCCCGCCTGCTGGGCGAGCAGGGCGTGCGCTCACGCATCATCTCGCTCGGGCTGCACGACTACCTGTCCGACGCGCAGCCGCCGGCGGAACTGCCCGAGGGCGTAAGAATCACCGACGTGGCCTATGCCGGCTCGCTCAACACGCGCAAGAACTCGTTTCTGAAACACCTCGCCGCGCTGGAGGGTGTGAACGTGGTGCTCTACGGACGCGCCGACGCCGCCGACGCACCAGGTCTGCGCACCGAGGGCTTCGTGGAGCCCGACGCCTTCATAGCCGGCGCACGCGCGGCGTGGGGACTGGTGTGGGACGGCGACTCCCTCGACGGCTGCACGGGAGCATGGGGCGACTACCTGCGCGTGAACACTCCCCACAAGAGCGCGTTTTATCTGCGCGCGGGGCTGCCGCTGATAGTGTGGAGCCGCTCGGCGCTCGCACCCATAGTGCGCGAGTGCGGCCTCGGCATAGTCGTGGACTCCCTGCGCCGCCTGCCCGAAGCCATAGCGGCCACCGACGCCGAAACCTACCGGCGCATGCGCCGCGCCGCTCTCGACGCCGGCAGCCGGGCCGCGCGCGGAGCCAACCTGCTGGCCATGCTCCAAAAAATTTGATGCTTTTAAAGCAGCTCTTAAAAAATTATTGCTAACTTTGTCGTCAAACCACCAATTCCTATACAATGAAACGTCTTCTGCTCATCCTTGCAGCCGCACTGGCCCTCCACACGGGCGTAGGTGCGCAGGAAGCACGCACCGCCGTGCAGACAGCCGGCATCGCCTTCTACAACCTTGAGAACCTCTTCGACACCATCCCCAACAACCCCGAAGGCCGCGACGCGGAATACACCCCCTCCGGCGCCAAGCAGTGGGACGGACGCAAGTACCGCAACAAAATCAACAACCTGGCCTACGCCATCTCGCAGTTCACCACCAAGACCACGCCCTACGGCCCCGCCATCATCGGCGTGAGCGAAATTGAAAACAAGAGCGTGCTCGACGACCTCGTGGCCAATCCCGCCATCGCCAAGTGGAACCTGCAGGTAGTGCACCACGACTCGCCCGACGCACGCGGCGTGGACGTGGGCCTGCTCTACAACCCCCGCTATTTCAAGCTCGAGAACGTGACAAACCACCGCCTGCACGCCGTGTCGTTCCGCACGCGCGACCAGATGTGCGTCGTGGGCTCGCTGCTCGGACAGCGCATAGCCGTAATCGTCAACCACTGGCCCTCGCGCCTCGGCGGACAGGAGCGCTCCGAACCCAACCGCTTGGCCGCAGCCGCCCTCAGCAAAAGCATAGCCGACTCGCTCTGGACCGTCGACCCCGAAATGGGAGTGATCGTGATGGGCGACATGAACGACGACCCGCAGGACGCCTCCTGCGCCAAGGTGCTCGGCGGCAAGCGCAAAATCAAGGACGCCGCGCCCCACGGCTTCTACAACCCCTTCTGGGAAGTGCTCGACAAGGGCATTGGCACGCTGGCCTACAAGAGCTCGTGGAACCTCTTCGACCAGATCATCATCTCCGGCAACCTCGCCACCGCGCCCGACGACCGCTGGCACTTCATGCGCGCCATAGTCCACAACCACGATTTCCTCAAAGACAAAGAGGGCACGCGCGTGGGCTACCCCAAACGCACCTTCGCGGCCGGCAGCTACCTCAACGGCTATTCCGACCACTTCCCCACCGAGGTGCTGCTCGTGCGCAAAGTGCAGCGCAAGTGAGCGCCCGCCGGCGAGTTTCTGAATATCCGGCGGCATGACAGCTTCTGACACCACACATGCACACACCACCCGCGGGACGCGACACATCGCGTCCCTACGGCGCGTGGTGGCCCTGCTCATAGCGCTGCTGACGCTGTGGGCCGTGCCGGCCGACGCCGCCGCACCCCGCCGCAACGCCAAAAAAACGCGCACCACACAGACCGCCACCAAAAAGAAGCAGCGCACGGCAGGCGACGTGCGCCGGGAGCGCAAACTCACCGCCGGCGAGATAGAAAAAACACAGAAACAAATCAACGAAAACACGCGGCAGACGCGCCGCCAGCTCAACCGCCTGGCGAGCCTCGACGCGGAAATCACCCGCAACGAAGCAGGCATAGCCGACATGCAGGCGCGCGTAGACACCCTCGACGCGCGCATAAAGGCCCTGACCGACACCATCGAAGCCACCGAGCTACAGCTCAAGGACATGCGCGCGGCCTACGGCCGCAGTCTGGCGGCACAGCGCAGGCGCAGGTCGCAGGTGAGCCCCACGGCCTTCGTGCTCGGTTCGCGCAGCCTTTCGGAAGCCTGGCGCCGGAGCCGCTATCTGCGCGAGCTCTCGGAAGCCCACGCCGGAAAAGCGGCGCGCGTGCGCGCAGCCGCCGCACAGCTGGCCGAACGCCGCGAGGCCCTGGCCGACGTGCGCGAGCAGCAGCGCAAGGAGCTGGGCACACTGGCCGCCGCGCGCAATGTACTGCGCGACAAGCAGCAGCGGGCCGACACGCTCGTGGCCTCGCTCAAGCGCGAAGGAGCCTCGCTCAAGCGCGCGCTCGACGAAAAGCGCGCGCAGGCTCGACGCCTCGACCGCGAGCTCGACCGCATAATAGCCGAAGAAGCGCGCCGCGCCGAGGAAGAACGCCGCAAGGCCGAAGCAGCCGAAGCCGCCAGACGCAAGGCCGAGGCGGAAGCCGCGGCCCGACAGCGCGCGCAGCAGGCCGAAACGCCGGCCGGAAAGACCGACAAGCCCGCCACCCCGCCGGCCAAAACCGACACCAAACCGGCCACCAAGCCCGCTGACGAGCCCGCCACCCCCGGCGCAGGCTACAACACCGCGGCCGCCGACCGCGCCCTGAGCGGCAACTTCGCCGCCAACAAGGGCCGGCTGCTATTCCCCGTGGCCGGAAGCTACAGGATAGTGAGCGTGTTCGGCCGCACGAAGCATCCGCGCATACCGAGCCTCGAGGTGCAAAACAGCGGCATCGACATAGAAGCCGCAGGCGAAGCCACGGCGCGGGCCGTGTTCGACGGCGAAGTCACGTCGGTGTTCCGCATCGACGGCTATCAGAACATCGTGATACTGCGCCACGGCGAGTATCTCACCGTCTACGCCGGACTCGACCGCATAACCGTGCGCAAAGGCGACAAGGTGCGCACCGGCCAGCGGCTCGGCCACATCTACGCCGACCCCGACGACGGCGGACGCGCCGTGCTGCATTTCGAGCTCCGCCACGAACGCCGGAAACTCAACCCCTCGGAGTGGGTGAAACCCTGACACGCGCATGGCAGGCTCCCTCCCGCAGCGCATAGTCAGAGCCATGGGCCTGTTCGGCGGCACGCAGCTGGCCGTGATAGCGCTCGGCATACTGCGCAACAAATTTCTCGCTCTCTGGCTCGGCCCCGCAGGCGTGGGGCTGAACGCCATATTCATCAGCACGCAGGACCTCGTCACGTCGGCCGCTGGGCTCAACCTGCGCGCCGGCGGCGTGCGCGAGCTCTCGGCCGCCCCGCCCGGCGCGCGGCAGCGCATGGCGGGCGTGGTGCTGCGCACAGCCGCCTTCCTGGCCGCCTGCGGCGGCGCGCTGATGCTGCTGCTCTCGGGCGCGTTCAGCCTGTGGAGCCTCGGCGAGGCGTCGCACTGGTGGTGGTTCGCGCTGCTCGCCATAGGCGCTGCGGCCGCAATAAGGCTCGACGCCGACATGGCCATACTCCAGGCCGAAGGCCACATACGCGCCCTTGCGCGCGTCACCCTCGTGGCCGCCGCCACCGCCACGGCCGCAGCCATACCCCTCTACCGGCTGCTGCGCATCGAAGCCGTGCTGCCCGTGTATCTGCTCATGACACTCACCTACGCCGCGTGGGCGGCGCGCGAGCGGCGGCGCTGCTGCCGGCCGCCCACGCGCACCGGGCTGCGCAATGCGCTGCGGCACGCAGGCCCGATGCTGCGGCTGGGCGCCTACCTAACGCTGGCCGTAGTGGCCGAGCGCCTCGCGGGCTATCTCTTTGTGGTGTTTCTGTCGCGCGAGGCGTCGGAGAGCGTGCTCGGGCTCTACCAGGCCGGCTACACCATGGTGTGCAGCTACGTGACGGTGGTGCTCACGGCCATCAGCGCCGAGTACTACCCGCGGCTTGCAGCCGTGGCCTCCTCGCGCCTGCGCATGCAGACATTCGCTCGCGGCGAGGTGAAGGTGGCCGTGTGGCTGCTCACGCCCGCCGTGGTGGCGTTCGTGTGCGTGTCTGGGCCGGTCACGCGCATGCTCTACTCCGAGGAGTTCATGGCCGCCGTGCCCTACCTCGACCTGGGTGTGTGCGGCATCCTGCCGCGCGCTTATGCCTTCAGCATGGCCTACGTGATTCTGGCGCGCGGCGAAGGCCGCGCCTACGCGCTCACCCTCGCCGCCGGCGCCGCTGCCGGGCTGGCGCTGCGCGTGGGCGGCTACCTCACGCTGGGCTTTGCCGGCCTGGGCGCGGCGTGCGTGGCCGAATACGCGCTCTGCGGCCTGATGGCGGCGCTGGCGTGCAGGCGCTACGGCATAGACGCCGGGCGCGCCGCCACGGTGCTTACGGCGTGTGCCACAGCCCTGTGCGTTGGGGCCGTGGCCGCCAAGGCGGCCTTCGGCTGGTGGGTGCCGGCGGCTGCGGTGCTGCCCTGGCTGGTGCCGCTCGCCGCACGGCAGGTGCTCCCGCGCCGGCGCAGCGCCAAAAGATGTTAAATATTCTTATTTTTCGTTAATATTACAGTTATGCCGCCGCGACGCCACGCGCGGTCACGCGTTTATTGCCGAATTTTTAGTACCTTTGCAACATCTTCAGAGTGAAGGAGGGGGCAAGGCGCTTCCTCCTTTATTATAAAATATCAAGTTCCGAATGATCGACAAACAGAAACTTACCGAAACCGTCGGCAAAGCCATCGAAGGCACCGACCTGTTCGTAGTGGACATCCGCGTCAGCCCAGCCAATGAAATCGTAGTCGAGATAGACTCGCCCGAGGGCGTCGACATCGACACCTGCGCACGCATCACGCGCGCCATCGAGGCCGAATTCGACCGCGACACCGAGGACTACGAGCTCGAGGTGGGCTCGGCAGGCCTCACCGCACCGATGCGCGTGCGCGGACAGTTTCTGAAAAACATAGGCAATCCCGTGGAGATACTCACACGCGACGGCCGCAAGCTGCACGGCACACTCACAGCCGTGAACGACGACGCCACCGCCTTCACAGTGGCCACCGAGGTCAAGGTCAAGGAGCCGGGCGCCAAACGCCCCGTGCTGAAAACCGAGGAGCAGACACTCGCCACGGCCGACTGCAAATACGTGCGTTACGAAATCAAATTCTGAAAAAACAACAAAACAACACCATCATAAAAGCTATGGCTAAGAAAGAGGCAACTCCCAACATGGTCGAACAGTTCGCCGAGTTCAAAGAACTGAAAAACATCGACAAGACCACGATGATCAGCGTGCTCGAGGAATCGTTCCGCAATGTGCTCGCAAAAATGTTCGGCACCGACGAGAATCTCGACGTAATCCTCAACCCCGACAAGGGCGACGTGCAGATTTTCCAGAATCTCACCGTAGTGCCCGACGGCGAGGTGGAGAACCCCAACCTGCAGATATCGCTCAGCGACGCACGCGCCGACGACGACCCCGACGCAGAGGTGGGCGAGGAACACACCAAGGAAATATTCTTCGACAAGTTCGGCCGCCGCGCCATCCTCAATCTGCGCCAGACGCTCCAGAGCAAGATACTCGACCTGCAGCACGAAGCCGTGTTCGAGAAATTCAAAGACCTCGAAGGCGAGCTCATAAGCGGCGAGGTGTACCAGACATGGAGCCGCGAAACACTCCTGCTCGACGACGAGAAAAACGAGCTCCTGCTGCCCAAGAGCGAAAGCATCCCCGGCGACTTCTTCCGCAAGGGCGACACCGTGCGCGCCGTGATTGCCAACGTCGACAACAAGAACAACAACCCCAAAATCACCGTAAGCCGCACCAACGAGCAGTTCCTGCGCCGTCTGTTCGAGCTTGAGGTGCCCGAGGTGCACGACGGCCTCATCAGCATACGCGCCGTGGCACGCATCCCCGGCGAACGCGCCAAGATAGCCGTAGAGAGCTACGACGACCGCATCGACCCCGTGGGCGCATGCGTGGGCGTCAAAGGCAGCCGTATACACGGCATCGTGCGCGAGCTGCGCAACGAAAACATCGACGTAATCAACTACACGGCCAATCCCTCGCTCTTCATACAGCGTGCGCTCTCGCCCGCCAAGGTGAGCAGCATACGCCTCGACGAGGAAGAAAAGAAGGCCGAGGTGTTCCTGCGTCCCGAGGAGGTATCGCTCGCCATCGGCAAAAACGGTCTTAACATCAAACTCGCATCGATGCTCACAGGCTACACCATCGACGTGTACCGCGACACCGAGGACGCCTACGAGGAAGACATCTATCTCGACGACTTCAAGGACGAAATCGACGAATGGATCATCGAAGCCCTCAAAAACCAGGGCTTCGTGACGGCGAAATCCGTGCTCAACGCTCCGCGCGACATGATTATCGAAAAGGCCGACCTCGAGGAAGAAACCGTGGACAACATCCTGGCTATCCTCCGCGCCGAATTCGAAGACTGAGCCGCCCCGCCGACCC
>CAMWTJ010000070.1 GCA_947177185.1 uncultured Porphyromonadaceae bacterium | reverse complement strand
GTCAGAAGTTCGTTTCCAACGCTTCCTGCACCACCAACTGCCTTGCTCCCATCGCTAAGGTCCTCAACGACAAATGGGGCATCACCGACGGCCTCATGACCACCGTACACTCCACCACCGCCACTCAGAAGACTGTCGACGGCCCCTCCATGAAGGACTGGCGCGGCGGCCGCGCTGCCAGCGGCAACATCATCCCCTCCAGCACCGGCGCTGCCAAGGCTGTAGGCAAGGTGATCCCCGAACTCAACGGCAAGCTCACCGGCATGTCGATGCGCGTCCCCACCCTCGACGTCAGCGTTGTCGACCTCACCGTCAACCTCGCCAAGCCCGCCACCTACGCTGAAATCTGCGCTGCCATGAAGGAAGCCAGCGAAGGCGAACTCAAAGGCATCCTCGGCTACACCGAAGACGCAGTGGTAAGCAGCGACTTCCTCGGCGACGCCCGCACCTCCATCTTCGACGCCAAGGCCGGTATCGCCCTCACCGACACCTTCGTGAAGGTTGTTAGCTGGTACGACAACGAAATCGGCTACTCCAACAAGGTGCTCGACCTCATCGCAGTAATGAAGAAATACAACGGCTAATCAGCCCGCGCATTACCGCTCCCTAAATCGCCCGCGGCCTTCCGGCCCGGGCGATTTTTTCATGCCCCGCCCCACAAGCCCGCCGCCCGACGGCGCCAGACGGCCGGGCGGCAGTGTTTAACAATTGTTAAATGAGTGCGACCGTTTGTGAATTCTATTATAAATTAATAACTTTGCGCAAGTTATCGCCGATATGCTCTTTCGAGAGAGAAACGGGCCGGCGCTGACATTTCATATAGAAGCGTATTCGAGCTTATCCCATATCCTGAAATCGCCAATTTCAAATATTTTCCGGGATGAACAGTCAAGAATCCGCTCCTGCTTGTCGTATCCACACTCCCTCCGACGGGGACGCAGATATGATCCAAGCGTAGGGAGTAGACTGCACATCGGAAAATAAGGCGTTTGGCGATGCCTAAGGATATGATATGCGAGTTGCTGTTCCTGCGCTTTTTTTGTGTCCAATCCATATCAGTCCGGCAGGAGCAGGCCGGGGCAAAACATCAACCCACGCCTGTGTCTATGAAAATCAACATCTTGTCTTTTGTTTTTGCGTGCGCGGCCATGCTGGCATCCTGCGGACCGAAAAGTATTCCTGCATCGCAGACAGAATCCATCTCGGAATACGACGACGGGGTGGCGCTGCTCCGCACCACCGGCGGCTACTGGTATTTTGTGGACGAAAACAGAGTGCCTATTGCCGAAGACTCCCGCATCTCGTCCATAGGCGACGAATTCAAGGACGGCCTGATACTCGCCACGGTGGAAAGCAGCAATCCCGACCAGGGGATGTATCAGGTGCTTGACCGCCACGGAAATGTAAAGCTGTCGAGTTCGTCGCCGTTTCTTTCCGACCTGCTTCCCGGCAGCCGCATATGGGTGGCGTCGGACAAACTTACGAAGACGTTCGACCTGGCTGTGGGCTATGAGGTCAGCCGCCCTCAGGGCATAAGCCTGGTGGATATCCCCTCGGGCAAGGTGCTCATTACGGAGGATGCCGTGCTGAAGGACTGCACGGCGTCGGGCACGGCGGTGCTCAGCCGCACATTCACGGGACGCCATCCGCAATGGTACGAGAACGCTTATCTGGTAGAGTTCATGCTTGTAGGCGGCGACGGCAGCATCATAGCCCCGTGGGGCCGCATAGGCTATATCGGCAATTTCAGCAAAGGGCTGGCGCCGGCGTCGTACTGCCAGGCCGGACGCAACATACAGCACACGGAGGTGTATGCCTGCGACAACCAGCGAAATCTGGCCAAACTCGGCTTCATAGACGAGGGCGGCCACATGGTGATCGAGCCGCGTTTTGAAGAGGTCAGCGATTTCAACGACAAGGGCTATTCGAGGGTACAGATAAAGAAACCCACCTTATATTCCGACGGTAAAAACTATAAGTACATCGACATGCGCGGGCGCATACTCAGCGGCGCTGAAGAAGCCGAAGCGCGGCGCTCGTATGTCGGAGCCGAAAACACGAACACGTACTATTAAAATCATAAAACCCATAAACCAATCGCAACAATGGAAAATGTAAGCGTACAGACCGGCGGGCAGAACGACACCCCGGCACAACAGACCATCTACGTGAACGTGGAACGCAAGAGCAACTCGTGCGGCACAGCCGGCTTCGTGCTGGCGCTTCTGAGCTTCGTGTTCTGCTGGGCTCCCGTGCTGAACTTCATCATCTGGTTTCTCGGCGCACTGCTGTCGTTCATCGGCGTGTTCCGCCAGCCCCGCGGCCTGGCCATCGCGGGCCTTATACTGTCGTTCATCGGCATTATCGTCCTCGTGGCCGTTATCGGCGCCATCGCATCGTTCATGTAAGAGCGCGGCATGAATCTCATACACATGTTACCGGCAGCAGTGGCCATGCTACTGCTGTCGGCTTCCTGCTCGCACCCGAAACGGCTGGCACCCGACACCTACGACATATACATGGATTTCAACGACCACGGCAAGGCTGTGGTGCTGACCCACGAGGACTTCTGCTATGTGGTGGTGAACGCCGATTTTGAGGTGCAGTCGCCGGCCTATTCAATAATGGAGCCTCTGTCGCACGGCTATTTTGCCGCCACGAAGGCCGACGGAGGCTTCTCGTACATCGTGAACAGCAACTACGAACCCGTGGACTCCGCCGTTTATTATCATACCGACATTCTGCCCACGGGGCTCATATGGGCAAGCGCGGCCGACGGACGCATGAAGGCCGTCAACATATTCACCGGCAAGACCGAGCTTGAGGAGAACTGCGATTTCATCGGCGTTTCCTCGACCGGCACGGTGCAGCTGACGCGTCTGTCCGACAATTATATATCGCCCCGATATGGCATCGAGAAGAAACGGTTTTTTGAATTCATGCTGGTCGACGCGCATGGCCGCATAAAGGCTCCGTGGGGCCGCTTCAAATATATGGAGAGCTATAGCGACGACCGGGCCAAGTTCACAAACGAGGCCGTGGAATACCTCAAGCGCGCGCAATCGAAGTATTTCGACGAAATCCGGGAGATGGAAAAGACCAACGACGCAGTGCTCCACGAACGCTACGGCTATCTTGACGAGAACGGCGATGTGGTCATTGCCGAGCGTTTCGAGCAGTGCAGCTCGTTTTCCGACGGCACCGCCTATGCAGACCCGGTGGAGCACGACGGACGTCCGAACCTGATAATCGACAAAAACGGCGAAACCATAGGCCACTACAAGCCCAAGACATCAGGACTGTTCTAACCACACACCAAATATCCAATCATGAAAAAGTATATAGCAGGCGCCATAACGGGAGCAATCCTTGCAGCGTGCTCTCCCTCGCCGGGCAGCATTTACGAAAAAGGGCGCGAGGCCATGCTCGCGCGCGACTACGACACGGCTATCGAACTGCTGTCGCAGATAGGCTCCGACACGACAGTGCACAACGACCTGCGCTGCAAAGCCTTATCCGACATATATGAGTGTTATGCCGCCAAAAACGACTCGGCCGCGGCCATGGAGAGCCTGAAGCAGGCTGCACTGGCGGGCCACAGAGAGGCGCGTCGGGCCTACATGGATTTCCTTGAAACCAACCCGCTGCCGGCCGAAAGGTATATCGGTTTTTATGAGTCAATGAACAGGATTGCGCCTCACTACGGCCTGTACGCGGCGCGCCTGGCAAAAGGATATCTGTTTGTGAAGCAGCCTGCGGCTCCCGCCATGGCCGCACAATATCTGACGGCCTTCGTGAACAAAAGCGGCTCGACCAACGGCAGCCCCGACATGCCGGAAAAGATGATGGCTGCCTACATGCTGGCAAAAGGGCTGGGCGGCTACGCCTACAGCCCCGAGGGAGCCGTAAGACTGGCCGAGGGATGCCGGAGCCATTTCAGCCGCAACAGTCACGACGACACCATGCAGGAGCTTGAACAGCACACGATAGACGCCGACGCGCTCGTCATACTCGGAAATCTTGAGCTGGCAAGCACTTTCGACCCCGACAACGTGCGGCGTGCCCTCGCCTACTACAAAGGGGCGCGCGCCTACGGGCACACCATGACGTGCGACGCCGCCACCCTGGACGCCGCCGTCGCAATCATTGAATCATATCTGATGGAGCGCGAAAAAGTGAATGTAAACTCCTGGTGGCCGGAACCGGGCGACTGGAAGCGCTACACCAACGACAGCGGCTTCGGCTACATAGGCCACACCGCCGGCAACGGCCCTTCGGGCACCGGCTACGGAGTGTGGAACAACGGCAGGGCCTTCGTAGGCACCTGGAAAGGACACAACGAGCACAAGGGCATTTTGGTTGACAACGGAACTTTATGCATTAAATGACCTTTGCCCCGGGGCGCGTGCCGCGTGTTTTTTCGCGCGGCACGCACCTTTTTGTGAAATAGTTGCATGTTTGAGGAAAAATGCGTAACTTTGCAGCCCGAGAGGAAAAATTTGGCTGCTTGCAACCTCATAAAAAAATGCTAAAACTGCAATAATACGGTGCGCGACACTACGCGCCCGATGCATATACACCCACAGCAGCCCGCACCCCCGCAGGCGGCTGTTTTTTTTTATTATTATACTTAAACAAAACATATGAACTATCTCTTCACAAGCGAAAGCGTCAGCGAAGGCCATCCCGACAAGGTGGCGGACCAGATAAGCGACGCCGTTCTGGACGAATTTCTCGCACGCGACCCGCAGGCCAAGGTGGCCTGCGAAACGCTGGTGACCACGGGTCAGGTGGTGCTGGCGGGCGAAATCAAAAGCGAGGCGTACGTGGACCTGCACGAGGTGGTGCGCCGCGTGATAAGCGAAATCGGCTACAACGACAGCCGCATCGGCTTTGACGCGCAGAGCTGCGGCATACTCTCGGCCATACACGAGCAGAGCGGCGACATAAACCGCGGCGTGGAGCGCAGCGAGCCCGAGGAGCAGGGCGCTGGCGACCAGGGCATGATGTTCGGCTACGCCACGGACGAAACGCCGCTGTACATACCCGTGACCATAGCCCTGGCGCACGCCATACTGAAGGAGCTCTCGGCCATACGCCGCGAGGGCCGCGAGATGACCTACCTGCGCCCCGACAGCAAGAGCCAGGTGACGGTGGAATACGACGGCGACCACCGCCCTGTGGGCGTGCACACCATAGTGGTGTCGACGCAGCACGACGAGTTTATCGCCGCCGACGAGCACACCACCCAGGAGCAGGCCGACGAGGCCATGCGCCGCCGCATCGAGGGCGATGTGCGCGCCATACTCCTGCCGCGCGTGCGCAAGGTGCTGCCCGAGGGCATGCGCGAGCTTCTCGACACCGACTTCCGCCTGCTGGTGAACCCCACGGGCAAGTTCGTGGTGGGCGGTCCGCACGGCGATACGGGCCTGACGGGCCGCAAGATAATAGTGGACACCTACGGAGGCCGCGGCGCCCACGGCGGCGGCGCGTTCTCGGGCAAGGACCCCTCGAAGGTGGACCGCTCGGCAGCATACGCCGCCCGCCATATAGCCAAGAATCTCGTGGCCGCAGGCGTGGCCTCGCGGGCGCTGGTGCAGGTGGCCTACGCCATAGGCAAGGCCGAGCCTGTGAGCCTGCTGGTGGACACGCAGGGCACGTCGCGCGTCGACGCGAGCGACGCCGAAATCTCGGCACGCGTGGCCGAGCTGTTCGACATGCGCCCGCATGCCATCGAGCAGCGTTTCGGACTGCGCAAACCCATCTACAGCGCCACCGCCACATGGGGCCACGTGGGCCGCACGCCGCGTGCCGTAACGCGCACGTTCCGCTCGCGCTACGACGCCGAGCCCATCACGGCCGACGTGGAGCTCTTCGCCTGGGAGAAGCTGGACCGCGTGGACGACGTGCGCCGCGCCTTCGGCCTGGCCTGAGCCCCCCGCCGCAATACCACTACCACGCCCCGCCGCTAACTTGCAAAAGTCACAACGGCGGGGCGTTTTCCGTATCCCTGCCGCCCCCCGCCGCCGCTGCCACGTCGCCACAAGAAATCGGTGTCCTGCGGACACCTGCCCATGCGCAGGACACATCCGTGCACATCCGCCGTCCTCGCGGACGCCGTATGTACACGGTTAAGAAAAAATCGGCGTCCTCACGGACGCCCCCGCCCTCGCGGCCTCGCTGCCCTCCGCGGCGTCCTGCTGCGCCCGCTCTGCCGTGAGGGGAGATACAGGGGCGCGGCAGTCAGGGGAGGTGCGAAGATGCACACACATAGGCGGCTGCGATGGCGAGAGAGGCAGGGTGATGCACAGCGGGTGCGGAGCGCAGGTGCGGGTGGAGCAGCGGAGAGGCGGAGAGGCCAGGAGGCAGGGCCATTCGTGGACGCGGGAGCGGGAGGCAGAAGGCGGAGGGGTGTCCGCAGGACACCGATTTCTCATAACCGTGTACATCGAGCGGAGAGCCCGAAGGGCCAGCGAGATGTGCACGGATAGGCGTCACGCGAGCGGGGGTGTCCGCAGGACACCGATTTGTTGGGGAGCACATGCCACACACAGACAGACGCCACGTCGCCACAAGAAATCGGTGTCCTGCGGACACCTGCCCATGCGCAGGACGCATCCGTGCACATCCGCCGTCCTCACGGACGCCGTATGTACACGGTTACGAAAAAATCGGCGTCCTCACGGACGCCCCCGCCCTCGCCGCCTCGCCCTCCGCGGCGCCCTGCTGCGCCCGCTCTACCACGAGGGCAGATGCAGGGGCGCGGCTGCGAGGGCAGAGAGGCTGGTGATGCACAGCGGGTGTGAGAGCGAAGCGCTGGGGAGCAGCGGAGAGGCGGAGATGGCGAGAGAGGCAGATGTGATGCACAGCGGGTGCGGAGCGCAGGTGCGGGTGGAGCAGCGGAGAGGCAGAGATGGCGGGAGGCGGAGATGCTTGGAGGCAGGGCCATGCGTGGACGCGGGAGCGAGCGGCAGAGAGGCAGGGGAAGGGCGGAGGCGGAGGGGGTGTCCGCAGGACACCGATCTCTCATAACCGTGTACATCGAGCGGGTGGCCCGCAGGGCCCGCGAGATGTGCACGGATAGGCGTCCCCTCAGTGGGGGTGTCCGCGAGGACACCGATTTGTTGGGG
>CAMWTJ010000069.1 GCA_947177185.1 uncultured Porphyromonadaceae bacterium | reverse complement strand
GAACCCTCACAGGCGGAACCAGAATCCGACGTGCTACCATTACACCACAAGGCAAAGGTGTGTTGCAATCTCGATTGCGAGTGCAAAGTTAGGACGTTTTTTTGAACTGACCAAATTTTTGAGCGAAAAAATTACAAAAAAATTTCAAGTACGGTTTTTTCAAGAATTTATAGGTGAATCGGAGAATTCTATTTAATTTTGTGAAATAATAGCTCCGATGGCATGAACGAAGAGGCTCTCAGTCAAATGTACCTTAAGGACACGGCGTTTCAGAATCTGATGCAACGCCGCGTGTTTAATGTGCTGCTTGTTGCCTCGCCGTACGATGCTTTCATGATGGAGGAAGACGGACGTGTGGAGGAGCAGCTGTATTTTGAGTACGTAAAGCTCAATCTGAGTTCGCCGCCGCGCGTGGTACGTGTGTCAAACGCAGCTGAAGCTGTGGAGGCCATGCGGGCCAAGGTATTCGACCTGGTGGTGGTAATGCCGGCCAATGATATCAGCGAGAGCCTTGCCGGAGCGCGTGCCATCAAGGCCGAGCACGAGGATGTGCCGATGGTGGTGCTTACGCCGTTCAGCAAGGAGGTGAGCCGCCGTCTGCAGCGGGAGGATTTGTCGGGCATAGACTATGTGTTCAGCTGGCTGGGCAACATGGACCTTTTGCTGGCTATTATCAAGCTGCTTGAGGACAAAATGAACGCAGAGGTTGACATCAATGAGATAGGGGTGCGCATGATTCTTCTTGTAGAGGACAGTGTGCGGTTTTATTCATCGATTTTGCCGCGTTTGTATAAGTTCTTGCTTAAGCAGTCGCAACACTTTTCCACCGAGGCTCTGAACGAGCATGAGCAGATGTTGCGTATGCGCGGCCGTCCGAAAGTGATGCTCGCGCGCGACTACGACGAGGCCATGGCGCTTTATGAGCGCTTCGGCGACAAGATGCTGGGGCTTATAAGCGATGTGTCGTTTCCGCGCGCGGGAGCGAAGGTGAGCGACGCCGGGCTGCAGCTGGCCCGTGAGATTCGTCGGCGCGACCCATATCTGCCGATAATCATTGAGAGCAGCGAGTCGGAGAACGCAAGTCTTGTGAAGGATTTTGCCGGTGTGTTCATTGACAAAAACAGTAAGAAACTGTCGGTGGATCTCGGGCATGCCATTATGAATAATTTCGGTTTTGGTGATTTTATAATCCGCGATCCCGAAACTGAAATGGAAATAATGCGCATTTGCAATCTTAAAGACATGCAACGCCTGATTTTTGAGATTCCGGCCGACGCGCTGTATAGGCATGCGCGGCGCAACGATATATCGCGCTGGCTTTATTCGCGTGCTCTGTTTCCAATAGCCGACGTGGTCCGCCACCATCGTTTCGAGTCGATAGAGGAGGCTCCTGCTGTGCGACAGCTGTTTTTCGACCTGATTGTGAAATACCGGCGGATGAAGAACCGCGGTGTTGTCGCCGTGTTCCGAAAAGACCGCTTCGACCGCTACAGCAACTTTGCCAGGATTGGCGACGGAAGCCTTGGCGGCAAGGGACGTGGCCTCGCGTTTGTCGATTCGATAATCAAGCATAACACCCAGTTCGACGATATCGACGGCGTGTGCGTGTCGATACCGCGCACGGTGGTGCTGTGCACCGATGTGTTTGACAGGTTCATGTCGGACAATAATCTGTATCCGCTCGCATTGAGCACGGCGTCCGACGAAGAGATTCTGCGTGGATTTATCGCAGCCAGATTGCCCGACGAGGTGCGTGAGGACCTTGAGGCGCTGCTCGATGTGGTGGCGTGTCCGCTTGCGGTGCGTTCGTCGAGCTTGCTGGAGGATTCGCACTACCAGCCCTTTGCCGGGGTGTATTCCACTTATATGATACCTTACGGCGCCAGTGACGAGGAGCGTCTTGCCATGTTGGTGTCTGCTATCAAGGGTGTGTACGCGTCGGTGTTTTTCCGTGCGAGCAAAACCTATATGGCCGCTACGAGCAATGTCATTGACGAAGAAAAGATGGCGGTTATAATACAAGAGGTCGTGGGCGAGGAGTACGACGGCTACTATATGCCTCCATTCAGCGGGGTGGGGCGCTCGCTCAATTATTACCCATTGGGCGACGAACGTCCCGAGGACGGCGTGGCTCACGTGGCTGTCGGTTTAGGAAAATACATAGTGGACGGTGGCAACGGTCTGCGGTTCTCTCCCCGCTTTCCCGAGCGGGTCTTGCAGACCTCGACATTAGACCTTGCCCTGCGCGATACGCAGACGCACCTTCTCGCTCTGCGCGACAAAGCCATTGCAGCGGAGGATTTTACCGCCGACGATGGATTCAACATCGTTTCACTCCCGGTGCAACAATTTGCCGGAACGGGAGCGCTGCGATATGCGGCGAGCACGTACGATGCCGCCGACGGGGTGCTGCGCGATTGCGAGTGTGGCCGTGGCCGTCGCGTAATCACTTTTTCAAACATGCTCCGCGACCATGCGTTTCCCCTGGCACGAGTTGTGGACGTGATGCTCACCAAGGGCCAGGAAGCCATGCAGCGCCCTGTCGAGATAGAGTTTGCCGGCACCTTACGACCTGCGTCTGACGGCCGCGGCCGCCGCGGGCAGATGTACTGGCTTCAGATACGTCCTATTATCGACCGCAAGGAGCTGGTCGACGAATCGGCCACCGAGGCTCCCGACGAGGCCTTGCTGCTCCGCAGCTCGTCGGCGTTGGGCAATGGGACCGTCGACGATGTGCATGCAGTGGTGTATGTGCGTCCCGATACGTTCGATTCCGCCAACAACGCGCAGCTTGTGCGCGTGCTGCGCGAGCTGAACGATGGCTTTACGGCCCGTGGAGAGCATTATGTGCTCATAGGCCCGGGGCGCTGGGGGTCGACCGATCCGGCGCTGGGCATCCCGGTGGCCTGGACCGATATTGCTTCCGCGCGCCTTATTGTGGAGGCGGCGCTTTGCGGCTATAAAATCGAGCCCAGCCAGGGCACGCATTTCTTTCAGAATCTTACGAGCCTCGGAGTAGGCTATTTCGCGATAGATTCGTCGGCCGGCAGCTCTGATTTTTACGACATAGACGCATTGGACAGGCAGCCCGCGGTGTTCGACGACGGTGCTATAAGAGTGGTGCGTTTCGAAAATCCCGTGGTGATATGTATAAATGGGCGCGCCGGTCGGGGAGTAGTGTATAAACCAGGATATTTTAAGAGTTAAATTTCGATCATACAGATATGAGCTTCTTTAGAAAAATACGCCATGCCTTCGGCTTTGAAGACGATACAATCTTCGATATAGACGACAATACCGACGAAACCGAAGCGTGCGTCCCCGCCATAACGGCCGATGCGCCAGTACAGCCGGAGGAGAACTCCGACGCGGTTCCTGGCGACGTCCGTGAGGCGGTGTTTGCCCATGTGGTGGCTGTGTTTAATGAGGCTCTGCCTGAATTTTTGGCGAAGAGTGTAGACCCCGAAGTGCAGAAAAAAGTGCTTTATGACAAGCTTGACCAGGGACTAAAGGACTATCTTGCGCGAATAGGTGCTGATGCCGATGCGCGCTGCCGCTCGCGATGGGCCTCAGAGCACGATGCGTTGCGCTCGGAGATGGAGGCTTTGCGCGGTAAGGCCGAACAAGTGGAGCACGAACGTGCCGACCTTAAGCAGCGGCAGCTGAGTGCCGACCGTCAGAAGCGCGCTTTAAGCGACCGGCTGAAGGACCTTGAAAGCCAGGTGGCCAATTTTGAGGCTGAACGCGAGCAGTATGAACTCGAAAACAAAAGCCTGTTGAACAAACTCAAGGTGGTGGCCGTGCAGTGCCCCGACGTGCTCGACGGAGCGCAGCTGCCTCCTGAGGCTCCGACAGGCCCGTCGCAGGAGCAGTACGACGAACTGGAAGCGGAAAATGCCCGCATGCGCGAGGCTCTTAGCCTGGCCGCAGAGCGGCAGGAGATGGCCGACGCCATGGCGGCAGATTTGCGCAAGCGTCTGAAGGTGGCTTCTCAGGAAGTCGAGGACCTCCAGGCCATAACCAACGAAGTGAAGCAGGTGGAGAAGGCCATAGCCGAGCGGGATGCCACGCTCGCGCGCCAACGGGACAATATACGCAGGCTGAAGGAGCAGATAGAAACTCTGACCGATGCCGGCCGTGCGGCAGAGATGCGCTTCGCCGAGCGTGAGCAGGAACTGCGTACGCGCCTTGAGGCAGCTCTTGCTGAGGTCGAGTCGTCGAAAGCGGAAATGGCGCAGGCGGCTGCTGTGGAATCCGTCGGCGCCGTAGCTGAGGATGCTGTGGAATTTATGCCCGCCCCGAAGCAGAAAAAGCCTAAAAAAGCGCGTCGAGAGCCGGTTGTGGAGAGTGTGGCTCCTAAGATTACCGACGACGACCTGTCTGATGTGGAAGCCGGTTTCGCAGGGCAGGACTGGTTCGGCATAGAGCCTGTAGAGGAAGCTCCGAAATTATCTCAGACCCCTGCCGACGATGATTTCGGCTATCATGCTCCCGAACCCAAGCCGCGTCCGTACGACGACGGCATGCAGATGTCGCTCTTTGACTGAGCGCCGTTTGGCCTTGTAGGCGATGTCAGTCGCTTATTTCGCCCACCGCACGCACCACCAGATTGGGGCGTGCAGGGTCGTTGCTGATAATCATTATTTTTGAGTTGAGTATCTTGCCGCCGATTTGTCCCGGATCGACGGAGATGGTCAGTGTGGCCGTCTTGCCGGGCTTGATTTTCGTGTGGCTGATGTGGGCGGACACGCCGTTGTCGGTGCTGTAGACCCGGCGTATTTCAAGGACGCCGCGGCCGTTGTTTCGTATGGTTACAGTTTCGGTAGCGGCTTGGCCGGACGCTCTGCCAATGGTGCCGAACGCGGCGCGGTCAGGCGTGGCCGTTATTACAGGTGCTTTAGCTCGCTGCGCGTCGGTGAGTTTGGAGAAATCCTCGCTGACAACCACCGTGACGGGCAGCCGGAGTATCTCGCCCGAGCCATCCCCGGGATTGATTGCTATATGGTCGGTGGTCAGCCCCCACTCAGGGCATTTGCCGGATAGCACGTGACATACGAGCGATGCCTGCTCGCCCGGAGCTATTGCCTCCGGCATCCATACGGCATCGGCCCATTCCGGCGAGCCCACTATGGCCGGATGCAGCGTGTCGGTACTGGCGTTGTACGCCTCCAGGAACACTGATTTGGTGCGCCCGCGGGCCACTTCTCCAGCCATGATCGCCCCTCGGCTCAGGCGCATGTCGGGGCCGAATTCTACAGGGTAGCGTTGCGCGACAGTGGTAGGCGCTCCTATCACAACGCCGCTTATGGTGAGTGTCTGGCGTGGCGAAGGCACGTTCATCTCTATATACACGTTCTTGGAAAACTTGCCGGGACGCCCTGTCGGGTCGTAGCTGACGGTCAGCATGGCCGTGTCGCCGGGCATCACATCGTCTTTGGTGTATCGTGGCAACGTGCATCCGCACGACGAGCGTGCGGCCACAATGCGCAGTGGCTCATCGCCCGTGTTTACGTATCGGAACGTACATTCCACCGTGCCCTCGTCTTCATGAAAGGCTCCGAAATTGTGGCGCATGCCGAGCCAGCTCACCTGCGGAGCCGCGCATGCTGTTATGGCTGCAAAAAAAGCGGCCGCTAAAGTTGCTGAACGTGCGTACATGTTGCAAATATAGCGAAATAATACTGAAAATGCGATGTTTCGTGTCAATAAACGAGAGCCACGTTGTCGACCCACAGCGTCAGCCCCGGAGTGCCCATGTATGGCTCGCCGCTGCCGGCTGAAAACATCACAATCATGTGTGTGGGCGCTTCATTGGCGTCGGCCCATCCTATTTCTTTCACGGGCACCATTTTGCCTTTGCTGTTCCTGGCGTAGTAGCTCTTTTTTTCAGGCAGCAACTTCATGTATGAGCTGCCTTCGGCGCCATAATGTATTTTCAGGTCGTGGTGGTTGCGCCATCCTGTGGTGCTTTTTCCGTAGGTTTCACGTCCTGTGCCCACCCGTTTGGCAAACAGATTGCCGTCGGCGTCTTCCCAGCGGTGCTGAAGCAGTATGAACGCTTCAGCATTGTCGGAGCCCGGGAGTGTCTTTTTGGCGCCGAAGCCGCTGCTGTACAGGCGCGAATTTGTGTTGGGCACCTCCACGCGGTAGTCGAAGCGGAGGGCTTGCGGGCGCCCCGAAAAGGGTATGCCCATCTCCATTTTAGTGTACGGGTCCTTGGTGCTTGTCACGGGCTCGAACATGCGTCCTGTAAACAATGTGCCGGCCACCAGTACATCAATATTTATCAGGCCGATGGCCTTGCAGTGTTCCAGTTTGGTGGTGAGCTTCGCGCACCGGCCGCCTCCCGGCCTTGTGTCGGGATACACGGCGTTGCTGGTCTTTACTATGCCCATCACTTTGGCGAGCACGTTGCTCGAAGCCCACGGTGTGCCACCTGCGGGCGCGTATGGCTCTTCGCCGTTGATTGTGCGTTCGGGGCCGACTGCAAATACCTGTTTGTGCTCTCCTCCGAGCACGGCACTCTCTTTGATGTTTCGGGTCACCCAGTGTTCGAAATCGCCGTAACGTATAGGTTCTGTTTTCTGGGCCGAGATGCACGATGCTCCGGCGAGAGCTGTGATGAATACTAATATTTTGGCTTGAGTTCTGTTCATACTATTAAAAGCTTACAAATCCCAAAAAGGTTGAGATAGCGTGCGAAAAGTTGCGCAAAGGTAGCAATATGTTTTAAAACATACGTGAGCATTGTTGTCGTAATGTCACAAAAGAGAACAATCGACCACAAAACTGTACGTTTTGTCTACATGAATATGTGTGAAATAGTTGGCGGGATGCTGTAATATCCCTTCCTGCCGGTTTACGGCATCAGAATAGACACAATGTCGTGTTCACGATATTCAGTCCATTAGAACAATTCAATCGGAACTCACGATATTGTATCGGCATTTCTTGCCAATAGATTTCTCTATTGCCGTAACATTATATTTCTCAAATTAACTGAGTAATGTTTATTTTTTCATTTAATACTTATTGATTATCGAGTTATCACGATTAAGATTACCGCAAAAACAAGGAAGCCGAGAAAACCGTTGGCAAGGTTGTTGTCGGCATGGTCTATGTTGCTGAAATCGTCCGAACCATATC
>CAMWTJ010000068.1 GCA_947177185.1 uncultured Porphyromonadaceae bacterium | reverse complement strand
ATTTCTTCGTAACCGTGTACATACGGAGTCCGACAGGACGACGGATGTGCACGGATAGGACATCGCCCCCGCAAGGTGTCCGCAGGACACCGATTTCTTGTGGCGACGGTGCGCCGACGAGCGCAGAGCCGCAGGGGCGTCCGCAGGACGCCGATTTCTTCGTAACCGTGTACATACGGAGTCCGACAGGACGACGGATGTGCACGGACAGACATCGCCCCCGCAGGGGCGTCCGCAGGACGCCGATTTCTTGTGGCGACGGCGCCGCACACACGGCCGGAAGCGACGCAGGGGTGCCCGGAAGGGCACCCCTGCGAGGTATGAGGCGGCGGGAGCGTCAGAGCTGCGCCGTGGCGGCAGCCGCAGCCACGGGGAGGCCCGCCTTGTAGCGCGCGATGTAGGCGTCGAAGCCCGCGCGGGCGTCGGCGTCAGGAGCTATCTCAGTGGCCGTCAGGCCCGCGAATACAGATTCATTGAGATAGGCCGGGAGCGACTGCGCACGGTTGGGGCGCACGCGGTAGGCAGCGAGCAGGGCTATGCCCCATGCGCCGCCTTCGCCGGCAGTTTCGAGCACCGAGATAGGCGTGCCCAGGGCCGCGGCCAGTATGCTCTGACCCACGCGCGGCGTCTTGAACAGTCCCCCGTGGGCCGTGATGCGGTCCACCTCCACATGCTCGCTGTCGAAGAGCACATCATTGCCTATCTTGAGCACCGCCACCGACGCATATAGGTGCGTGCGCATGAAATTGGCGAGATTGAAGCGGTCCGACGCAGAGCGCAGGAACAGCGGACGCCCCTGCGTGAGGCCCGTGATGGGCTCGCCCGATATATAGTTGTAGGCGAGCAGGCCGCCGCAGTCGTCGTCGCCGTGGTCGAGGGCGTGCTCATACAGCCGTCCGTAGATTTCGTTGACATCCGCCTCCACGCCCATCAGGCCGAGAAATTCGCCGAAGAGTCCGACCCACGCATTGAGGTCCGACGTGCAGTTGTTGCAGTGCACCATGGCCACGAGATTGCCGTCGGGAGTCGTCACGAGGTCTATCATCTCGTAGGGGCGCGAGAGATTTTTCTCGAGCACTATCATGGAGAACGACGACGTGCCTGCCGACACGTTGCCCGTGCGCGGCAGCACCGCGTTGGTGGCCACCATGCCCGTGCCGGCGTCGCCTTCGGGCGGGCACAGCGGCGCTCCGGGCTGCAGATGTCCCGACACGTCGATGCGTCGGGCGCCCTCTTCCGTGAGCGTGCCGGCGTCGGAGCCTGCGGTGAGCGATTCGGGCAGTATGCCGCGCAGCGTCCAGGGGTAGCCGTGGGGCCGCACGAGCTCGTCGAACTTGTCCACCATGGCCTGGTCGTAGTCCTTCGTGGCGGGGTCGACGGGCAGCATGCCCGATGCGTCGCCCGTGCCCAGCACGCGGCGGCCCGTGAGCTGCCAGTGTATGTAGCCCGCCAGGGTAGTCAGATAGTCGATGTGCGCCACGTGCTCCTCGCCGTCGAGTATGGCCTGATACAGGTGCGAGATGCTCCAGCGCAGCGGGATGTTGTAGTCAAAGAGCTGCGAGAGCTCGGCGGCAGCGGCGGCCGTGTTGGTGTTGCGCCACGTGCGGAAAGGCACGAGTATGCGCCCGTCGGCGCCGAACGGCATGTAGCCGTGCATCATGGCGCTGATGCCTATGGCCGCGAGCTTTTCTATCTCGCAGCCGTAGAGGCTGCGCACCTGTGCGCGCAGGTCGGCGTAGCAGTCCTGCAGGCCGTACCATATGGCCTCGGTGCTGTAGGTCCATAGTCCGTCGGCCAACTGGTTTTCCCACTGGTGCGCACCCTGCGCGAGCGGCCGGTGGTCGGGGCCGGTGAGCACGGCTTTGATGCGCGTCGACCCGAACTCGATGCCCAGTATGGCGCGCCCCTGCTCTATGATGGTTTTGGCTTCGTTTTCCATGTGTTCAGAGGTAGAGCGAGCGGTTGAGCATATAGTACACCTCGCCCATGCGTATGGCGTTCTTGAAGTCGGCTATGGTGGTGTTGCGGTCGATGTGCAGCATTTCTATGCCTGCTATTTCGGCGTAGTCTTCCCAGTATTCGGGCGTGACGTCGTAGCTGAAGCAGCTGTGGTGCGTACCGCCGGCCAGTATCCACGCCGTGGCGCCGGTTTCGAAGTCGGGCATGGGTATCCAGAGCGCCGATGCCACGGGCAACTTGGGCAGGGGCTTGCTCTTGATGCACTCCACATCGTTGACAATGAGGCGGAAACGGTTGCCCATATCCACCACCGTGGCCGTCACGCCCGCTCCCGGACGCGACGTGAACACCAGGCGTGCCGTAGGAGTCTTGCGCACGCCGATGCCGAGGTGGTGCACCTCCAGGCGCGGGCGCTCTTCGGCTATCAGTGGGCACACCTCGAGCATGTGGGCCTGCAGGATGGAGCTTTGCGCGCCGTCGAAGTTGAGTGTATAGTCTTCAAGGAACGAGCATCCGCCGGGCATGCCCTGTGTCATCACCCACAGCGTGCGGCAGAGGGCGGCGCTTTTCCAGTCGCCCTCGGCGCCGAAGCCATAGCCCTCGGCCATGAGCCGCTGCGAAGCCAGTCCGGGTATCTGGTCGAAGCCGCGGCCGGTTGTTTCCACGTCCACATCGCCCAGGTCGTCGAAATTGGTGGTGAAGGCCTTGGCGCCTTTGTCCTTGAGCACGGCGCGCAGCGTGAGCTCGGCCTTGGCGGCGTTCCATATCTTGCGGTACGCCTCCGAGGTGGTGTCCTCGAGTGCGGCGTCGTGGGCGTAGAGCGCGAAGTATTCGCCCGTCAGGGCGTCCACATCGGCGTCGGCCACGGCGTCGAAATACGGCATGAGCTCGCTGAAGGGCATATAGTCCACGTGATAGCCGAGGCGTATTTCGGCCTCCACCTTGTCGCCGTCGGTCACGGCCACATTGTTCATCTGGTCGCCGAAGCGGATTATGCGCATGTCCTGAGCGTCGGCCCATGCCACGCACACACGCTGCCACACGGCTATGCGCTGCTGCGTGGCGGCGTCTTTCCAGTAGCCCGTCACGACCTTGCGCTTCACGCGCATGCGGGCGCAGATGTGTCCGAACTCACGGTCGCCGTGCGCGCTCTGGTTGAGGTTCATGAAGTCCATGTCCATCGTGTCCCAGGGTATTTCGGCGTTGTACTGGGTGTGCAGGTGCAGCAGCGGCTTGGACAGTATCTTCAGGCCGTGTATCCACATCTTGGCCGGCGAGAAGGTGTGCATCCATGTGATAATGCCTGCGCAGCGGGGGTCGTTGTTGGCGGCTTTCATCAGCTCCTCGACCTCGCGCGACGAGTTGGCGGTGCCTTTGTACACCACCTTCACCGGCAGCTGTCCGGAAGCGTTCAGTCCGTCCACCATTTCTTTGGAGTGGGCGTCTACCTTGACCACGGCGTCGCCGCCGTACAGAAGCTGTGCGCCCGTAATCCACCATATTTCGTAATCGTTGTACATGTCGGTATGTTTTTGGGTATTGTGGGGGTTATTTTTTCTGTCCGTAGTATGCGCCGGGGCCGTGCTTGCGCATGTAGTGCTTTTCTATCAGCAGAGGGTTCATGGTCAGCGCGGGGTTCAGGGTTTCGGCCAGGTAGGCCATCTTGGCCACCTGCTCCAGCACCACCGCGTTGTGCACGGCGTCGGCCGGCGACGTGCCCCAGGCGAAGGGGCCGTGGTTTTTCACCAGCACCGCGGGCGTGTGCATGGGGTTCATGCCCTCGAATGTGCGCACTATCACGTCGCCCGTGGCCAGTTCATAGTCGCCCTCCACCTCCGCACGTGTCATGTCGGGGGTGCAGGGTATGTCGCGGTGGAAGTAGTCGGCGTGCGTGGTGCCGGTGTTGGCTATGGGCAGCCCGGCCTGCGCGCGCGCCGTGGCGTAGGTGGAGTGCGTGTGCACCACACCCCCCACCTCGGGCCATGCGCGGTAGATGGCCAGATGCGTGGGCGTGTCGCTGCTGGGCCGCAGCGAGCCCTCCACGGTGGCGCCGGTGGCCAGGTCCACCACCACCATGTCGTCTGCGCTCATGGTGTCGTAGTCCACACCGCTGGGCTTTATTACCACGAGGCCGCGGCTGCGGTCGATGCCGGACACGTTGCCCCACGTGAATATCACGAGGCCGTGGCGCACAAGGTCCATATTGGCGCGGTACACCTGTTGTTTGAGTTCTTCGAGCATATGCGTTGCTATTGGGAAATTACCAGAAATAATAATAGAAAGCGGCGGTGATGGCCAGGATGATGCACGTGTGCACCACATCCCAGCGGTTCCAGCTCGCACGCGTGGCGGCGCGCTGCTCCGCGGTCGACGTGCCGAACACGAGGCCGCGTATCTTCTCAGGCTCGGGAGCGCGTGTGCACAGGCTCACGGCCACACCCACAGCGAGGCAGAACACCAGCATCCAGCCGCAGAAGAAGAGCCAGTTCACGTCGAAGAACAGATACTTGAACACGTTCTCCGAGCCGGGCAGCACATCGGCGTTGCTGTAGTACACCTTCGCGCCCAGGCGGCACAGACCTATCACGAGCCCCGATATCAGAGCCCACATGCCGCCCTGCGCCGTGGCGCGCTTCCACAGTATGCCTATCAGGAACGCGGCCGCGATGCCGGGAGCGAGCACACTCTGCACGTCCTGGAGATAGAGGTAGAGCACATCGCCCACGGAGCGCATCACGGGTATCCACAGTATGCCCAGCACCACTATCACCACCGTGGCAGCCTGGCCGATGCGCACCAGGCGCTGAGGAGGCGTGTTGGGGCGGAAGCGCTGGTAGAAGTCTATCGTAAAGAGCGCCGCCGACGAGTTGAACAGCGATGCCAGCGAACTCATCAGAGCCGCGAGTATGCCGCACACTATCAGGCCCTTGACGCCTGCGGGCAGCAGCTTGGCCACGAGCGTCGGGAAAGCCGCGTCGGAGTTCACGCTCCCGGCGGCCGTCAGCGGCAGGAAGTCGCCCGACTGCTGATGCAGCGCGAAGGCTATCATGCCGGGTATGAGAAACAGGAACACCGGCAGCAGCTTCAGATAAGCGCCGAAGATGGTGCCGCGGCGCGCCTCACGCTCGTTCTTGCCCGAGAGCACGCGCTGCACTATGAACTGGTCCGTACACCAGTACCAGAAGCCTATCACGGCCGAGCCCACCAGCGCCCCGAGCCACGGATACTGCGCGTCGGAATTGCTGCGTATCAGATTGGTCATCGTGTCGCCGTACTCGTTCACCTTCACAGCCGAGCAGATGCGCATCATCTCGTCCCAGCCGCCCAGCTCGCGAAGGCCAAGCACCAGTATTATCAACGAGCCCAGCAGCAATATCGGAGTCTGAAGCACCGACGTGTACAGCACCGATTTCATGCCGCCGAACACCGTGTACAGCGCCGTAATAAGCACCAGCCCCACGGCCGCGATCCAGAAAAAGTCGATGCCCCACAGCCGGTCGATGCCGAACACCTGCTGAAACACCAGGCCGCCCGCATACACCGTCACGGCCACCTTCGTGAGCACGTAGCTTATCAGCGATATTGTGGCCAGGATAGTGCGCGACTGCGGGTTGAAACGCTTCTCCAGAAACTCGGGCATCGTGTACACCATCGAGCGCGAATAGAAGGGCACGAACACCCATCCCAGTATCAGTATCATCCACCCTTGTATCTCCCAGTGGGCCATGGCCATGCCGCTCGATGCGCCCGAGCCGGCAAGGCCTATCAGATGTTCCGAACCTATGTTGGAGGCGAAGATGGAAGCGCCGATGGCTATCCATGTGGCGTCCTTGCCGCCCAGAAAATAATCGGCGGCATTGTTTTGTTTTTGACGCATCACCCACACTATGATGCCTACCAGAGCGGCAGCAAACAGGGCGATTACGATCCAGTCAAGTGGTGCCATTTGCTATTGGATTGGATTTATTATAATATATATATGTGTTGCCTTAAAACTGAAACACCGTGCGGCTCCTGTACTTCTCCCCGGGCCGCAGCATCGTCGAAGGCCAGTGAGGCTTGTTCGGCGAGTCGGGATAATGCTGCGTTTCCAGACACAGCCCCGCATGCTGCACATAAGTCTTGCCACCCTTGCCGCGGATGGTGCCGTCCAGGAAATTGCCCGAATAAAACTGTATGCCGGGCTCCGTCGTGTACACCGTCAGCGTGATACCGCTGGCAGCCGACGTCAGCCGCGCCGCAGGTCGAGCGATATCGCCGTCAGCGTCCAGCACCCAGTTATGGTCAAAACCATTGCCGTTACGTATCTGCTCAAAACCGAAATTCTTCAGGTCGGCACCCACAGCCTTCGGCGTCGTGAAATCCATCGGAGTCCCAGCCACAGGCAGTATCTCGCCCGTAGTCATGAACGTAGAATCCACAGGCGTATAAGCCGAAGCATACAGCTGCAGCACATCATCCGCCACCGTAGCCTCAGGGTCGCCCGAAAGACAGAAATAAGCATGATTCGTCATATTTATCACCGTCGGCGCGTCCGTCACAGCCTCATAATCCATCACCAGCGCATTGCCGTCAGTCAGCGTGTACGTCACCGTGGCCGTCACAGCCCCCGGAAAACCATTGTCACCGTCCGGCGAACGCATCGTCAGCACAAGCGTGCTGTCCGACGTCCGCTCAGCCTCATACACCTTATACTGCCAGCCATCCGGCCCGCCGTGCAGACAATGCCCGAAATTATTCACCGGCAACTGCAGCGTATCACCGTCCACCGGCAGCCGTCCGTGGTCAATACGGTTCGCATAGCGCCCTATCGCAGCACAGAAATCCGTCTGATTATTCTCCGGGAAATACGCCTCAATGCTGTCAAATCCCAGCACCACATCGCGCAGCTCGCCGTCAGCGCCCGGCACCATCAGCGACACAATCCGTCCGCCGAAATTCGTGATACAAGCCTCCATGCCCGCATCGTTCGTCAGCGTATAGAGAGCAGTGCGCGCACCGTCGCGCTCAGCCACAAACCGTTCCGGGTCCAGACCCGAGCGCGTCACAGCAGCCTCATCCGCGCCCGTGCAAGCGCCGAGCAGAGCAGCCAAAGGCAATAAAAGATACAGTTTCATGATATATCGATTTTAGAATACATTACTATTAAAGTCGGGCAACGCGCCCCTCCTACCTAATTAACCCCCAAAATTACACATAAATCCCGAAACCGCCATCCCCCCACGTCACACACCCTTCACCCCACGTAACATCCCCCAGCGCCGTGAAGACAGATCCCCGCCCACGGGACAGGCCGAAAAAGAGGAGGAGCGCGG
>CAMWTJ010000067.1 GCA_947177185.1 uncultured Porphyromonadaceae bacterium | reverse complement strand
TGTTTATATGTTACCGGTGTGGGGGGGGTGTGGCTGTGTCTGGGGTGCGGGGGTGGGTGGTGCGGCGCAAAGATAGCATTATCGGCCGTGACCACCAAATCCGCCGCGAGAAATCGGTGTCCCGCAGGGCGTTTATGGCCGGGAATAGAGGAATACTTCGGGCGGCGAGCAAATTTAACGAAAAAATGTTTGCTCGCCGTGAAAAAATGAGTAACTTTGCGGCATGAATCCGCAGTGGCATCCCCATATAGCTTCGGAAAGCTCGTATAAGCGACGAGTCGACGGGTCGTGTGATGTTTTTTCGGATTGTATTTCCGACGGTGCTCCGTGCTGCAATTGACGTGTCTATGCAGAGCGGAGCGTTTTATTTATAAATATAGTAAGCACAACCAACCCAACTTTAACCCATAAAATCAAACTCTATGAAGAAATTTTTACTCTCCATGGTAGCTCTGCTCGGCATGTCGGCCGTAGCTTCCGCTGCTGACGTTACCCTCCCCGCCGACGGCAAGAAGTGGAACGACTACACCTGGACCGCCGAAGGCACCAACTACAAGGCTACTGTAGAAAACTACAGCCTTCTCCTCAACAAGGGCACCTCTACGAGCACTCTCGTATCGCCCGACCAGTACTCCATCCGTATCTACGCCGGTGCTAACCTCACCGTGACAGCTCCCGAAGGCGTTACTTTCAGCAAAGTGACCGTCACCATCAACGCCACCGGCAACAAGGCTACCGCAGCCACCGCTGAAGGCTGGGAAGTGTCCGCTTTCGACAACGGTGTGTTCACCATGACCTCCACCACTCCCAAGAGCTCTGTGACTTTCGACGGCGCCGGCAAGCAGCTCCGCGTGTCGACTATCGTCATCTCTGACGGCAGTGGCGACCCCACCCCCGGTCCCGACCCCGATCCCGTAGAAACTGTTACCAAGAGTGTGAAGGAAACCATCGCTCTTGCAAGCGGCACACAGTTCACTACCGACTATGCTCTGACAGTAGGCTGGGTGAACTACAGCAATGTATTCGTATGCGACGCAGCAGGCGACTTCATTCAGATTTATCAGAAAGACAATGGTCTTAAAGTAGGCGACGTTATCCCCGCCGGACTTAAAGGCACCTACACCCTCTACAACGACGTAACTCCCGAAATCGAGAAGGTGACCGTTCTTCCCGCTGCCACTGCAGGTACTTTCGTTCCCAAGACCGTTGAGGCTGCCGACGTTACAACCGACCTCGTGAACAGCGTAATCACCATCCCCAACGTGGTTCTGGCCGAGGCTTCTCCCGCCACCAAGGACAATTTCACCGGCAAGGTGGGCGAAATTGAACTGAGCCTGCGCAACAATTACACGCTCGAGAGCGTGCCCGCCGGCACTTACGACATCACGGTAGTTGTGACCATCTACCAGGGTGCTACATCGCTGTACGTTACCAACTACAATAAGAGCGCCGGCATCGCCAACATCGCAGCCGACGAAAACGCTCCCGTAGAATACTACAACCTGCAGGGCGTGCGCATCGCCGAGCCCCAGGCCGGTCAGATCGTGATCCGCCGCCAGGGCCGCACCGCCACCAAGGTGCTCGTGAAGTAAGTTTCACACCATCATAGCATAAGAAAGCGCGACCAGCACGGGCCGCGCTTTCTTTTTTGTATGGACGCTTAGACCCCGTTCCCCAATATTTGTTAACGCCGGGGCGGTCAAGCGTCGTGCAGATGTGTTCGCGCAGTGAGGGAGCAATGCGGTTGCATTGTGACCGAAACAAGCGGACGCAGATGCATGACAATTGGCCGAGGCGAAGGTAATTAATTGTGTGCTGATGTATAAAATTACCTTATCATCGCATCTCTATGGTGCTTTTTGTCTTGTTCTTCAGTCACGTAGCTACGGCTACGCTCCTTCATCACAAGACAAAAATCACTCAGAGATATGCGATCCCGGCGTTAACAAATATTGGGGAACGGGGTCTTAAGGAAATAATTGCTATATTTGCAGTATGAAGAAAAAAACGCATCCGCTGCGAGCAGGGCGCCTTGCGCTGCAGGTAGCCGTGGCGCTGGGCATCACGCTGTGTGTGGCGCTGGGCCTGCGCTGCTTTGCCACGCGCATGCAGATTTTTCCGGCCGTGATGGCCGGCAGCGTGGCGTGGCTGGTGCTGTGGGCGGCGGTCACGCTCGTGTTCGGACGCGTGTATTGCTCGGTGGCGTGCCCTATGGGCGCGCTGATGGATGCCGTGGCGCGCGTGCGCCGCATGGTGCCCGGCCGCGGCCGCAGCGTGCCGTATCGCTTTGAGGCGCCGTGGACCGGCGGACGCTATGCCGTGCTGACGGCGGTGGCCGCGGCTGTGGTGCTGGGCTTCAGCGGCCTTGCGGCCCTGCTGGACCCATACAGCGCGTATGCGCGCATGGTGGCCGCCGCGCGTGCCGCCCTGTGGCGGCCGGTGGCGCTGAGCTTGGTGAGCGCGGCTGTGGCCATGCTCACGCTCGGCGTGGTGGCGGCTTTGTCGTGGCGCCGCGGGCGCTATCTGTGTAACACGTGGTGCCCCGTGGGCTCGGCGCTGAGCCTGGTTTCGCGGGCGGCGCTGTACAAGCCCGACGTGGACACCGACGCGTGCGTGCACTGCCTGCGCTGCGTCGACGCCTGCAAGGCCCACTGCATAAACGCTGTGGAGATGACTGTCGACCCCGCGCGCTGCGTGGTGTGCTTCGACTGTGTGGATGTGTGCCCCACGGGCGCCATCACCTATACGCGCCGACGCTATCGCCTGTCGACGCCTCTGATGCAGCCTGCCGCGCCCGCGCAGGCCGCCGGCGCCATGCAGGCGGTGTCGCACACTCCCGCGCTGATGGACCGCCGCGCCTTTCTGCGCCGCGGCCTCGTGGTGGCCGCCGGCGCCGCCGTGGGCCGCATGGCAGCCGCGCCGGCGGCGCCGGCGTGGGCTCCCGAGCCGCTGAAGCCGCTCAATGTGCCGCTGCCGCCCGGCGTGCCCGACCGCAAGACCTATCTGCGCCGATGCACTGCCTGCGGGGCCTGCGTGGCGGCCTGTCCCACCGGGGTGCTGCAGCCGGCAGGCGGCGCCACGGGCGTGGTGCACGCGCTGCAACCCGCCATGCGCTATGGCGAAGCAGCCTGCGCCACCGACTGCCGCGCGTGCACGCTCGTGTGCCCCACGGGGGCGCTGATGCCGCTGTCGCTCGCCGAAAAACGCAGTTTTGTGGTGGGCAAGGCGCGCATACGCCTGCAAAACTGTCTGGCCTACGGCCGCGGACGCGCATGCGGCCGCTGCGCGCGGCGCTGTCCGGCGCGGGCCATAACAATGACGCGCCTGCCCGACGGGCGCCGCGGGCCGGTGGTCGACGTGGCCGCCTGCACAGGCTGCGGCCAGTGCGTGCAGGCCTGCCCCTCCACACCCTACAATGCCATAACAATAGAAGGAGAATGAAACAATACCTTGACCTGCTTGCCGACATAATGGCCAACGGCACCGACCGCGCCGACCGCACCGGTACCGGCACACGCAGCGTGTTCGGGCGCCAGATGCGCTTCGACCTCGCCGACGGATTCCCGCTGCTGACCACTAAAAAACTGCATCTGAAAAGCATCATACACGAGTTGCTGTGGTTTCTGCGCGGCGACACCAATGTGGGATATCTGCAGCAAAACGGAGTGCGCATCTGGAACGAGTGGGCCGACCCCGAAACCGGCGACCTCGGCCACATCTACGGCTATCAGTGGCGCTCGTGGCCCGACTACGGCGGCGGCCACATAGACCAGATAGCGGCCGCGGTGGAAACGCTGCGCAGCAATCCCGAATCGCGCCGCAACATAGTGAGCGCATGGAACGTGGCCGACCTTCCGGCCATGAATCTGCCGCCCTGCCACATACTGTTTCAGTTTTATGTGGCCGGAGGCCGCCTGAGCATGCAGCTCTACCAGCGCAGCGCCGACTGCTTTCTGGGTGTGCCGTTCAACATAGCCTCCTACGCCCTGCTGCTGCTCATGACGGCGCAGGTGACGGGCCTCGAGCCCGGCGAGTTTGTGCACACGCTGGGCGACGCCCATATCTATCTCAACCACATGGAGCAGGTGCGCACGCAGCTGAGCCGCGAGCCGCGGGCGCTGCCGCGCATGCGCCTGAATCCCGACGTGCGCGACCTGCTCGGCTTTGTCTACGACGACTTCACGCTCGAGGGCTACGACCCGCATCCGCACATAGCCGGTAAGGTGAGCGTGTAGGGCGCCCGCTCCTGCCGTCAGTTATATCCTTTTTTCGAAAATATTATGCCTGAAACAGTAATCATAGCCGCCGTGGGACGCGACGGCGCCATAGGCCGCGAGGGCGGTCTGGTGTGGCGCATATCCGCCGATATGCGGCGTTTTCGCGCGCTCACCATGGGCCATCCGCTGGTGATGGGCCGCCACACCTTCGAGTCGCTGCCGGGAGCGCTGCCGGGCCGGCGCAACATTGTGGTCACAAGCGACGCTTCGTACGCGGCAGCGGGCGCAGAAACGGCGCCGTCGCTGCAGGCGGCGCTCGCTATGGCTTCCGGCGCCGAACGCGTGATGGTGATAGGCGGCGGCAGCGTGTACGCGCAGGCGATGCCGCTGGCCGACACGCTCGAGATAACGCTCGTGGATGCCGACGCCCCGGACGCCGACACGCATTTTCCGGCCATCGACCCCGCCGTGTGGGAGCCGGTGGAGGAATCGGCACCGGCCACCGACGAACGCCTCGGCGTGAACTACCGATACATTACCTACCGACGCCGCGCCGCCGCGCGTTAGGCCGGCCCGAGGGATAGCGAAAGCGGGGCGCCCCCCACCGAATGGTGTGCGGGCGCCCCGCTGCGTGTGCGGGAGTAGGGAGGGGAGGGAGCGATGGCGGCGTCAGCGCACCACCTTGCGGGCGCTGCCGTCCGACATGCGCAGTATCACCACGCCGCGGGCGGTGTCGGCGTCGACGCGGCGGCCGGAGGCGTCGAAGGCGCCGGTCACGTGCACGCCGGCAGTGTCGGCACCTGCCTCGTGTATGCCGCTGTACTTGAGGCCTTCGTCCTCGAAGTCGGCCTTGGAGCGCGGACTGATGTGGATGGGGTAATAGTTGTTGACTATGCCCGTGAGCGTCCAGCGGTGGTCAAAATAGCCCTCGGTGGATGTCTTGAAGTAGTCGGCGCCCTTGTTGCACCACATCCATGCCACGCCGTCGTAGTCGTCGAGCGTGCCGTCGAATATCTGATACTTCTGCGAGTTCCACAGTCCGTGGTAGTCGCCGGCCTCGAAATACTCGTCGGGGAAGGTGACATTTTTCACGCGCACCAGCTGGTTGCCGTACACGTAGCCGTTCTCGGCCATGGCTATCTGTCGCAGCGTGAGCTCGATGGGCTCCACGCTGTTGCCTTCCGACACCACTTCCCAGTCGGCCGCGGTGCGCGGAATCATGGTGAGGCCGCTGTCGCCAAAAATGAGGTAGCCCACGATGTTGGTGATATTGTCGCCCACCTTCACGCCGGTGATGTCGATTTCCTGATATCCGCATCCCGAAGCCGAGCGCAGCTCTACGCCGCCGGTGGCGTCCTGGGCGAAGATGGAGTTGACCACGCGGTCGTAGCTGAGGTCGTAGTAGCTCTCGATGAAAGTGACGGTGGCCTCGCCGTTGTAGACGTAGACCGACGACATGTCGTTCACGTCCTCGTCGCACAGCTGGCTGAAAGTCGACGCCACGAACGTGGGCACGGGGTGCCAGTCGATGCGCAGCACCTTGTCGGCCATGCCCGGTGTGGATATGGTGATGCGCTCGCTGAAAAAGCGCGATTCCACGGCCGAGAGTGTCACCGTGAGTTCCGCTCCGCCTTCGGCCATGGCCGCTTCGCGCGCGATGGTGGCTGCCGAGAGCTCAATCTGTCCCGACTCGCCGAGTGTGAGCGTGATGTCGTCCTCAAGGTCGGTGGCCATCACGCGCAGCGTGCGCGAAACGGGCACGTTGCAGTACACCTGTCCGAAGTCCACGGGGTTTTCCGAGAGCGTCACGTTGGGCACCTTCACCGGGGCCGTGGTGCCCGAGAATATGCCTTCGAGGTCGGTGGCCACGCGCAGCTCGTCGACGGTGCACAGCGGGCTCTTGCTCGTGAGCGCCGAGCGCTGGCACAGCTGTATGCCGCGCACGTCGCAGAGGGTTTCGTCCACAGTGTTGTTGGCGCCGATGGTCACATCGGCCGTGGCCGACGCGTCGGCGGGGTTGACGTACAGCTCCATGGTGTCGTCGGCCGTGCCGTCGCCGCTGCTGTAGCACACCACCACAAGGGCCGTTTCGCCCACGGGTATGTCAGTGTCGTCCCACACCACGTAGGTGGCCGTCACGCCGTTGGGCGACGACGCCCGCGAGATGCCGAACACTGCCGTGCCGTCGGCCGAGCCTTTCTTCACAAAGAGGCCGCCGCCTTCCGAGCCGGTGATGGCGTCGCCCATCTCGCCGCTGTAGCTGTTCTTGCCGGTGAGGGAGATAATGGCGCCGGGCTTGCCCAGCGAGGCAGGGAAATCGTCGACACGCACCAGCGCCGAGTAGTACACCGGCCCCGACAGCGCGTCGCCGCCCACGGGTGCGAATATCGACTGCAGGGCGCTTTTGCCCATGTCCATCGATATCTTCACACAGTTGCCCGATGCGTCGGGCTGATAGCCGTCGCGTGTGAGCGAGCCTTCAGTCACGTTGATGGGATAAGTGCCCGTGCTGCCGCTCATCACCCATGTGCCCTGCGAGGTAAGAGCCCCGGGCGAGTAGGCAAACGAATCGTTGAGCAGCACCTCGCCGTTGGCCGCCATCGCGGTACACATGGCGGCGCCGATAAGAGTAAAAATCTTTTTCATTCAGTAATATGGTTGGTTTGGTTGTGTCTTTCGAGTGCAAAAATAAATAAAAATATTATAAAAATTGCCATTTTTCTTACAAATTATTTGTTTTGGCGTAATTTTGGACCTGTTTTCAATCAAATTATTAGCTGAGGTACAATGTGTTAAAAATAGATGCGCAGTGCTAACTAATATTAAATTTCAGCAAAATATTTTCATAATTCAAAAAATGCACGTACCTTTGCATCGCAAAACCGGGGTATTAGCTCATCTGGCTAGAGCGCGACACTGGCAGTGTCGAGGTGAGCGGTTCGAGTCCGCTATACTCCACCCAAGGCGAATTTGGAGCAAAATCCAAGTTCGCTTTTTTTGCGCACTCCGCAATCGCCACAGCCCCGGCGCATGGTAATAAACCTGTGTTAGAATAAGAAAAAGTTTTACCTTTGCAGAAAAGAATAGCTGCGATGTTCTTGATGTAGAGGTCAGTGAAATCATTGAAATTTGACTTTTTGGGGATGTATTGGCGGAGGAGCTTGTTCTCATTTGATTTCGGTACAAAAAAAGCCCTGCCGAAGCAGAGCTTAAACAAGTATAATTCCATCTGGCTAATCGAGGATTTGTAGATTGTCCAGAATCAGCGATGGAGAAATTTCCATCTTT
>CAMWTJ010000066.1 GCA_947177185.1 uncultured Porphyromonadaceae bacterium | reverse complement strand
GGCACACATTATTATATAATATATACTACAAATAAACAGACACGATAATGGCAAACTGGTTTGAGTGCAAGGTGCGCTACGACAAGACAATGGAAAACGGCGCGGTGAAGAAAGTGAACGAACCCTATCTGGTGGACGCCCTGAGCTTCACGGAGGCCGAGGCCCGCATCACCGAGGAGCGCCGCCCCTACATCAGCGGCGAGTTCAGCGTGAGCGCCGTGAAGCGCACCAAGATAGCCGAGATATTCTGGAACGAGGCCGACGATGCCGACCGCTTCTATCTGGTGAAGGTGGCTTTCATCACCATAGACGAGAAGACAGGCGCCGAAAAGAAGGCGTCGACGCTGATACTGGTGCAGGCCGGCAACTTCAAGAGCGCGCTCGACGGCTTCATGGAAGGCATGAAGGGCACGATGGCCGACTTCGAGATACAGAGCATCACGGAAACTCCGCTCATGGACGTGTACAAGGTGGCCCCGATGGCCGAAGGCGCCAAGGAGGCCGGCAAGCAGTGACGGCGGGCGGCACAGCGGCACGCCTCGATGCCGTGCGGCGCACGCTGCCGGCGGGGGTGGTGCTGGCCGCGGTGTCGAAATTCCACCCCGTGGAGGCGCTGCGCGAGGCCTACGAGGCCGGTCAGCGCGTGTTTGCCGAAAGCCGGGTGCAGGAGCTGCTGCCCAAGATAGAGGCCATGCCGGCCGACGTGGAGTGGCATTTCATAGGCCACGTGCAGCGCAACAAGGCCAAGGCCCTGGTGGGACGCGTGGCGCTGATAGAGAGCATCGACTCGGAGGCTCTGCTCGGGCTCGTGGACCGTCTGGCGGCCGAGCGCGGCACGGTGCAGCGAGTGCTGCTGGAGGCCCATGTGGCCGCCGACGACACCAAGAGCGGCTTCGCACCCGAGGCGCTGCTGGACTACTTCCGCCGCGGCGCCTACCGCGAGCTGCGCGCCACGCACATATGCGGCCTCATGGGCATGGCCACCAACACTGACGACACGGCGCGCATCAGCGCCGATTTCGCCACGCTGCGGCGGCTGCGCGACGAGATAGCGGCCACGGCCACCGACCTGCGCGGCTTCGACACGCTGTCGATGGGCATGAGCGACGACTATCGCGAAGCCCTGGCCCACGGCGCCACGGAGGTGCGCGTGGGCAGCGCCATATTCGGCCCGCGCGACTACTGACGCACACACGCACACACAACCACGATTATGATACACAGCTTCACGTTCAGCCCGTCGGGCACGACGGCCGAGGTGGCCGAAACGCCGGCCGCCTGCCTTGGGAAAGAACACACGACGCACGACCTCACGGCGCCGCACTCTGCCCCACCGGCGCCATAGACCCGCAGAACCCGCATAGCACCGACGGCTCCAAGTGCATCACGTGCTGCCGGTGCATCGGCAGCTGCCCGCAGGACGCGCGCAGCCTCGGCGGCCTGCTGTACCGCGTGGCCGGATGGAAATTCGTGCGCGACAACAGCCGCCGCCTCGAGCCCGAGTGGTTCGCCTGAGCGGCCGCGGAGCGGAGGGGCCAAACGCAACGAAGCTGCAAGTCGGAGGACTTGCAGCTTCGTTGCGGAGAGGACGAGATTCGAACTCGTGGATAGGATTGCTCCCATCGTCGGTTTAGCAAACCGGTGGTTTCAGCCACTCACCCACCTCTCCAGTGGTTATGTCTGTTTTAGTGATCCGCCTGGGGCTCGAACCCAGGACCCCAACATTAAAAGTGTTGTGCTCTACCAGCTGAGCTAGCGAATCAAGCCGCCTAAGCGGGATATCCCGCAAAAGCAGTGCAAAATTAGTACAAGTTTCCGACATGTGCAAATTTTTGAGGATTTTTTTGCTGCAAACTGATTTTTTTGTGCTAATAAGGACAATTTTGATGCCCAAACGGCGCTTTTGTCGGTGGTTTTGTCTATCTTTGTCGTTTAAGAATGGAACAGACTATTAATTTCGACCTTATATCGGGCATAAAAGCCATAATGAGCGACTACGACCAGATGGACGACGCCTACCTGGTGGCTCATTTCGACGAAAACTCGACCATGAACGTCGGGACGATGGACTATGCGATGCGCATGGACGGCATGACGATGCTATTCGTGCGCACGGGCAGGATAGACCTGGAGCTGAACATGGACCAATTCACGGCCGAGGGTCCGGCGGTGTGCGTGCTGAATCCGTCGTGCCGGATGCGTGCCACCACGGAGCAGATACGCGAGTCGGACTGGTATGTGCTGTTCATGTCGCAGCGCTTTCTGCAGAGCATCAACATCAATATGTCGGCGTTCAATCTGCCGGCGATGGTGGACAAGGTGTCGCCCGTGATAGGCGTGAGCGAAGCCGAGATGCAGCTGATGGAGGACTATCTGAGCATCCTGCGCCGCAACTGCCGCGACAGCGCTCCGCAGCAGCTGGCCATGAGCACGGGTTCGAGCCTGGTGAGCGCCCTGATATATGAGCTGGCCAAGCTGCAGTACAGGCGCGTGCACAGCGGCGAGCGCTCGGAGTCGGAGCGTCAGCGCAACCCGCGCATGGCCTATGTGGGCGATTTTCTGAAGCTCGTGCGGGCGCACTACGCCCAGGAGCGTTCGGTGGCGTTCTATGCCTCGAAGCTCTACATCTCGCCCAAGTATCTGTCGCTCGTGGTGAAGGAGGCCACGGGGCGCAGCGCGGCGCGGTGGATCGACGAGTTCGTGCTGATGGAGGCCAAGAACATGCTGCGCTACTCGGGCAAGAACATACAGCAGGTGGCGTATGCGCTGAACTTCTCCAACCAGTCGGCTTTCGGCAAATATTTCAAGCATCTTACGGGCATGTCGCCCACAGAATATCAGAAATCATAATCGAAAGATAATGACACATCGCTACGATTTCCTTGTGATCGGCTCAGGTATAGCCGGCATGAGTTTTGCTCTTAAAGCGGCCTCGCGCGGACGTGTGGCCCTTGTGTGCAAGACCTCCCTCGACGAGGCCAACACGGCCCTGGCGCAGGGCGGCGTGGCGTCGGTGACGAATCTCGCCGTCGACGATTTCGACAAACACATCCACGACACCATGGTGGCCGGCGACTGGCTGAGCGACCCGCAGGCTGTGGAGCAGGTGGTGAAGGGCGCGCCCGAGCAGATACGCCAGCTCGTGGGCTGGGGCGTGGACTTCGACAAGGCCGCCGACGGCTCCTACGACCTGCACCGCGAGGGCGGGCACTCGGAGTTCCGCATCCTGCACCATGCCGACAACACCGGCTTCGAGATACAGCAGAGCCTCATAGAGGCCGTGCGCGCCAATCCGGGCATCGACGTGTATGAGAACCATTTCGCAATAGAGATAATCACGCAGCACCACCTGGGACGCATCGTGACGCGGCGCACACCCGACATAGACTGCTACGGCGCCTATGTGCTGGACCAGGGCAGCGGCTCGGTGGACACGTTCCTGGCCAAAGCCACGGTGATGGCCACGGGCGGCGTGGGAGCTGTGTACACCACCACGACGAATCCCCTCGTGGCTACGGGCGACGGCATAGCCATGGTGTACCGCGCCAAGGGCACGGTGCGCGACATGGAGTTCATACAGTTTCACCCCACGGCGCTGTATCACCCCGGCGACCGCCCCAGCTTCCTGATCACGGAGGCCATGCGCGGCTACGGCGCGGTGTTGCGCAACCTGCGCGGCGAGGAGTTCATGCACAAGTACGACCCGCGGCTGAGCCTCGCTCCGCGCGACATCGTGGCGCGGGCCATCGACAGCGAGATGAAGCAGTACGGCGACGACCACGTGTATCTGGACGTGACGCACAAAGACCCCGACGAAACGCGCCGCCACTTCCCCAACATTTACGCCAAATGCCTCAGCCTGGGCATCGACATCACCCGCGACTACATACCCGTGGCGCCTGCCGCGCACTATCTGTGCGGCGGCATCAAGGTGGACCTCGACGGGCGCAGCTCCATCAACCATCTCTATGCGCTGGGCGAGTGCTCGTGCACGGGGCTGCACGGCGGCAACCGCCTGGCCAGCAACTCGCTCATAGAAGCCGTGGTGTATGCCGACGCCGCCGCGCGGCACGCGTCGGAGGCCATAGGCCACACCGACTTCCGCACCGATATCCCCGACTGGAACGACGAAGGCACGCGCCACCCCGAGGAGATGGTGCTCATAACGCAGAGCATCCGCGAGGTGAACCAGATAATGAGCGCCTACGTGGGCATAGTGCGCAGCAACCTGCGCCTGGACCGCGCGTGGAACCGCCTCGACATACTCTACGAGGAAACGGAGCGTCTGTTCAAATGCTCGAAGGCCTCGCGCGAGATATGCGAGCTGCGCAACATCATAAACGTGGGCTACCTGATAATGCGGCAGGCCAAGGAGCGCCACGAAAGCCGCGGCCTGCACTACAGCATCGACTATCCGCACAAATGAGAGCACTCGCCATAACGACAGCCCTGGCGGCGGCACTGGCCGCATGCTCGGCCGGCAGCAACGCGGCGCCGGCCGGCGAGGGCGCGCACGGCGGAGCGGCCGACAGCCTGTTTTGCGCCGACTCGGCCTACGCCCGCGTGGCCGAGCAGGTGGCGCTGGGGCCGCGCACGCCCGGCAGCGACGCGGCGCGCGAGTGTGCGGAGCGCATAGCCGCCCTGCTTGACGGCTACGGCGCCGACAGCACCGCCATACACGAGGCCGAGGCGCGGCGCTTCGACGGACAGCCGCTGCGGCTGCGCAACGTGTTTGCGCGCTTCGGGGCCGACGACGGACGCCGGCGCATACTGCTGCTCGCACACTACGACACACGCCCCTGGGCCGACATGGAGGCCGACGCCGCGCGGCGCATGCAGCCCATACCGGGCGCCAACGACGGCGCCTCCGGCACGGGTGTGCTGCTCGAGATAGCGCGCGCGCTGGGCCGCCACCCCGCGCGGGTGGGCGTGGACATGCTGTTTGTCGACGGCGAGGACAGCGGCTACTCCGACGCCATAGCGCCCGCCGGCACCGACGAGAGCGCCGACACGTGGTGTCTGGGCACGCAGGCGTGGTTCGGCACCGACCCCTACCGCGGCAGCACCGCGCCGGCCTACGCCATACTGCTCGACATGGTGGGCGGAGCGGGCGCGCGCTTCCACCGCGAGCAGTTCAGCGACGCCGCGGCGGCGCGCGTGGTCGACAGACTGTGGGCCGAAGCCGCCGCGCTGGGCTACGGCGACATCTTCGTCGACGCCACCGGCGGAGCCGTGGTCGACGACCACATATACGTGTCGCGCGCCGGCATACCCGCTGTCGACATCATAGAGCACATGCACCCCGCCACCGGCTCCTTCGCGCCCGTGTGGCACACGCATGCCGACAATATGGACAACATAGACCCCGCCACGCTGCGCGCCGCGGGGCACACCGTTTTAAGCCTAATATACAAAGAGAAATGACTATAGAAGAACGACAACAGGAGATTGTGGCCGAATTCGCCGACATCGACGACTGGATGGACCGCTACGGCTACATCATAGACCTCGGCAACGCTCTCGAGCCGCTGCCCGACGCAATCAAGACCCCCGACCGCCTCATAGAAGGCTGCCAGAGCCGCGTGTGGCTCGACGCCACGCTCGACGACGCCGGACGCGTGCATTTCCGCGCCGACTCCGACGCCATCATAGTCAAAGGCATCATATCGCTGCTGGTGAGCGTGCTGTCGGACCATACGCCCGACGAAATCCTGGCCTCCGACCTGCATTTCATAGACGAGATAGGGCTGTCGCGCCACCTCTCGCCCACGCGCAGCAATGGCCTGGTGGCCATGGTGAAGCAGATGCGCGTGTACGCGCTCGCCTTCAAGACCGCGCAAGGCAAGTAAAGCCCGCCGGGGAGGATGCCCGAAGCCGGCGCCGACACCGGACAATATATGTAAAACCAAATACCACAAAACACTCCGCTTATGTTTAAAAACCATCCCAAAGGACTCATCCCCGCCGCCTTGAGCAACATGGGCGAACGATTCGGCTACTACATCATGAACGCCGTGCTCGTTCTGTTCCTGTGCAGCAAGTTCGGCCTGAGCGAAGAGAAAAGCGCTCTCATCTACTCGGTGTTCTACGCCGGCATCTATGTGCTCAGCCTCGTGGGCGGCACCATAGCCGACCGCACACAGAACTACAAAGGCACCATCATCTGGGGCCTGATAATCATGACCCTGGGCTATGTGGTGCTCGCCGTGCCCGTGATGGCCACAAGCAGCAACACCGACATGCTGCTCGGCGTGACAGCGCTGGCCCTGTTCTTCATAGCCTTCGGCAACGGCCTGTTCAAAGGCAACCTGCAGGCCATAGTCGGACAGCTCTACGACAATCCCCGCTACGCCTCGCAGCGCGACTCCGGCTTCCAGATATTCTACGTGTTCATCAACATCGGCGGCCTCATAGCCCCCTTCGTGGCTCCCATGCTGCGCAGCTGGTGGCTCGACTACAACGGCATGGTGTACAACGCCGACTTCCCCGCCATGTGCCACCAGTTCCTCAGCGTGACGGGCTCTCCCGCCACTGAGAACATAGACCAGCTCTACGCCCTGGCCACCTCCGTGGGCTACACGCAGGCCACGCAGCTGCAGGAATTCTGCACGCAGTATCTCAACGTGTTCAACACGGGCATCCACTACTCGTTCATCGCGTCCGTGGCCGCCATGCTCATCTCGCTGACCATCTTCATCGCCACCAAGAAGGGCCTCCCCACCCCTGCTGCCAAAGCCAAGGAGCAGAGCGTGAAAATGAGCACCGAGGAGCGCCGCGCCATGGCTGCCGAGATACGCCAGCGCATGTATGCCCTCTTCGCCGTGCTGGGCATCGCCATCTTCTTCTGGTTCTCGTTCCACCAGAACGGCACGTCCATGAGCCTCTTTGCCCGCGACTTCGTGGACACCACCGCCGTGGCTCCCGAGATATGGCAGGCCGTGAACCCCTTCTTCGTGATAGTGCTCACCCCGGTAATCATGCTCATATTCGGCGCTCTCAGCCGCCGCGGACGCGAGATAAGCACGCCCAAGAAGATAGCCTACGGCATGGGCCTGGCCGGCATCGCCTACCTGTTCCTGATGGTGTTCTCGCTGGTGATGGACTATCCCTCCGGCACCGATTTCCGCTCGCTCATAGCCCAGGGTGCTCCCGTGGTTAAAGCCGGCTGGTGGGTGCTCATCCTCTACTACTTCTTCATGACGGTGGCCGAGCTGTTCATCTCGCCGCTGGGTCTGAGCTTCGTGTCGAAGGTGGCTCCGCGCCATCTGCAGGGCCTCTGCCAGGGTCTGTGGCTCGGCGCCACCGCTCTGGGCAACCTGCTGCTCTGGATAGGCCCGCTGATCTACAACCAGTATCCCATCTGGGTGGCCTGGGCAGTGTTCCTGGCCGTGTGCCTGGTGAGCATGGGCGCCATGTTCGCCATGCTGCGCTGGCTCGAGCGCGCCACTGCCGCCTGACGCAACCTTTAAGAGCCCGTTCCCCAATTTTTGTTAAATCGGGGGCTGTCAGTCTTTGAGCTA
>CAMWTJ010000065.1 GCA_947177185.1 uncultured Porphyromonadaceae bacterium | reverse complement strand
TCTCTGCGCCGCCGCCCCTGCTCTGTCCGCGGCAAGCCTGCCCACGTGGTGGTGCTGCCCCCGCGCAGCTCCGCGTGCGGGCACTCTGTAGAGAGCTATGGCAGCGCCTATGCGCGTCCCCCGCATCTCTGTGTCGCCGCCCCGGCTCCGTCAGAGCATGGCAGTATCGCCTCCCATGCCGCCTGCGGTGCAGCATGGTGAGAGGTAGAGAGATGCAGCGCCGCCTCCAGGCGTAGGAGGCGTGGAGGCGGCACAGTATGGGGGCAGATAGGGGTGCGGAGAGGCGAGGGGTGTCCGTCAGGACACCGATTTCTCGTAACCGTGTACATTGAGCGGCCCGTAGGGCGCAGCGAGATGTGCACGGAAAGGCGTCAGTCAGTGCGGGTGTCCGCAGGACACCGATTTGTTGTGGAGCAGGGGCTCTGCAGCCGCCTGCAGTGCAGTATGGTGAGAGGTAGAGAGATGCGCGCCGCCTCCAGGCGTAGGAGGCGTGGAGGCGGCGCAGTATGGTGGCAGATGGGGGTGCGGAGAGGCGAGGTGGTGTCCGTCAGGACACCGATTTTTCGTAACCGTGTACATCGAGCGGCCCGCAGGGTGCAGCGAGATGTGCACGGAAAGGCGTCAGTCAGCGCGGGTGTCCGCAGGACACCGATTTGTTGTGGAGCGGAGGCCGCGGGGGGCGAGGGCTTTGCGCAGGGCGAGGGCGGTCAGGAAGTAGAGCAGGGCGAGCAGCGCCAGGGGGATGCAGCTGGAGGCCGTGTCGGCCAGCGTGGCGCCGTTGCCGTTCATGTGAGAGGTAGAGAGATGCGCGCCGCCTCCAGGCGTAGGAGGCGTGGAGGCGGCGCAGTATGGTGGCAGATGGGGGTGCGGAGAGGCGAGGTGGTGTCCGTCAGGACACCGATTTTTCGTAACCGTGTACATCGAGCGGCCCGCAGGGTGCAGCGAGATGTGCACGGAAAGGCGTCAGTCAGCGCGGGTGTCCGCAGGACACCGATTTGTTGTGGAGCGGAGGCCGCGGGGGGCGAGGGCTTTGCGCAGGGCGAGGGCGGTCAGGAAGTAGAGCAGGGCGAGCAGCGCCAGGGGGATGCAGCTGGAGGCCGTGTCGGCCAGCGTGGCGCCGTTGCCGTTCATGTGTATGAAGCCCTCCAGGCCCCATGTGGCAGGTATGAAGTCGCTGACGGCTTTCCAGAACGGGCTGAAGGCATAGCGCGGCCATGTGAGGCCCGAGAGGAAGAGAAACACCACCGATGTGAACACGAGCACGAGCAGCGACGTTTCGCGCTCGCGCACGAAGATGCGCAGCGTCTGTCCGAGGAAGCTCGTGGCGAGTATCATGAGCAGCATCATGGGCATGTATTGCGCCACGTGGGCTTGCTGCGGCAGGCGGAACATATGGGGGATGAAGGTGAGTATGTAGTAGGCCAGCGGCAGGAATATCATGGTGTGGCACAGCGCCTTGCCGAGCACGGTGGCTACGGCCGGCGTGTGGCAGGCGAGCGGGTCGCGGCCGTTGTTGCGCCGGCGCCGGTCGGCGGCGGTGCCCGAAGCCATGCATATGCCGAGCAGGAGGCTCTGCTGGAGTATGAGCACCACGATGCCCGGTATGATGAACGATGCGAAGCCCTGCGTGGGGTCGCCCATGAAGAAGGCGTGCTGGTCGACCGGCAGACCGCTGACGGTGGTGGTGGGGAGGCCGCCCTGACTGACGCGCTGCGCGGTGATGGTCATGGTCTGGTCCATGCGCACGTCGGTGAGTGCGAGCAGATACTGGCGGTAGCGTATGAGCAGCGACATGTCGCAGTAGAACGACATGGTGGTGGGGCGGCCCGTGCCTATGTTGCGGGCGTAGTCGGCGGGTATCTCTATGATGCCGTAGGCCTCTTTCTGTGCGAGTGCGCGGCGTGCCTCGGGCATGTCGGCGGCATAGCCGGTGATGTGTATGCTTTGCGTGGCGTCGAGTGCGCGCGCCAGCTGCCGGCTTTCGGCCGTGCGGGAGCGGTCGACGACTACGGTGGGTATTTCGGTTACTATCTCGGGGTTGTAGATGAGCGTGTAGACTATGGGGTAGGCCAGTGGCAGGAAAAAGAAGAAGAGGAGCACGCCTATGTCGGTGAACACGAGGTATGTTTCGTGTCGCCAGGCGCGGAATATGTTGTGGAAGAATTTCATGTGGCCGTGGGTTTTGTGGAGTGGGTGTGGCGGGTCAGGGCACGTAGACGGGGCGCGCGAGGCGGCGGCGCAGGCGCGGGAGTCCGAGCAGCGGCAGCACCGGGAATACGCACAGGGCGGCGTAGTAGAGGCGCGAGTAGTAGAGCGGTATGCCGTTGAGTGCCTGGTCGATGTAAATCAGGAAATAGTAGCGCACGGGGAGTATGTGGGCGAAGATGCCTATGGCACCGTACATTTTTTCGACCGGGAAGGAGAATCCCGCCACGGAGAAGGTGAGTATGCCTATGAGCGAGAGCACGCTCATGGACAGGCGCATGTTGGGCAGCCACTCCACTACTATGAGCGCGAAAGCCTGCGAGGCTATCACCAGGAGTATCATGGCCAGTATGATGCGCGCGGGATGGCAGTGGAGGGGGAAATGCAGGTAGCCGAACAGCACCGACTGCGCGGCTATGCCCACGATGGAGAATATGATGGTCTGGGGCAGGAGCTTGCCGGTGAGTGCGACTATGATGTTGCCCCGCGCCGTGGCCAGCCACTCGGGGGAGGTGTTTTGCTTGATTTCTACGGTGATGCTGAACGCCGTGACCAGCATCACGAGCAGTGCCATCATGGCCGGTATGAAGGACTGGCTCAGGTAGATGGAATAGTTGAGCCAGGGGTTGCCTATGGGGTGTATGTCCTGCCCGAAGGGCTGCAGCAGCGCCTCGGCCGAGCCCGGGTCGAGGCCGGCGCTCTGGAGCGTGGTGGCCACCACCTGTCCGGCCGTGGTGACGGCTATGGTCTTGAAGCCTTTGTACGACAGCGAGCCGGGCACGAAGACACTCATGTTGGAGTAGAACGTGAGCGTGGGTTTCTCGCCGGCGAGTGTGCGGCGCTGGAAGTCGGCGGGTATGTAGAAAAATCCGTATATGCTGCCCCGGCGCACGCGTGCGATTGCGTCGGCATAGCTGTCGGCATCGGTGGTGATGTCGATCAGCTGTTCGGCGTTGAGCTGTCGCACGACGCGGCGTGAGAGCGCGGAGCGGTCCATGTCGACTATGCCTACGGGCACTTTCTGCGGGAGTCCCCGGTGCATTAGGTCGGTGAAGAAGAATGTGAATACCATGGGCACGACGATCATCATGACGATGTAGATGCGTCGTGTGGCGAGTGTGGCTATTCCGCGTCGGAGCGATGGGAGCATGGGGGTGGGGAGCTTATTTTTTGAAGTAGACTACTGTCATGCCGGGGCGCAGGTCGGGAAGGGGCTGGAGTGTGCGCGCTTTGATTTCGAAGGTTTTGCTGTCCCACTCGCCCACGCTTTTAGTGGCCTGCCATGTGGCGTAGCTGCCGAGGTCGCGGCTGTAGTAAACGCGTGCCTTTACGCGTTCTTCGCCGAGGGCGGGTATCATAACCTCGATTTCCTGCCCGATGCGGAACTGTGGAAGGAGGTCTTCGCGCACGTTGAAGGTGATCCATTTGTCCTGGAGCTTGAGTATGCTCATGAGCGGCGCGCCGAGGCTCACGAGTTCGCTCACCTCGGGGTATATCTGGTCTATCTGTCCGTCGCAGGGCGCGGTGAGGTACTGGTCCTCGAGCAGGCTTTCCACCTCGGCCACTCCGCCGCGTGCCACTTCCACCATGGCAGCGGCGCTGGTCTTGTCTTCTTTCTGTGCGCCGTCGCGTGCGAGGCTGAGCTGGCTCTGCGCGGCGCTGCGTGCGGCCTGTGCGGCCTGGTAGGCGGCGAGAGCCTCGTCGCGTTTCTGCTCGGACACCACGCCTTGCGAGTAGAGGTTCTGAAGGCGCGTGTAGGTTTTCTGCGCGAGCTGTTCGGCGGCCTGTGCCTGCGCGAGCATGTCGGCGGCGGCCTGCACTATCTGTCGGCGTGTGCCGGCGTCGACTTTGCGGTTCTGCGCCGATGCGGCGGTTTCCATACCTTCGGCCTGCGCGAGTTTGGCTTCGGCCAGGGAGGAGTGTATGTGTATGAGCGTGTCGCCTTTGTGCACGGTGTCGCCTTCGTGCACGTATATGTCGACTACGCGTCCGGGCAGTTTGCCGGAGATGCGTACGGATGTGGCGTCGGCTTGCCCTTCGAGTATTTCGTCGGGTTTGTCGAGGAAGCAGAATCCTACTATGGCAAGTGCGGCCACGAGGACTATGAGGGCTCCGAGTGCTATGAGGAGGACTTTGTTTTCCCGCTGCTGCTGTGTGGTGTCGGGGGTGGTGTTTTGTCCGGACATGTTGTGGTGGTGTTTATGTGTTGGAGGTTGGTTTTGTCGTTGTGTGGGTTCAGTAGGCGAGATTGCCGAGAGTCTTGGAGAGGTAGACGTCGCAGAGGTAGACGTCGATGTGGGCGTCGATGTTTTCGCTGTGAGCCTTGAGCCATGCCGTCTGCGCTTCCATCACGTTGTCGATGGTCATGATGCCGTCGCGGAAGCCGAGGTCGGCGCAGCGCATGTTTTCGTCGGCGCTGGCCAGGTTGGCTTGCGTGGCGCGGTATGTCTTGAGGGCTTCGGTGGCCTTGTAGGCGGCCTGGCTGACCTGGAGGCTGATGAGCTCGCGTGCGTTTTCAAGGTCGAAGCGTGCGGCGTCGGCCTGCGCGCGCGCGGCGCGGTATTTGTTGTAGTTTCCGCCCCAGTGCCATATGGGTATGGTGACCATGGCTCCTACGGAGAACATGCCGTTGAAGCGCTTTTTGAATCCGTCGAAGAGGTTGGGGTTGGAGAACGAGTATGTGCCTATGAGCGCGATGTTGGGCATCATGGATGCGCGCGCCACGTTGGCCTTCTCGCTGTAGATGCGTGCGCCGAGTTCGAGCGCGCGGAGGTCCTGGCGATGCGCATACACGTCGTGCATGTCGTAGCTGTGGGCGGGGGCTGTGGCGGGCAGGGCGGCGGGCGCGTCCTCGTCGGCGAGCGTGTAGGGTGTGTCGACGGGCATGCCGCAGAGCTGCGCGAGCGCCATGCGCGAGAGCGTCAGGCCGTTCTGCACGCGCGTGAGGTCCACCTGCGCGGTGTTGAGGCGCACGTCCACGGCGAGGCGGTCGCGCTGTGTGGCCACGCCCTGCTCGAGCATCAGGCCCACGTTGTGGCTGAGTGTGTCGAGCAGCGCTACGTAGCTCACGGCGAGGCGTTCCTTGGCCTTGAGCGAAACTATCTGCCAGTAGGCCGCGTCGACGGCGTATATTATGTCCTGCGCCTGGCTGTCGTGCATGGCGCGTGCGAGCTCTTCGGCGTAGCCCGTGATTTTGTTCATGGCCACGATTTTGCCGCCCATGAATATGGGCTGCGTGAGCGTGACGGCTCCGAAGAACACGTTGTGGAGGTCGTACTCGAGTGCGCTTTTGGGCAGCAGGGCCACCTGTTCGGGTATGTACTGTCCGTTGACCTGCAGCGGCTCGCCTGTCATGGGATTTTTTACGAGTCCCATCTCGTAGGCCTGTTTCTGCAGGTTGAAGGTTTCGACGGGCAGATACTGGTCTTTGTCGAGTATGGATATGCCTTTTTGGTTGTAGACGTATCCGCCGGCGAAATCAATGGCCGGCAGATAGGCCGCGAAGGCTTCTTTTTTCTGGTATTGCGCGGCCTGTATCTGCATGCGTGTCTTGCCGAGGGTCTTGTTGTGCTGCAGGGCCGTGGCGCGGCATTGCTGCAGTGTGAGCACGGAGCCGGCGGGTGGCAGCTGGGTGTCGGCTTCGGGCTTTGTGGCGCTTGCGGCGGCGCATGCGAGGGCGCATAGTGTGAGTATGATGGCGCGTGGTTTCATCGCTTGTGGTTATGATGTAGTTGAAACGTTGTGCAAAATTAACGTTTCTGCGCGTAATAATGTTTTCCACGCTGTGCGATAAAGTGTCCGATTTGTATAATCGGCGCTTCGGGCTGTGTGTCAGGGGGTGTGCATGAGCCCGAGCAGGGTGTCCATGATGGTGCGGTCGTTGGCCAGGCGGGGTATTTTGCGCTGTCCGCCGAGCTTGCCGGTGGATGCGAGCCAGCGGTCGAAAAGGCCGGGTGCGGCGGTGGTGATGGCGGGCGGGTCGAGGAATATGGTGCCCGTGCGTTTGGCCTGATAGTCGCTGTTGAGGCTCTGCAGCTGCGTGTCGAGCGCTTCGGCGAAGGCGGCTGTGGAGTGCGGCTCGCGCGCCCACTCTATGAGCCACTGGTGGCGCCCGCGGTGTGTGGCGTCAGGGTAGACCGGGGCGGCCGTGTAGTTGAGCACCTGTGCGCCGGTGGCGGCGGCCGCCGCGGCTATGGCCGCCTCGGCGTTGTGCACCATGAGTTCTTCGCCGAAGGCGTTGATGTAGCTGCGCGTGCGGCCGGCTATGCTGATGCGCAGCGGGTCGGCCGAGTGCACGCGCACGGTGTCGCCGATGGCGTAGCGCCACAGGCCGTTGGGAGCTGTGATCAGCAGCGCGTAGGTGCGCCCGGGTTCCACTTCCCAGGCGGGTATGGCGTGCGGGTGCGCCGTGTCGGGCTCTCCGAGGGGCACGAATTCGTAGAATACGCCGGTATCGAGCAGCAGGCGCATGGTGCCGGGCTCGTGCAAGTCCTGCACGGCGAAGAAGCCTTCCGAGGCGTTGTAGGTTTCGAGATATCGCATGCGCGCCGGGTCGGTGATGGCGCGGTATTGCTCGCGGTAGGGCGTGAAGGAGATGCCTCCGTGGAAGAACACCTCGAGGTTGGGCCATATGTCGTGCACGGTGGCGGCGTGGCAGGTGTCAAGGGCGCGGCGCAGCAGTGTGAGAAACCACGACGGCACGCCGGAGATGTTGGTGATGTCGCAGCGCGAGGCGGCTTCGATTATGGCGGGGAGTTTTTTGTTCCAGTCGGCCATGAGCGCGATGTCGCGCGACGGCACGCGCAGGAGGTTGACGGCGGGGTTGATGGCGTCGATGAGGTTGGCCGAGAGGTCGCCCACGGTCACGTGCGGGGGCAGCCCGGTGAGTTCGTTGGCGAAACTGCCGCCGAGTATCAGTGCCTTGCCGCTGAAGATGCGGCTGTCGGGATACAGGTGCAGGTAGTGTGCCACGGTGTCGCGTGCGCCCGGGTAGTGGTTGAGGCGCAGGGAGTGGTCCGTGACGGGTATGAATTTGCTCTTGCCGTCGCTGGTGCCCGAGCTTTGGGCGAAGCGCCGGCAGCGGCCGGGCCACAGTATGTCGGGCTGTCCGTCTATCATGCGCATGATGTGCGGGCGCAGGTCGGCGTAGGCGGTGGCGGGCACGGTGGCGGCATAGTCGGCGTAGGAGCGTATGCGGTCGAAGCCGTATCGGGTGCCGTAGGCGGTGCGGCGGGCGGTGTGCAGGAGGCCGAGCAGCTGGCGTGTCTGCACCTCGCGTATCCGGCCTTGCCAGGACTGTGCGGCGCGCACGCGGCGTGCGAAGACGGGCCTGAGCAGCGGTGTGAGATTGATCATTGGGCAAAAGCACTTGCTGCCAGGCCTGAGGACCTGAGCTCC
>CAMWTJ010000064.1 GCA_947177185.1 uncultured Porphyromonadaceae bacterium | reverse complement strand
CCTCCGCACCGCGCCCCGCGAGGGTAGAGCAGGCCCCTACCCGCAGAGTGGAGGAGCAGAGCGCCCACCTGCGCCGCGCCGCCCCGCCCCACAGCCACGCCGCCAGGAAGCGCAGAGGAGCAGGCAGCGCGAAGCCGCCCTACGGGCGGCAGGGTGTCCGCAGGACACCGATTTCTTCATAACCGTGTACATCGAGCGGGGAGGCCCGAGAGGGCCCGCGCGAGATGTGCACGGACAGGCATACACGCAGCGAGGTGTCCGACAGGACACCGATTTCTTGTGGCGACCCCGCCCCACCATGGCAGAGAGGGCCGCCCTACTGGCGGCAGGGTGTCCGAAGGACACCGATTCCTCATAGCCGTGTACATACGGCGTCCGCAGGACGGAGGATGTGCACGGATAGACATACACACGGCGCAGGTGTCCGTCAGGACACCGATTTCTTGTGGCGACCCGGCCCACAGCCGCCCACGACAGATAGCGAGGCAGGGCCCGCGCACGCGTGCGGAGGCGGCGGGTGGGCGGAGTGTGCGGAAAAGTAGATAAAAGCCCGCGCGGGCTGTGCTAACTTTGCGGCATAAACCATAATACACACGCAGCCATGTCATACTTCTCACTCTCCGACTATGCCACCCCCGCTCAGCAGCCGCAGCGCCCCCGCGCCGACTACGACACCTTCCTGCTCGCAGCAGCCACCCGCACCAGTTTCTGGGACAGCGAGCCCCAGCCGTCTGAAAACACCGACCGCCGCCGGGAGTCCGGCAGCGGTTCGTGGATATCGGGTGCGGGTGCGGCGTCAGCCGCATCCCGGCGGCCTTCAGCCTCGGCCTCGGCCTCAGGCCAGCGAAAGGATGTAGCGCTCGGCGTCCAGAGCGGCGCGGCAGCCCATGCCGGCGGCCGAGATGGCCTGCTGGTAGTGGGGGTCGGCAACGTCGCCGGCGGCGAACACACCCTCGGCGCTCGTGGCAGTGCCGGGAGCGGCCACCTTGATGAAGCCGGCATCGTCGAGGTCGAGCTTGCCGACGAACACCTCAGTGTTGGGCTGGTGGCCGATGGCCAGGAAAAAGCCGTCGATGGCGATGTCGTAGAAATTCTCGTTGTCGGTGCCACTGTGGGCCGCCAGATGCGCCCCCTCGAGCACCTCGTCGCCGAAAAGACCCATCGTCACCGTTTCAAAAAGAATCTCGATATTGGCCTTCTCGCGCACACGCTGCTGCATCACCTTCGACGCACGCAGGTAGTCCTTGCGCACTATAAGGTAGACCTTGCTCGCCAGGTTCGACAGATACAGAGCCTCCTCGCAGGCGGTGTCGCCGCCGCCCACCACGGCCACCGTGCGTCCGCGGTAGAAAAAGCCGTCGCACGTGGCGCAGGCGCTCACGCCCAGGCCCAGATACTTCTGCTCGTCGGCAAGGCCCAGGTAGCGGGCCGCCGCGCCCGTGCACACTATCACGGCGTCGGCCGTGAACTCCTCGCCCGAGGCCGTGGTCACGCGCTTCACGCGGCCGCTGAAATCGACATCGCTCACTATGCCGCCGCGGATATCAGCGCCGAAGCGCAGCGCCTGTGCGCGAAGGTCCTCCATCAGTTTCGGACCCTGCACCCCGTCGAAATAGCCGGGAAAATTCTCCACCTCGGTGGTCGTGATAAGCTGGCCGCCGGGCTGCGGGCCCTCTATCACTATCGGGCTCAGCGACGCGCGCGAGGCATATATGGCGGCAGTGTAGCCCGCAGGGCCGCTGCCTATTATAAGGCATCTGGTATGGGTTGTCATAACTTGAATTCTGATTTGTGCGTTAACGTAAGTCTACTATCTCATAGCCGGGCAGGGCCGACGCGGCAAAGGCAAACACCGACGCCGCAGGCTTGCCGCCCGTGGCGCAGTCGCGGATGGCGGCCGACACCGTGGCGCCCGAGCTCAGCGTCACCACCGCCCGCACGGGCCACAGCGTGCGCGTGTCCACCGACAGCACCGCCTTGCGGATATCGCCGCCCGCCGTGCGGGGCGTCAGCTCCACATCGCGCACAGCGCCGCTACCGGGCAGCAGGCGGCAGGCATACTTGCCGGCATAGCCCGTGATTATGGCGAAGGGATTGCCCGTCAGCAGCTCCTCGGCTGTAGGCTCGGTGATGTTGACCTCGCGCGTGGCGGCATAGGCCGTCCACTGCGTGCGCCCGTCGAACCATATGCGCAGGCCCTGCGTGGTCAGCCGGAAACGCTCGCGCGACAGCAATATGTCGCCGTCGGCACGCGAACCGTCGGGAGCCGACAGCGTGAAGCGCGCCGACACCGACGGCGCCTCGCGCAGCTTGTCGGCGCAGCGCTCCAGCAGCTGCGAGGCGCTCAGTGCGCCGTGGGCCGGAAATGCCGCCCACACCAGTGCCGCGACCACCGCCAGCACCGGCCATATGCGTTGTTTCAGTGTCTTCATACTATATATAAGACTTATCATGTGCCGAAAGTTTAACCCGCAGCCCCGAAAGAGTCCGACGCGCGGCATCACACGCCGAACATGTGCAGAAACCACGTGGAGATGCCCACGTATATCATCAGACCCACGATGTCGTTGCTGATCTGTATGAACGGGCCCGTGGCCAGAGCGGGGTTGATGTGCAGTTTCTCAAGCGTCAGAGGCACCACCGTGCCCAGGATGGTGGCAAACATCACCACGGCAAACAGCGACACGGCCACACTCAGCGTCACCGCCAGCTGCGCGGGCATCATCACAAGGTTGTAGACCAGTATCACGGACGATATCACCGTGGCGTTCAGCAGCCCTATGAGCACCTCCTTGCCCAGCTGGCGCGAGAACTCGCCTATGTCCAGCGAGCCGTTGGCCAGGCCCTGCACCACGATGGCCGAGGCCTGCACGCCCACGTTGCCGCCCGTGCCGCCTATGATGGGTATGAACAGCGCCAGGGCCGTCACGGCCTGCAACTGCACCTCGAAGCCGCTGAGTATCACCGACGCCAGTATGCCCGAGGCTATGCCTATGAGCAGCCACGGGATGCGCGCCTTGGTCTGCGCCAGTATGGAGTCGTCGGCGTCGACGTCGCTGCTAAGACCGCTCGCCAGCTGATAGTCGCGCTCGCTGCTCTCGCGCACGGTGTCCATCACGTCGTCGACGGTGATGCGGCCCAGCAGGCGCCCGATGCTGTCCACCACGGGCATGGCCACCAGGTCGTATTTCTCGAAGTCGTGGGCCACCTCGTCGATGGGCGTGTCGGCCTTGACGCACGCGGGGTCCTCCTCCATGACGTGCTTGATTTTCGACACCGACGGGTGCGTGATAAGCTTTTTCAGAGGCAGCACGCCGCGCAGCTTGTAGTCGTTGTCGACCACGTAGACGTAGTACACCTCGTCCATGTCCTCGGCCTGCGCGCGCAGCTCCTTGATGCATTCGGGCATCGACAGGTTTTCGTTCACGACGAGCATCTCCGTGCCCATGAGGCCGCCGGCGGTGTCTTCGTCGTACTTGAGCAGGTCTATGATGTCGCCGGCCTGCTCCACGTCGTCGATGTGGGAGAGGATTTCGTCGCGGTCTTCCTCGTCGAGCTGCTGTATGAGGTCCACGGCGTCGTCCGTGTCGAGATGGTCTATCTGCTTGGCGATCATCTCGGCGGGCATGGCTTCGAGCAGCTTGTGGCGGTCGTCGTCGTCGAGCTCCATGAGCACTTCGGCGGCGGTTTCGTCGTCAAGCAGCCTGTAGAGGTACTCTGCCTCGGTGATGTCCAGGTCCTGATAGAGCTCGGCGATGTCGGCCGGATGCAGGTCGGCCAGAGCCGTGCGTGCGGCCTCGTCGTCGCGGCTGCCTATGATGTCGCGTATCTGTTCGAGATATTCGGGGGTGAATTCCTTCATTTGCTGCGGAGTTTTTCCACCTCGAGGGTGAGTTCGACAAACTGCTCTACCGACAGCTGCTCGGGGCGCATGGCCAGCAGCGGCGAGTCGGGCATGGCCGCGCCGGGCGGCAGCAGGCCTCGGAGGCTGTTGCGTATGGTCTTGCGGCGCTGCCCGAAGGTGGTCTTGACGACGGTCTTGAACAGGGCCTCGTCGCATCCGGCGTCGGTGCGGCCGTTGCGGCGCATCTCAATCACTCCGCTGTGCACTTTAGGCGGCGGGTTGAACACGCCGGGCGGCACGGTGAAGAGGTAGCGCACGTCGTACCACATCTGCAGCAGCACGCTGAGTATGCCGCGCGCCTTGGTGCCGGGAGGGGCCGCCAGGCGCTCGGCCACCTCGCGCTGCAGCATGCCCGAGCAGAAGGGCACGAGGGCGCGGTAGTCGAGCATGTGGAAGAATATCTGTGAGGAGATGTTGTAGGGATAGTTGCCGGTGAGGGCGAAGGGGCGTCCGCCGAACATGGTGTCGAGCGGCAGGCGCAGGAAGTCGCCCTCGATGATGCGTCCGTCGAGTGCGGGCACGTGGGCGCGGAGGTAGTCCACGCTTTCGGTGTCTATCTCCACCACTCGCAGGTCGCGGCCGTCGTGGAGTATGAACTGTGTGAGCACACCCGTTCCGGGGCCTATCTCCAGCACGGGGAGGCCCGGGGCGGCGTCGAGGGTGGAGGCTATGCGCCGCGCCACTCCGAGGTCGGTCAGGAAGTGCTGCCCGAGGGCTTTTTTGGGTCTAACGTCTGCCATGCCGCAAAGTTACTAATTTTTTTGCGCACAAACCGCGGCATGGCGCTTTTTTCGCGCTGTGCCGCGGTTTTTGGGGTGGCGGGCGGCGTGCGGTCAGCGCACGGCCACCTTGGCTGCGGCGCTGCCCTGGCGGAACACGTAGATGCCGGGGGCGAGGGCGGCGCGTGCGGCGTCGCTGCCGCTGAAGGTGCCGAGGCGGCGTCCGCGCATGTCGTAGGCGTCGAGGGGCGCGGCGGGGTCGATGTCGGCGGGTGCCTCGACGCGTGCCATGCCGGCGCTGCCGGGCACGGAGCTGATGGCCACGGCCTGTGCGCCTGCGGGGATGGTGATGGCGAGGGTGGTGCCGGTGTGGTCGGTGGCGGTGGTCTGTCCGTTGCGGGTGACGGCCACTTTCCATGCGCCCACGGGTGCGCCGTCGGCGTCGTCGGCGCTGACGCGGAGCTCGCGTCCCTCGAAGTATTGTCCGTCGAAGGAGCGGCCGCTCAGTGCGATGCCGTTGACGGTGAGGCGCACTTGGTCGGTGCGTCCGGCGTCGATGGTGACGGTGCGTGGCGTGCCGAGGCTGAAGTATTCGGCCATGTGCTTGTAGAAGAAGGGTGTGCGCGCCGTTATCCAGTTTTTGGCTTTGGTGAATTCGTCGTTGTAGTCGGGCCACCATTCGTTGAAGAGCTTGCGGTGGTGGGGGTATTCGTAGCTGATGGCCGCGCGCATGCGGTCCATCTCGGCTATGGTGGCGGGGGCGTTCATGAAGTCGGCCATGTAGACGGCGCAGAGGTCGATGAACATGGTCTTGAACTCGGGCGTGTCCATGAGGCGGCGGAAGAGGCGCGTGTGGTCGGGCTGGTTGGCCCATGCGTGGTCGGGGTCGTAGGAGGGGTTGTAGATCCAGTCGAAGGTGCGGAACTGCGGGGTGGCGTTGTAGAGTCCGAGTCCGAAGTCGGTGTCCTTGGCTATCCAGCGCCATCGTCCGCCCTGCTCGCGTGGGCGCCACATGACTATGTTGTTGCCGGGGAAGTCCTTGTTGTCGTAGAAGAGGTTCATGGCCATGATGTTGGCGAACTCTCGTGTGTCCATCCACTGCTCGAATTCGGCGTAGGTGTGGCCTGTTTCGGTGTAGAAGGCTCTGAAGGCGTTGTAGTTGTCCCAGTCGCCTTCCTTGAGTTCCCACCAGTTTTCAAACATGTCGATGTCTTCCTGTCCGTCGTAGAAGGTGTAGATGTGGTCTTCGTTGGTGCGTGTGCGTATGTTGAGCATGCCTTTGTACTGGCCGTTGATCATGAATATGGCGGGGCGGTAGGGCTGCCAGTCGATGTCGGTGTGTGTGCCCATCATGCGCTGTATGAGCGCGTCGCGGAAGTAGAGGTAGTCGAAGTCGTTGCCTGCGTTGCGCAGTTCGATTGATTTCCAGTCGGTGAGTCCGGGGGCCTGGTCGGGGAAGAATTCGTGCTCGAAGCGTTTGGTGCCGAAGCGTTTGTTGGCGTATAGCACGAGCGATTTGAGTGCGTTGCCTCGGGAGGCTCCGCCTTTGACGCGTGTTTCGCAGAGCTGGTTGACGACGGCCTGCTCGCCGGGCTTTTCGAATATCTCGAGGTTGACGGGGCGTCGCCAGTCGAATTCGTAGTTTTTGTACTGGCTGCTGTATGTGCCGTCGACGTAGATGCCTGTCTTGTCGCCGTAGAAGTATTCGTCGGGGCAGGTCATGGCCACTACGGGGAGTGTGACCTGTCGGGGGAAGAATATGTAGCTCTGCGCGGTGGAGCGCGGCGAGAGGTAGCCCTGGCAGAAGAGGCGTGCGCGCACGGTGGTGGTGCGGGCTATCTGCAGCGGGCCGTCGAGGCGCGGGCTTTGGGCTGTGGGCTCGGTGCCGTCGATGGTGTAGCGCACTTCGGTGCCTGCGGGTGCGTCGTCGGGTGCGGTGACGGTGAGTGTGATGGCGCTGCCGCCGGCGGTGACGCGTCCGGGGTGGCTGAACACGGGTTCGCCGAGTATCTTGGAGAGTGTGGTGCCGCAGTTGGGCGCTCCGGGGGTGGGTGTGTGCTGGTAGCCCCATGTGTCGGCGGCGTCGGTGGTGCGTCCGTAGGCTATGCCGGGTGCGGGCATTTTTTTCATACCTGTGATGCAGTCGGCGATGTCGTCGCCTCGGAAGAGGTAGACGGCGCCGTCTTTGCCTGACTCGAGGCGGAAGGATGTGTGCATGCCCTGCTCGGCTTTGTCGCAGTAGACTATGGCGTGGGCGCCCGGTGCGAGGGTGCTTGCGGGCAGTGTGTAGGCTTTGGAGCGCTGTTCTTTGACGCCGATGGCGTAGGCGGAGAGGTCGACGGGATCGGTGCCTGCGTTGTATAGCTCGACCCATGAGTCGGGAAACTCGTTGAGGTCGTCCATAATGCAGTCGATGTTGCTTTGCATGAGCTCGTTGATGATGAGCTGTGCGGGTGCGGCGTGGGCGCAGGCTGCTGCTGCGGCTATGGCTGCTATTCGTAGTGTTTTCATGGTGCGGGTGCGGTTTGTGGCACTGTTAAGGTGTATTTTTCGGGCGCAAAGATAGGTATTGTGTGTGAATATGCAAATTTATATGGCTGAAAACGGGGGCTATGGTACGCGGCGGGGGTAAATATGATACGTGGGGAGAGGCGCGGTGCTCACTGTGAGGCTCGGGGGAGGAGTTCGAAGGTGTCGACGTAGATGTATGTGGTGGTGCGTTTGATGGCGTTGCGGTCTTCCCAGGTGCGTGTGCGAATTTTTCCTTCGAGGAGTAGGCGCGAGCCTTTGCGTATGTATTTTTCGGCGAATTCGGCTGCGGGTCCCCACATGACTATGTTGTGCCACTCGGTGCGTTCGGGCATGGTGACGCCTTCGGGTGTGGTGTATGGGGGCTCGTTGGTGGCGAGTGTGAATTCGGCCACGAGTCGTGTCTGTACGTAGCGCATTTTGGGGTCGGTGCCTGTGCATCCCATGAGTATGACTTTGTTCATTGCGGGGTGGGTGTTTGGTGAGTGTATGGTGTGTGGCGGGGG
>CAMWTJ010000063.1 GCA_947177185.1 uncultured Porphyromonadaceae bacterium | reverse complement strand
ACTAGCGACCTCACGCCCCCCAGACGCGTACTCTAACCAACTGAGCTACACCCCGTGTTTCTCAAAAGCGATGCAAAGTTAGTCACTATTTTTGAATCCTCCAAATTTTAGAACAACTTTTTTTAAAGAAAAAATGCGATTTTTTCACAATGCATTGATATGCGTTGATATACGGGTGCGATTTTTTTGGCGCAAATTTTGGCGTGTCGGAGAGGCAAATTGGCAAAATATCAACGGCACTTTATTATATACGCGCACGCGCACGAAAGAGCCTTCAAAATTTGGAAAGGTGGGGATAATTTCGTAATTTTGTATGCTATTTTAATTTGAAAAAGATAAAACCAAACATGGCTGAAGAAAAAGAGGAATATAGCGCCAGTAATATTCAGGTGCTCGAAGGCCTGGAGGCCGTTCGCAAGCGCCCGGCGATGTACATAGGCGACATTTCCGCCAAGGGCCTGCACCATTTGGTGTATGAGGTGGTGGACAACTCCATAGACGAAGCCCTTGCCGGCTACGCACACAATATTGATGTCACCATAAACGCCGACAACTCCATAACGGTGGTCGACGACGGTCGAGGCATACCTGTCGACATGCACGAGAAAGAGCATAAAAGCGCCCTCGAGGTCGTGCTCACGGTGCTTCATGCCGGCGGCAAGTTCGACAAAGGTTCGTATAAAGTGTCCGGCGGTCTGCACGGCGTAGGCGTGAGCTGCGTCAACGCTCTGTCGACATATCTGCGCGCAGAGGTGCACCGAAACGGCAAAGCCTACGTGCAGGAGTACAGCTGCGGCAAGCCCACCACCGAGCTGCGTGTGGAAGGCGAAAGCACCCGCACCGGTACCAGCATAACGTTTAAGCCCGACGCATCGATCTTTACGGTCACTGAATACGACTACGACACGCTGGCCAAGCGTCTGCGCGACCTGGCTTACCTTAATGCCGGCATCGTGTTGCGCCTTACCGACATGCGCGTGCTTGACGAAGACGGTAACCCGCGCACCGAGTCGTTCTACAGCGAAACCGGCCTGCGCGAATTTGTGGAGTACATTGATTCCAGCAAGGAGTCGCTGATCAACGATGTGATACATCTCTCCACCGAGCGTCAGGGCATCCCTGTCGAGGTGGCCATGACGTATAATACCACGTTCAACGAAAACGTGTATTCGTATGTCAACAACATCAATACGATAGAAGGCGGCACGCACCTTACGGGTTTCCGCCGCGGCCTTACGTCGACTCTTAAGAAATACGCCGAAGACAACAATCTTCTTAAGAACGCCAAAGTGGAAATCGCGAGCGACGATTTCCGTGAAGGTCTTACAGCGGTGGTTTCCGTGAAAGTTATGGAGCCGCAGTTCGAAGGCCAGACAAAGACCAAGCTCGGCAACAGCGAGGTGATTGGTGCTGTTCAGGTGGCTGTGGCCGACGCTCTCGGAGCCTATCTTGAAGAAAACCCGCGTGAGGCCAAGACCATTGTGGAGAAAGTGGTGCTCGCCGCCCAGGCCCGACATGCGGCCATCAACGCACGCAAAAATGTGTTGCGCAAATCGCCGCTGAGCGGTGGCGGCCTGCCCGGCAAGCTTGCCGACTGCAGCAGCCGTACGGCCGAAGATTGCGAGCTGTTCCTTGTCGAAGGTGACTCCGCAGGCGGAACCGCCAAGCAGGGACGCGACCGTTCCTTCCAGGCCATCCTCCCTCTGCGCGGTAAGATTCTTAATGTGGAAAAAGCCATGGAGCACCGCATATTCGACAATGAGGAAATCACCAACCTCTTCAGAGCGCTGCGTGTGACCATCGGCACCGAGGACGACCCCAAGGAGGCGAACCTGTCGAAGCTGGCCTACCACAAGATTATTATCATGACCGATGCCGACGTGGACGGAAGCCACATAGCCACGCTGCTCATGACGTTCTTCTTCCGCCGCATGCGTCCCGTAATTGAGCAGGGCTACCTCTATCTGGCCACCCCGCCGCTCTACAAGTGCAAGCGCGGCAAGGTGGAGGAATATTGCTGGACCGACCAGCAGGTGCAGCAGTTCATACTGCGCAACGGCGACCGCACCACGGTGCAGCGTTACAAAGGTCTTGGTGAAATGAGCGCTCAGGAACTGCGCGACACCACCATGAGCCCCGAACACCGCATGCTCAAGCAGGTCAATATAAAAGACGCTGCGGAAGCCGACCGCATATTCTCCATGCTCATGGGCGAAGACGTGGGGCCGCGAAGAGATTTCATCGAGGCCAACGCCAACTACGCCAATATCGATGCCTGACAATGCTTAAGAGGTGCGCTTCCCGGCAAGGGTGGCGCACCTTTGGCAAAAGGCGAACGCTTTGCAGCCTCAGGGCGTTATATTATATACATCAATTACTTTCAACGAGATGACACGCACAGCAAAAAAGAAACACGAAAGCGGCCTGCGCGAACAGATAGACAACTACGTGGCCTCGGCTTCTGCCGCCACATTCAATTACAAACAGGTGGCTGCGGCTATCGGCGAACGCAACAGCACCCACCACAGAGCCATCGCTCTGTATCTCGCCGAGCTGGCTTTTGACGGCGTGTTGCTTGAGGTTTCGCCGGGACGCTTCAAACCCGTGCAGCGCAATGTGGTGGCCACGGGCACGTTTGTGCGACGCAGCAACGGCAAGAACAGCGTGGTCACCGACGACGATGGCGAACCGATTTTTATAGCCGAGCGAAATTCGATGCACGCGCTCAACGGCGACCGCGTGGTGGTCACTGTGGCCGCAAAAGTACGCGGCCGCGAGCCCGAGGCGAAAGTGACAGAGATAATCGAACGCAAGCCGCAGACATTTATAGGCACGCTGCGTGTCGACAAGCACGGGTGCAGGCTTGTCACCGACTCAAAGTATCTCGCCACAGACATAATGATTCCGCGCAAGCGGCTCCGCGGTGGCAAAAACGGCGACAAGGCTGTGGTGCGTATCACCGACTGGCCCGAGGACTCGCAGATTCCGTATGGCGAGATAGAGGATGTGCTCGGCGCTACCGGCGACAATACTACCGAGATGCATGCCATACTTGCCGAATACGGACTCCCGTACAAGTATCCTGCGGCAGTGGAGCGCGCCGCCGACAAGATTGACGCCGGTATCACGCCCGAAGTCGTGGCCGAACGAGAGGACTTGCGCGGAGTGGCTGTCACATTTACCATTGACCCGCGCGACGCCAAGGATTTCGACGATGCGCTGAGCGTGCGCCGTATAGCCGACGGCCGCTATGAGGTGGGCGTGCACATTGCCGATGTGACACACTACGTGAAGCCCGACAGCATCATAGACAAGGAAGCGCGCGAGCGCGCCACGAGTGTCTATCTTGTGGACCGCGTGGTGCCGATGCTCCCGGAACATCTCAGCAACGGCATTTGCTCGCTTCGTCCCGACGAGGACAAACTCGCCTTCTCCGTAATTTTCGAGATGGACGACAACGCACGGGTGCTCAACTCACGCATACGCCGCACTGTGATACGCAGTGTGCGGCGCTTTACCTACGAGGAGGCGCAGGATGTGATTGAAACCGGCACAGGCGACCTTGCCGACGAGATACTCCTGCTCGACCGTCTTGCAAAGATTCTGCGCAAAGACCGCTACGCCAACGGTTCCGTAGAATTCGACCGTGCCGAGGTGCGTTTCGATATCGACGAGAAGGGACACCCCGTGGGTGTGTATTTCAAGGAGTCGAAAGATGCCAACAAGCTGATTGAGGAATTCATGCTCCTGGCCAACAAGACTGTGGCCACCGTGATAGGCCGCCCGGAAGGGAAACGCAAGCCCAAGGCGTTTGTTTATCGCGTGCACGACACCCCGGACCCCGACCGCCTCTCTGACTTTGCAAAACTCGCGCGCACTTTCGGCTACAAGGTAAAGACCGAAGGCGCTGCCGCAGAAATCAACAAGAGCATAAACCGCATGCTTGCTGATGTGCATGGCAAGGGCGAGGAAAATTTCCTGTCGACGCTCGCCATACGTTCGATGGCGAAGGCCATATACACCACCACCAATATCGGCCATTACGGCCTGGGATTTGATTATTACACGCATTTCACCTCTCCCATACGACGCTACCCCGACATGATGGTGCACCGCCTGCTGGCGCGCTACCTCGCCGGAGGACGCTCCACGGCGCAGGAGCGCCTGGAGGAGGAGTGCAAGCACTCGTCGGACATGGAGCAGCTTGCAGCCAATGCCGAGCGTTCGTCGATAAAGTACAAGCAGGTGGAATACATGCAGGACCATCTCGGACAGGTTTATGCCGGTGTGATTTCCGGCGTCACGGAGTGGGGACTGTACGTGGAACTCGACGACAACAAGTGCGAGGGCCTGGTGCCTGTGCGCGACCTTGCCGACGATTTCTATGATTTCGACGAGAAGAACTACACGCTGGTGGGCCGGCGCAACGGCATGAAGTATCGCCTCGGCGATGCCGTGCGGGTGAAGGTGGCGCGCTGCGACCTCGCCAAAAAGCAGCTTGATTTTGTGCTGGTGGATGAAACAGGCGAGCCTGTGGGCGCCTCCCTGCGCAAGCACCATGCCCCGAGCACCGGCAAGGCAAAAAAAGGCGGACACACGAAGCAAAAACGTCGCAGATGATGAACGCGCTCCGAACGAGTGTCGAGATAGAAGGGCTCACTGTACGCGCGCTCCATGGCGTCGATGCCATGGAACGCGATGTGCCCGGTGAGTTCCGGCTCGATGTGAGGCTCGATTACGATGCTTCCGAAGCAATGCGTACCGACGACATAGCCGCGGCCATAAACTATGCCGCGGCTATAGAAATCATACGAAGCGAAATGTCGGTGCCGTCGCGCCTGCTCGAACATGCTGCTGCGCGCGTCAGGGATGCCCTTGTGGCGGCCATGCCGCAGATATCCGGCGGTCGCATACGCCTTGCCAAGCTGCATCCGCCCGTGTCGGCGCAGCTTGCAGCCTGCGCGTTTGTGCTCGAGTGGTAGCTCTTATTCGAATTCCGCTCTCAGAGCTTTAAAGCGCTCCGCAGCTGCGGCTCCGAAACGCGCCATTGCCGCCTCCACCTTTTCTACAGGTTTGGGGGCGGCTCCCACATGTGTTTTTGAAAAGAACTTGTCGGCGTAGCATATCAGCCTCTCAAGCCGCGTGCGCGGGCACAGGTCCTCGCCCGGGTCAGGCAGGCCTGCGTCAATGATATCGCTCCTTGTCAGGCCTGCGCCCGTGTGACGCTCCGCCACCGCCGCAGCCCATTCCGGGGCGTGTGCCTCGCGCAGCATCCGGGCTCCGATGGTGCCGTGCAGCAGATACGGCTCGTGGCCGAAGCACTGTATGCCGGGTGCGTCGGTGCGGCATATGCCTATGTCGTGCAGCATGGCCGCAGCCTCTATGCGGTCTGCGTCCTCGCTGAATCCTTTGCGTCGGGCAATATCAAGGGCCATGTCGGCTACCTGCCGGCTATGGCCCTCGATTATCGACCGAAGCGGCGTGCCGGCAGGGTAGTATGCGTCAAGGATACTTTGCCAGTCGCAAGCGCGCGCGTCGTACATGTTTTTGTGCGGTTTATTCTACCAGAGTGTTCCATCCGTGCACATCGGGCTCCTCGCCCAGGCGGATGGCGTTCAGCTTGTTGTATAGAGCGGTGGTCACGGGGCCGGGCTTGCCGTCTTTGGCTATGATATATTTCTTGCCCGTGTCGAGGTCGTCAATCTCGCCTATAGGGGAGCACACAGCAGCCGTGCCGCATGCGGCAGCCTCGCTCACCTCCGACAGTTCGTCGACGGTGATGTGGCGACATTCCACCTCGATGCCCATGTCCTTTGCGAGTTGCTGCAGGCTCATGTTGGTCACTGAGGGTAGTATTGACTCGGATGCGGGGGTGATGTACTTGCCGTCTTTTATTGCATAGAAATTGGCCGGGCCACATTCGTCGAGATACTTTTTTTCTTTCGGGTCAAGAAACAAGACGGCAGAGTAGCCAAGTTCGTGGGCATGGTGGCCTGCGCGCAGAGAAGCAGCGTAATTGCCGCCCACCTTGAAGCGCCCGGTGCCTTTGGGGGCAACACGGTCGTATTCGCGCATGATGCAGATGTTGGTGTTGCGGAAGCCGCCTTTGAAATACGGTCCGACAGGCGATACCAGCACCAGGAACATGTATTCCGACGCGGGAGCCACACCCACACGCGGCGACAGACCTATCTCGAGCGGACGGATGTAGAGCGAGGCGCCGCTGCCGTACGGAGGCACGAAGCGCTCGTTCAGTTTCACTGCCATCTTGCACATCTTGCAGAAAAGCTCTTCGGGCACAGGCGCCATCATGATGCCTTCTGCCGACGATTGTATGCGCTTGGCGTTTTCCTCAAGCCGGAATATGCGTATCTTACCGTCTTTGCCGCGGAACGCCTTTATGCCTTCAAAAAGTTCCTGGCCGTAATGCAGCGCGGTGGCGGCTATATGGATGTTGATTGTTTCGGACTGACTAATTTCTATCTCGCCCCATTTTCCGTCTTTGTAGACGCATCGCACGTTGTAGTCGGTCGGCACATAGCCGAACGGCAAAGAGGCCCAGTCGATTTCTTCGGTCATTATGTTGTTTAGTTATATGATATCATTGCTTCGGACACACATTAGCAGAGTCCCGAACGGTTTTGAAACGTGCAAATTTAACGATTTCGGGTCAGACTGTGCCTATTGTTGCACAACAAAGTGATTTCTATGCAATCAAACCTCGCCGGCTGCCGCCAGCACGACATGGCTTCGTACGTCTACGCCATATTCTTTGGCTTTTGCCAATATGGCGCGCGCCAGACGAGGCTTCAGGTGGTCAGGGCAATAGCGGAAATATGCTTCGGCGGCGCGCACATGGGCGGCGTCGGGCATCGGATACTCGCGGCGTTCGGGCAAGCCGAACATGCTGTCAGGCAAATCCTTCTTTTCTTCGTAAGACAAGCGGTCGTTCATCAGAGTTGGCATTGATTCAGATATAAAAACAATGGCGCAGACGCATAAGTTCGCCATCGGCATTGCAGAATTGGCCGAAATTGTGTAATTTTGCACAATAATAGAAAATACGATATACTAAAATAATTTATGGCAACTACAGCTGATTTTAAGAACGGTATGTGCCTCGACATCGACGGCCAGTACTTTTTCATCGTGGAATTTCTCCATGTAAAGCCCGGCAAAGGCCCGGCTTTCGTGCGCACAAAACTCAAAAACGTCCGCACGGGCCGTGTGATTGACAAAACCTGGAACTCCGGCGTGAAAGTCGAGGAAGTGCGCATCGAGCGCCGTCCCTACCAGTTCTCCTACAAGGACGACATGGGATATCATTTCCTGCACACCGAAACATGGGAAGAAATCATCGTGCCCGGTGAAAGCATCGAAGGCGTACAGTTCCTGAAAGACGGCGACATCTGCGAAGCCATGGTGCATGCAGCCAGCGAAACCGTGCTCACATGCGAGATGCCCACCAGCGTGGTGCTTGAAATCACCTACACCGAGCCCGGTATCAAGGGCGACACCGCCACCAACACTCTGAAGCCCGCTACGGTGGAAACCGGCGCCGAGGTGCGCGTGCCCCTGTTCTGCAACATCGGCGACAAGGTGAAAATCGACACCCGCGACGGTTCCTACGTGGAGCGCATCAAAGCATAAGCTTCCTACCGTCAGACAACACAGAGTGGCGCGGCCCGCCACTAGAGCCCCACGTAGTTTTATATTATGTGTTTTTAAATAAAAGCAGAATAAATTCTTGAGAGAGAAATCTTGGGGAGGTGTCATA
>CAMWTJ010000062.1 GCA_947177185.1 uncultured Porphyromonadaceae bacterium | reverse complement strand
AAGCTATCTACATCGCGACGCTCAACCCGATACCCTTGCTTCGGTCAAGACCTGGGGGATTCTCGGGGAGCTGTCCGTGCAGGACTTACCCCGCTGCAAAGGTACGCACCTTTTTCCACTCACGCAAGTTTTTTCCCGAAAAAGTGTGTGCGCGCCCTTTTTCAAGTGTTTTCAGGAGCTTTAAAGTATTTACTGTCCTATGGTTTCAGGCGATATTCCATATTCGTTAATGATTCTATCCACGTCTTTTTTGAGTTCGGGAATATGACGTATCACCAAACTCCATAGAAATTCGGGTTTTACAGAATCGTAACCATGAATAATGCGGTTGCGTGTGTCAATCACTGCTTTTGCATTGGGCAATGGAAAATCATGTTGGATTTTCAAAATACGGTTTATGGCTTCTCCCATTATCTCCGCTTTTCTCTCAACAGCACTTCTGCGTAGATAGTCCTTTTCAAAGACATCGAAACGCATAGGATAGTCCGCGAAATAGCTTTCGACTTCCTCGATGGCTCGTTTGACATCATAGAGATAAACGGCTATATAATCATCCATATATCAACTGTTTCTTTTTGTCAACCAATGCCTTGAAGATTGGGTTGAGGTTTTTGCCGTATTCAATCAAGTCTACTTTGCGATTGAACAGCTGCTCTAATGAATTCTTTAAGTCGAAATAGTTGCTGACATAATCAAACGTGTCATGGTCTGTAGGCTCAAAATCCACGAGTAAATCCACATCGCTTTGATCGCTGAATCTATCCGTGAGGATGGAACCGAAGACAGAAAGGGTTTTGACCTTATGCTTGCGACACAAGTCCAGGATACGTTGCAGATTAAGTTCTATCAGTTTCATATAGGCAAATTTAGCGATTATTTCTGATATGTAAACGTTTGAATCCGAAAAAATCATTTAAAATTAGTGCTTCAGAAGGTGTGCGCACCCTTATGCGGCGGTTTTTTTGGTCCATTCAGAGTAAATGAGTAATTTTGTGCCATAAGAAAATATATAGCTATGGCAGACAAGAAAGAAATAGTGCTGAGCGGAATCCGTTCCACCGGCAATCTGCATTTGGGCAACTACTACGGTGCCCTCGGTAAATTCGTGCGCATGCAGGACGATTACGACTGCAATTTTTTTATAGCCGACCTGCACGCCCTTACCACCAATCCCGACCCGCGCGAGCTGCATGCCAACGTGAAAAATATCCTGGCCGAATATCTCGCCGCCGGCATCGACCCCGAGAAATCCACCATTTTCATACAGAGCGACGTGCCTGAGGTGGCGGAGATGTATCTGCTGCTCAACATGCACGTGGGCATCGGCGAGCTGATGCGCACGGCCTCGTTCAAGGACAAGGCCCGCAAGGCCCTCGGCATAGGTGTGCCCGCGCAGGGCGACGACGACGAAGCCTTCGAGAAGGAGATAATAGGCGCCGCCACCAACAAGCGCGTCAACGCCGGCCTGCTCACTTATCCCACGCTTATGGCCGTGGACATACTCATCCAGAAAGCCACCAAGGTGCCCGTGGGCAAAGACCAGGAACAGCACCTTGAGCTCACGCGCCGTTTTGCGCGCCGCTTCAACTCGTTCTACGGCGTGGAGGTGTTCCCCGAGCCCTACAACTTCGACTTCGGCGGCAAGCCCGTGAAGGTGCCCGGCCTTGACGGCAGCGGCAAGATGGGCAAGAGCGAGGGCAACTGCATATACCTCGTGGACGACCCCAAGGTGCTGCGCAAGAAAGTGATGCGCGCCACCACCGACGAAGGTCCCAAGGAGCCGAATTCGCCCATGAGCGAACCCGTGGCCAACCTGTTCACGCTGCTTGAGCTTACGAGCACGCCCGACGTGGTGAGCCATTTCCGCGAGGCGTATGCCGACTGCTCCATACGCTACGGCGACCTTAAAAAACAGCTCGCCGAGGATATCCTGGCCGTGACGACACCTATCCGCGAGCGTGTCAACGACATACTGGCCGACGACGCCTACCTGCGCCGCGTGGTGGCACAGGGCGCCGAACGTGCGCGCGAGCGCGCCGCCGCCACCCTGGCCGAGGTGCGCAGCGTCATGGGCATCCGCAAGTTCTGATGGCCTGCCGGCTCGCACACTGCATGCTCGCGCTGGCGCTCGCACACGCAGCCGCTGCGGCCATGCCGCAGGAGGCTGTGTGCGCCGACTCGCTGCGCGCGGCCGCCATGGCCGAGGAGATGGCCATGAACGCCCCCGGCACGCAGGCTGCCGATTTTGCCATGCGGCTGGCCGACGGCAGCGAGGTTTCGCTGCGCGGCTTCCGCGGCGCGCCCCTGCTGCTGGTGCTTTTCGACCCCGACTGCGGCCACTGCGCGCAGGCGCTCGCCGAGCTGCCTGCGGTGCTGCCGCGCGAGCTGCCCGTGCTCGCCGTCTATGCCGACGGCGACGCCGCCCTGTGGCCGCGTGCCATGGCCGCGGTGCCCGACGGCTGGACGGCCGCGCTCGACACCGAAGGCGTGTATGCCGGCGGACTGTACTCGCCCGAGTTCTCGCCCGGACTGTACCTGCTGGACAGCGCCGGGTGCGTGGTAGCGCGCGGCAGCAGCGCCGCCGACATCCGCGCCGCGTTAATAGATAATCGCATGTATTAAAAAATGTGAAGACCGGCGCCCGTTTTTCGTAATTTTTAGCAAATTGTGCGTATAAATGCGCGAAAAGTGCTATCTTTGCATCCGATTATACGAAAATTGAAGAAACCAATCATAATATGAAGCTTTTACAAGCAAAACTTTCCAAATATACGGCGCCCCAGGAAGCCAAGGCAGCAGGAGTATATCCCTATTTCCGCGCCATCGCTTCCGAGCAGGACACCGAGGTGTATATCGACGGCCGTAAGGTGCTGATGTTCGGCAGCAACTGCTACACGGGCCTCGTCAACGACCCCCGCATCAAGGAAGCGGCCATCGAGGCCACCCGCAAGTTCGGCACAGGCTGCGCCGGCTCGCCCTTCCTCAACGGCACGCTCGAACTGCACAAGCAGCTGGAGCACCGTCTGGCGGAATATATCGGCAAGGAAGACGTGATGGTGTACAGCACCGGCTTCGGTGTCAACCTCGGCGTAGTGTCGGCCCTCTGCGGCCGTGAGGACTACATCCTCTGGGACGAGCAGGACCACGCATCCATCATCGAGGGACGCCGCCTGAGCTTCGCGCAGTCGCTCAAATACAAGCACAACGACATGGAAAGCCTCGAAAAGCAGCTGCAGCGCTGCGAGGCCGACAAGGTGAAACTCATCGTCACCGACGGCGTGTTCTCCATGGAAGGCGACGTGGCCAACGTGCCCGCCATCGTGGACCTCGCCAAGAAATACAACGCCACCGTGATGGTGGACGAGGCGCACTCCATAGGCGTGTTCGGCCCCGGCGGCCGCGGCACATGCCACCATTTCGGCGTGGCCGACGACGTAGACCTCATCATGGGCACCTTCTCCAAGAGCTTCGCCTCGCTCGGCGGCTTCATAGCCACCGACAAGGAGGTGACCAACTTCCTGCGTCACCACTCGCGTTCCTATATCTTTACGGCCAGCATCACTCCCGCATCCACCGCCGCCGCCCTCAAGGCCATCGACATCATGATCGAGGAGCCCTGGCGTCAGGACCACCTTTGGGAAATCACCAACTACGCCCTCGAGGGCTTCCGCAACATGGGCTGCGAGATAGGCAACACGTCCACTCCCATCATCCCGCTCTTCGTGCGCGACAACATGAAGACCTTCGCCATCACCCACGACCTGCTCGAGGACGGCATCTTCGTCAACCCCGTGGTTTCGCCCGCTGTGGCTCCCCACGACACCCTGATACGCTTCAGCCTCATGGCCACACACACCAAAGAACAGGTGACCGAGGCTCTTGAAAAGATTCAGAAAGTGTTCCGCAAATACGGCGTGATAGCCTGACGCCGCACCGACGCGACAGACAGCGCGGGCCGACGCTCCTTACATGCAGGAGCGTCGGCCCGCGTCGCTTTCGGGCGGTCAGGCCGTCACCCGATTTCGGGGGTCTTGAGGGCGGCGAGTGCGGCCCCGTAGTCGGGCTCGGTGGTGATTTCACTGACGAGCTGCGTGTACAGCACCTTGTCGTCCTCGTCCATCACTATCACCGCGCGGGCCAGCAGGCCGGCCAGAGGGCCGTCCACAATCTGCAGGCCGTATTTCTGAGCGAACAGCGGCGAGCGGAACGCCGATGCCACCACCACGTTGTTGATGTCGTTGGCGGCGCAGAAGCGCTTCTGCGCGAAAGGCAGGTCCATCGACACGCATATCACCACGGTGTTGTCGAGGCCGGCCGCCTCCACGTTGAAGCGCCTTACCGAAGCCGCGCACACATCGGTGTCGAGGCTCGGAAACACGTTCAGCACCACGCGCTTGTCGCGGTAGTCGAGGCAGTGTATCTCGGAGAGGTCTTGCGTGACGAGTGTGAAGCATGGCGCTTTTGAGCCTATTTCGGGCAGAGATCCGTAGGTGTGGCACGGCGTGCCTTTGAGGTATATGGTTTCCATAATGCCGTGATGTTTTGTGGTTAGTCTGTGATTGCTATTTCCTGCATAACAAGCGAGGCGATGTTTTTGTTGCGGCCCGTGTGCACGTAGCGCACGGTGCCGTTGCTGTCGCACACCAGCACCACAGGTGTGGCTGTGGCGCCGCAGTCGCGTGCCAGTCCGCTGGCGCGGGTCAGCACGGTTTCGTCGTCGCGCAGCGTGCCCGTGACGCCTGCTATGGCATCTTCGTGCTTGCTGGTGAAGGCCATCACGAGCTGTGCCGCGGCAGGCGAGGCGTCTATGGCCCGGCGCAGCTCGCCGACGAATCCGGCGCAGTCTTCCACCTCGGCGTCGAGTATGGCCACCACGGCCGGCCGGCCGAAGGCCTCGCCCGTGGCGCGGTGGTAGCGGCCGCCGCCGGGGGTGGGGGCCGATATGGCCGGCAGCGGGCGGCCGGGAAGATTGTCGAGCGTGTAGCTGCTCTGCCGGTAGCGCGTGAACGCTTCGGGATACATGGCCATCAGCATTGGCTCGGACAGGGGCGCCTGCACGGCGTCGACGGAGGGAGCGCCGTAGTGCACGTCGACGGTCTGCTCGCTCATCTGCCCGGGGTTGTAGCAGAACGACGCGCTCACGGGGAGGCCGTCGTCGCGACCGAACGTGTAGCTGAACTCCAGGGCGTCGCATCCGCCGAAGCTGCGCACGCCGCGCACGCTCACCGTGGGCTTGCCGGGAGTGTCGTCCACGGTGCAGGTGTAGCTGCTGTCGGCCAGCATGTCGCGCAGCTGCGCGGCCACGAAAGCCGGCAGCAGCGACGCGAACTGCGCCTGACACTGCACGCCGGCTTCGGTGCGGCCGCCCGGAGCGAAGGGTTCGGGCTCGTCGTCGTGGTGATACTCCTGCAGGCGCTTGTCGCGGAAGCGGTAGTGGTGGCCGCCGAAGTAGGCGTTGAAGCCCTTGCTCTGTCCCGATGGCGTGTCCATGGACCAGTCTATAAGGTAGTCGCAGGGCGAGAGAGTGTCGGCCGCGGCCGCTGGCGAGGAGTGCAGGGCTATGTCGTAGACCACCGGCTCCTCGCTCTGCGGCAGGAGCACCTCATAGCGTGCGGTGGCATTGTAGAGCGCGCGGGCCGAAAGCCTGCCGGCGATGTCGCCGAGGCTTCCGGCATGCGCGCCGAGATGTGCGGCTGCAAGAAGCAGCGCGCCGAGCATTTGTGACGAACTCATAAACAAAAGTTGAAATACATATATATAACGGCGGCGCTGCACCGATGGTTCGGCCGCACCGCGCGGTTTTGTTTTTTATCGTAAAATAGCTACCTTTGCAATACGGCGTGGCAAGCGCCGCATAACCCGTAAACAAGCAAATATCCTATAGAAAAGAAATAGAAAAGAAACATAACGCTTTATAACACGAGCTTCACGGCTCTTATTCTCCCCAACCGAAAACCGCCAAAAATTCAGGACAATGAGGATAAGCAGAAGTGTGGTTCAGTCCGTGCATATGGGCTGGATTACTTATGCATACTCATTGTCTGGGCGCTTGGCGGTGCCTCGGTCGGGATTATGTATAAATGTAGTTCAGTCCATTTGCTGTATGGTGCACATAGGAGAGATGATACGCGCGGAACTCGCCCGACAGGAGCGGACTCCCGCATGGCTGGCAAGAAAAATCAATTGCCAGCGCCCAAATGTGTACTATATTTTCGCCCAAAAATCCATCAACACCGAACTGCTCGAGCGTATATCGATAGCTCTCAACGTGGATTTCTTCAGGCTTTATTCCGAACGCCTGGCCGAAGGAGAGTAAAAATATTTTACGCTTGCGTATAATGTGTTTACGTGCGGCGCTGTGGCCGTGCGCGCGCCGGGTGCTAACTTTGCCGTTGAAATCTTTAACCTGCAAAACAGTTATCACTATGAAAAAGAAGCTATCATGTCTTTTGCTTGCTCTGGCGGCGGCGTACGTACCCGCAGCGGCGCGGCAGTGCATGCCCGCCGGCAATGTCGAACCGCAGATACAGGGCACGGGAGCGCGATCCGATGGGTATTACAACTCGGTGATGGTGGTATTCACCAACCATAACGCCTATGCCGTAAACGTGGTGTCGGAAATCGTGGTGCCTCTGAAGGACGGCGGTACGCGCAAGATACGCGAGATGATGTACATTCCCGCCTCCGACAGCAAGACTGTGAAGAAGGTCAGCAACAGCTGCGACATGGACGTGCAGAACGCCTATATAAACAAGTTTTATGTGACCCAATGCGAATAGCGGCTGCGGCAGCCATGCTGCTGCTCGGCGCGTCGCTTTATGTGCTGTTCCGGCCCGATGCGGTGTTTCTGATGCCGTTTTCGGCATGGCTGCCGGAGCCGCTGCCGGCGGGCGAGGGCGTAGTGGCCCGCGTGCTCCGCTGCAACGCCGCCGACGCGCTGTGGTATGCCGCGCTGCTTGCGCTCATGCCTGCGGGCTCCCCGCCCCGGGGCATCCTTGTCCGCTGCGCCGTGGCGCTGCCTTTCGTCCATGAAGGCTGTCAGGGCGTCGGTATAGTTCCGGGCACATTCGATATAATGGACCTTGTAGCATACATTTCAGTACTATCAATCTATACACTCTTATGGAAAAAAGAACTCCGGCGGCAGGACGCACGCGCTTCCTTCAGCTGCTCACACTCGTAGCTTTCGCCACTATGGCGCTGGCAAGCTCGAGCACAAAAGACACCTCCCGACATATCAACGACTTCATAGACGGCTGGGAGCAGGGCGGCGGCCGCGAACTGAACTCTATCGAAACCGTCGACAGCATCTCCGACATCCTTGCGCCGCAGCTGGCATGCGAACCGGCCGCGTCGGCGTCGGAAATCAAATCATAACATCTCTAACCATCTTTATTATAACCTGAAACTATGAAGAAAATCATTTGTGCAATGGGCATCGCTGCCATCCTCGCGGCAGGCGTAGCCCCCGTGGCAGTAGCCTCTGACTCTTCGTTGGCCGTGAGTGCCTCCGCCACAGCATCGAGCAGTGTGCGTATCTACAGCTTTGTGGGCAACATGAAGCACGGCAACTCCGCAACCGTGGAAACCGACAGCAACGGCGTGTATGTGACCTACCAGGGCACCACGTACACCGCGCGCTACTCCAACCGCAGCGGCTACGACTACATGTTCACCGACAAGAAGGGCAAGACTTGGTATTTCAACCTCTAAAACAGGTGCTATAAGAGCCCGTTCCCCAATTTTTGTTAAATCGGGGGCTGTCAGTCTTTGAGCT
>CAMWTJ010000061.1 GCA_947177185.1 uncultured Porphyromonadaceae bacterium | reverse complement strand
AGTATTACCTTTGCATGTGTGTTTTTTATAGTATTAGATTAAGGATAAAGGTCTGGAAAGAGATGTTGTGAAACATCTCTTTTTATTTTTATAAACGGTTCTGAAAGCCGTGCGAAAGCCGCCCGGCAGCCTTGAGAAAAAAATATCAGGCCGCGCCCCCGGAGGGATGCGGCCTGACTTGTGCGAAGCGCTGCGGCGCTTATTTTTTTGCTTTGGCGGCAGGGGCCTTTTTGGCGGGAGCCTTGCGTGCGCAGGCCTTTTTGGGCTTGGGCGCGGCTTCTGCTTCCGGTGCTGCGGCGTCGGTGTCGGCAGCCTTGGGCTGGCGCAGGGCGTGCTCTTCGTTGAAGTGCTCGATGTTCTTGCGCATGGACGAGAGCTCCTTGTTGAGCACCTCGATTTCCGTGGCCTGGTTTCGGATGGTGGTGAGCAGCGAGTTGAGCTCCTCGTTTTCGATGCTGAGGGGGTACTGCTCCTCGACGCGCACTATGAAGTCGGCCAGCACGTTCATGTAGTTGGTGAAGGCCTGGTAGGGCGTTTCGTAGGGGCTGAACATGGAGTGTGCGGCGCCGTCGGCGAAATGCTTGGTGCTCATGTAGTAGAGGTGGTCGCTGCCCTGGAGGTAGTTCCAGTCCTGCTTGAGGCGGCGGTCGGTGCAGAGGCGCACGCGTTCGGCCACGCTGTAGAGCTTGGAGAAGGCTTCGTTCTGCAGCGCGTTGCCGAGCCATGCGCTGGTGTCGCGCGCCTCGTCGGCACCGCTTATGGGGTGCATGACGCTGAGCTCGCCCACGGGCTTGAGCACGGAGAGCACCTGCGAGGGCGTGCGGAATTCCACACCCTTTTCGGCTGCGAAGCGCGGCAGGGCCTCAAGGAACTGGAATATGCCGGTGTTGGCGGGGTGGAAGCCGCCGAAGGTTTCGAGGTTGAGGCATATGTTGACCACCTGCTCGTCGGCGGGAGTGGCTGCCACCCAGTCGATGTACTTGTCGGCGTTGAGGGGGTACTGGTCCCACGAGGTGTCGCTGAAGCGGGCGGCGATGTCGTCGCTGAGCTTGTCGTTTTTGAGCAGCAGGCGCACTTTGGGTGCGCTGGCGGCCGCGTAGACGTAGTTGGGCGACTTCCATCCGAGTATGTGCTTGGCGCCTTCGGTGAGTATGCCTTTGAATCCGATGGCGAGAATCTTGGGCGCGAGCTCGTCGTCGTAGATGAGCTCGGTGTTGTGCATCACCTTGGGCTTGACGCCGAGCAGCGAGTGCAGCTTGTCGCAGTGCATGCGCACCTGGTCGGCGAACTCGTCGGCGTCGGCGAGCGATGCGAGCGAGTGTGCGTAGGGCACGGCGAGGAACTCGACGGCGCCGGTGTCGGCGAGCTGCTTGAGCAGGTCGATGAACTCGGGCACATACTGCTCGAGCTGCTCGAGGGCCACGCCGCTGATGCTTATGGAGCATCGGAAGGCGCCTTTGGTGTCGCGAATCATGCGCAGGAGGGCCTCGGCGGCGGGTATGTAGCTGTTGTGGGCCACACGGCTTACGATTTCGTCGTTGAGAAAGTCGTCGTAGTAGTAGTGGTCGTTGCCGATGTCAAAGAAGCGGTAGCGCTTGAGGCGCATCGGCTGGTGGATTTCGAAATTGAAGCAAATGGCTTTCATTGTGGTCGTATGTTGGGGGTGTGTGGCTTGTTATCGGTTGAGAACTTTGTTGTAGATGTCGATCACTTTCTGTCCGGCCTTGTCCCATGTGATTTGGGCCACTTCCTTGAGGCCTTCCTCGCGCAGCTGGCTGTACATGGCCGGATATGTGATGATGGAGTGTATGGCGTCGGCCATGGCGTCGATGTCCCAGTAGTCGGTCTTGATGACGTTGTTGAGGATTTCGGCGCATCCGCTCTGCTTGGAGATGATGCTCGGCACGCCCATCTGCATGGCTTCGAGGGGCGAGATGCCGAAGGGCTCGCTGACGCTGGGCATGATGTAGACGTCGCTGGCGGCGAGCATTTCGTACACCTGCCGTCCTTTCTGGAATCCCGGGAAGTGGAAGCGGTCGGCTATGCCGCGCTCGGCGGCGAGGCGTATCATTTTGTCCATCATGTCGCCGCTGCCGGCCATCACGAAGCGTGCGTTGTGGCATAGGCGGAGCACCTTGACGGCGGCCTCGACGAAGTATTCGGGGCCTTTCTGCATGGTGATGCGTCCCAGGAAGGTAATTACCTTGTCCTTGCCCTTGTCGACGCGTATGTCGAGCAGATCCTGCGACAGTGGCACCACGGCGTTGTGCACGGTGGTCACCTTGGCCGGGTCGATGCCGTATTTGTCGATGACGGTGCGGCGTGTGAGCTCGCTGACGGTGATGATGTGGTCGGCGTGCAGCATGCCGTCGCGCTCGATGCCGAACACGGTGGGGTTGACGTTGCCTCGCGAGCGGTCGTAGTCGGTGGCGTGTACGTGTATCACGAGCGGGCGTCCCGTGACCTGCTTGGCGTGTATGCCTGCGGGGTAGGTGAGCCAGTCGTGGCTGTGTATGATGTCGCACGGCACGGTGCGCGCTATGACGCCTGCCGTGATGCTGTAGTTGTTGATTTCCTCAAGCAGGTTGTCGGGATATCGTCCCGAAAACTCGATGCATCCCAGGTCGTTGAGGCGCATGTAGTTGAAATCGGCGTAAATGTGGTCGCGCAGGCGGAAATAGAGGTCGGGGTCCATGACGGAGCCTATGCGCTGGGCCACGTAGTCGCGGTTGACGTCGCGCCATGCCACGGGTATCTGCGAGGCGCCTATGATGCGTGCGAAGCTGCGGTCTTCGTCGCCCCAGGGGCGCGGGATTACGAAATCGATTTCCATGTCGCCACATTCCCACATGCCTTTAGTGAGGCCGTAGCTTGCGGTGCCGAGTCCGCCGAGGATGTGTGGCGGGAATTCCCAGCCGAACATTAATGCTTTCATAATATATAATTGGTGTCGGATAGGAAATTAGACATTGAGCTTTTTGAGTGTGCGGAGTGTGCGCAGCACTTCGGCCACGTTGGTGGCATGGCTGACGGCGCCGCGTCCGGCGAAGGGCGGGTTGCCGTCGTAGAGCTGCGAGAGCGAGCCTATGCATCCCTGGCTCATCTCGTCCTCGAAGCCTATGAGCATGCGGTCTATGTAGCCCACGCCGCTCATGCCGAACACGCGCAGGTAGGCGTCGGCGTAGAATCCCATGAGCCACGGGCGCGCGGGGCCCTGGTGCATGGCGAGCTCGCGCTCCTCGGGCGAGCCGAGATAGAAGGGGCGGTAGCCGTAGCTGCGGGGCGAGAGCGTGCGCAGGCCCTTGGGCGTGAGCAGCTCGCGGGTGACGACGTCGAGCACGCCCTTGCGCTGGCGGCGGTCGAGCGGCGAGTAGTCAAGCCCGATGGCCACGGCCATGTTGGGGCGCACGGCGGGGTCGGCGAAGGTGCCGTCCACGTAGTCGTACAGGTAGCCGGCCTCGTTGAGGAAGGTGTCGGCGAAGGGGCGGCGCATCTTCTCGGCGGCCTCGGTCCAGCGCGCCACTCTTTCGGCGGGCATGCCGGCGGCTTCGCCGAGCTTGGCGGCGAACACGAGCGCGTTGTACCACAGGGCGTTGAACTCCACGAGCAGGCCCGAGCGCGGAATCACGGGGCGTCCGTGCATCATGGAGTTCATCCACGATGCGGGCGTCGAGGTGCCCAGCGTGTGTATCAGGCCCGTGGTGTGGTCCACGCGCAGGTTGGGGTGGGTGTTGTCGAGTATGGCGTCGGCTATGCCGGCGGCTTCGGCGGCGTACATGCGTGCGGCCTCCTCGCGTCCCATGCTCTTGTCGTACTGCTGCATGGCCCACATGGCCCACAGCGGTATGTCGGGCAGGTCGATGCCCTGCAGCCGCGAGTGCTTCTCGCCGGTGGCCAGGAAGGCGTCGAGCGCGCGCAGGGCGGTGGCCATGATGCGGCGGTAGTCGTCGAAATGGTCGATGGCCAGAGTGAGGCCCGGCAGCGACATGAAGGTGTTGCGCGCCAGCACCACGCCCCAGGGGAAGCCGCTGATCACGTACATGTCCTCGCCGTCGCGCACGTAGAACTGCTTGGCGGCGTTCTTCAGGCAGTTGTAGAAACTGCTGCGCGGCGTGCGCGACGCGATTTCGTTTTCATACATTTTTTTGAGCGACGCCGGCTTGACGGGTTCCACGCCGGCGGAGAAGATGACGCTTTCGCCCTTGCGGAGCGGCACCTCGAAATAGCCGGGCACCCAGAGGTCCTCGCAGTAGGGCACGCCGCGCTCGAGGTCTTTGACGTACTCGATGCCGTTGTACCAGTTGCCTTCCGCCACCCAGCGCGCCTTGCGGCTGAACTGCATGTAGAGTGTCGGGAAGCCGTCGTAGAGGCATGCTGCCACGCCGTTGTCGGCCGGTTCGGTGTCGCGGCGCACGGCGTCGTTCTGCACGCACAGGGCGTTGCTCTCCCTGAAGGCCAGAAAGGGCTTGAAACGCAGGGTGGTGGCGGAGTGCGCGTCGACCAGCGTGTAGCGGATGAGGATACGGTTTTCGTTGGAGATGAAAAGCTTCTCCTTCGTGAGGATAACGCCGCCCACACGGTAGGTCATGCGTGGAACGCTCTCGCAGTCAAACTCACGGATGTACTTGTGGCCGGCGGGCGCCATCACGCCTCCGCGGTAGCGGTGCAGTCCGAGGTTGAACTCCGCACCGTGCTGAATCACGGTTTCGTCAAGGCTCGACAGCAGGACGTAGTTTTTGTTGTCCTTCTCCGGGATGGGGATTACAAGCAAGCCGTGCTGCTTGCGTGTGTTGCATCCCGGCAGCGTTGAGCAGTGGTATGCGCCCGCCTGGTTGGTGCGCAGCATTTCCTTTGTCAGCGACTGGTCAAGGTTGATGAGCAGGTTTTTGTCAAACTTCAGGTAGCTCATTAGGTTATGTTAAGGATTTTGTTGGTTTCGGTTCTATGATACGAAATTACTCACAAAAAACGAACTTCGCAAACAAAACTGTCAAAAACTGAGCCGAAATGCCAAACAACATGTTTTGTGGCGCCTGCGACGGCTCTCGCGCGCGATGGTTTGCTTTTTGGCCGAAAAAGTGCTAACTTTGCGGCCTGAATGAAAGAACGCACCCGACAACGCTTCGCGGCACTGCTGCTTCTGCTCTTCGTGGCCTTCGCCGCGGGGCGCACGCTGTTTGTGCACACGCATGTCGGGCCTGCGGGCATGGTCACGCACTCGCACCCCTATCTGCCCTCGGGGCACCACACGCACTCGTCGGCGCAGTTTGAGTCGCTCGCCGTGGCGGGCGGCATGCCTTTCGACAGCGGATGCGCCGGCGCCGACGTGCCGTCGCCGGCCGAGTGCTGCGGCGAGCAGTACGAGTGCCGCACGGCGGCGGCTGCGGTGGCTGCCGCAGCGGGCGTGGCCGCGTTGCGGGCGCCTCCGGCGCTACTCTGAGCCCCGCCCGGGGCAAGGCTGCATGCGGCGCGCGTGCGCGTCCCCGCGTGTGGCTTCACGGGCAAGCCAGACGTATATTTTTCCCGCAACAATCATTCAATCGTATTTATGAGAATCCGATTTTTTGTGCCGGCGCTCCTCGCAGCATCGGCACTCTCGGCGGCGGCACTGCCCGCAGCCGGGGTCTACGGCGTCGTGCGCGATGCCGATACCCGCGAAGTTATTCCTTTTTGCGCCGTGCGCCTGGGAGCGCGCGCGGCCATGACCGACACCGCAGGCGTGTTTGTGTTCGAGCGCGCCGAAGCCGGCACGCAGCAGCTGCAGGCCTCGTATGTGGGCTATCAGGACTATAAGACCGACGTGCGCCTGGCGGCGGGACGCACCGACACCGTCGACGTGGCTCTGCGCCCCGACGCCATGATGCTCGACCAGGTGGTGGTCACCGGCACCAAAAGCGAGCTGAAGCGACGCCACAGTTCGTCGCTCGTCAATGTGGTGAGCGCCAAGACTTTCGACCTCGTGAGCGCCTGCTCGCTGGCCGACGGCCTCAACTTCCAGCCCGGCGTGCGTGTGGAAAACGACTGCCAGAACTGCGGCTTCACGCAGGTGCGCATTAACGGCCTCGACGGACACTACTCGCAGATACTCATGAACTCGCGCCCGATGTTTTCGGCCCTCACGGGTGTCTACGGCCTGGAGCAGATTCCGGCCAACATGATAGACCGCGTGGAGGTGATGCGCGGCGGCGGCTCGGCGCTGTTCGGCTCGTCGGCCATCGGCGGTACCATCAACATCATCACACGCGACCCGCAGGACAACTCGGCCTCGCTGGCCCACACGCTGATTTCCATGGGGCCGAGCGGAGCGCTGGACAACAACACCACCGTCAACGCCTCCGTGGTCACTCCCGACACCGACATGGGCCTCTTCGTCTACGGACAGAGCCGCTCGCGCGACGGCTACGACCACGACGGCGACGGCTTCACCGAGATAGCGCAGCTGAACACGCAGACCATAGGCCTGCGAGGCTTTGCACGCGCCAACGACCGCACGCGCTTCACGCTCGAATACCACACCACGCACGAGTATCGCCGCGGCGGCGACAATCTCGACCTTCCGCCCCACGAGGCCATGGTGGCCGAGCAGACCGACCACCGCATCAACGCACTCGACCTCGGCTTCGACACACGCTCCGCTTCCGGCGACGACCGCCTCAACGCCTACACGGCCATGCAGCACACGCGCCGCTCCAGCTACTACGGCAGCGAGCAGGACCTCGACGCCTACGGCCGCACCACCGACATCGTGGCCCTCGCCGGAGCGCAGTGGACGCACTCTTTCCGGCGCCTGTGGTTCATGCCCGCCGAGCTCGTGGCCGGCGCGGAGTTCAACTACAACTACCTGCACGACGTGACCGTGGGCTACGACCACGACTCCCGCCAGCACGTGCGCATCTACAGCGCCTACGCGCAGAACGAGTGGCGCACCGAGCGCTGGGGCTTCCTGGTGGGCGCCCGCATCGACAAGCACAACATGGTGAGCCGCCCCATCGTGTCGCCCCGCGCCAACATCCGCTTCAACCCCTCGCCGTCGCTTAATTTCCGCGTGTCGTACAGCACGGGATTCCGCGCCCCGCAGGCCTACGACGAGGACTTCCACGTGGCCGTGGTGGGCGGCGAGCGCCTTGTCACGGTGCTTTCGCCCGACCTGCGCCACGAGAGCAGCCAGAGCTTCAGCTGCTCGGCCGACTGGTACAGCCACATCGGCGCCGTGCAGACCAACGTGCTCTTCGAAGCCTTCTACACCGACCTCAGCCACGTGTTCGCACTCCGTCAGCTCCCCGAGCCCGACGCGGCCGGCAACGCCGTGCTCGAGCGCTACAACGGCAGCGGCGCGCGTGTGGCCGGCCTCAACCTCGAGCTCAAGGCCGTGTACGGGCCGCTCTTCACGGTGCAGGGCGGCGTCACATGGCAGCGCAGCCGCTACAAGGAACCCGAGCAGTGGAGCGACAACCCCGACGTGGCCCCCGTGCGCCGCATGTTCCGCACCCCCGACGTGTACGGCTACGTGACGGCTTCCTGCACCCCGCTGCGACGCCTTACGCTCGCCCTCACCGGCACCTACACGGGCCGCATGCTCGTGCAGCACCTCGAAGGCAGCGGCACGCCCGTCGACGTGGCCGTGCGCACCCCCTCGTTCTTCGACGCCAATTTCAAGGTGAGCTACGAGGTGCCCCTGGGCAGCAAGGTGTGCATGGACGTGAGCGCAGGCATCATGAACATGTTCGGTGCCTATCAGAACGATTTCGACCGCGGCTACCTGCGCGATTCCGGCTATATCTACGGCCCGTCGCTGCCCCGCAGCCTGATGGCGTCGCTCTCGTTTCATATATAATTAATGTGTCGGCGGGCTCCGCACCCGCTCCGCGCAGGCTGAAAAGCGCGCAAAGGCAAAAAAAATCGATTTTTTTCAAGAAAAAACGAAAAATATTTGCAAGAAACAAAAAAAGTATCTAACTTTGCAATCGCTTTTTAGCGCAAGGCCCATTCGTCTATCGGCTAGGACGCAAGATTTTCATTCTTGAAAGAGGAGTTC
>CAMWTJ010000060.1 GCA_947177185.1 uncultured Porphyromonadaceae bacterium | reverse complement strand
CCATCGTGGCTACCATGACCACTCTCGGTACTCTCGTCGGTCTTCTCGGTACTGTAATGGGTATGATCAAGTCCTTCCAGGCTCTCGCACAGAGCGGTGCCCCCGACTCGACCGAACTCTCGACCGGTATCTCCGAGGCTCTTATCAACACCGCCTTCGGTATTGCCACCGGTGCATTCGCCGTAATCTCCTACAACTACTACACCAACAAGATCGATACCCTCACCTACGCCATCGACGAGATTGGCTTCAGCATCGTACAAACGTTTGCAGCCACCCACTAATCCCCTATTTTCCGGTTTAACAACTCAACACTCTCAAACAGGTAAATATGGGAAAAGTAAAAATTAAAAGAAAGAGTACGCTCATCGACATGACCGCGATGAGTGACGTGACTGTTCTTTTGCTTACTTTCTTCATGTTGACTTCTACCTTCCTGCAGAAAGAGCCGACCATCGTGTACACGCCGTCGTCCGTGAGCGAGGAAAAAGTACCTATGAACAACGTAGTTACTGTCCTCGTATCCAGCGCCGACAAAAGCGGAAAACTCGAGGATCCCTCCACTGTAGAAGGAAAACTCTTCATCTCGTTCACCGGCGACGCCGACTCGACACTTTCCAGCGAAAACATTCGCGGCATGATGCTCGACGAGGCCGTAGCCCTCTACAACGAACAGCACAAGAACGCCCCGATTGCTCTGACAGCAGCCCAAAAAGCTGCGTTCCGCCAGACCAACATGTTCGGCACCTCCTTCCAGCACCTCCCCGACCTCCTCACTATGAGCGTTACGGAGCGTGACAAGGAGCAAGGCGACCTTACCAACCCCAACGTTGGTATACCCATCAACGACAACAAAAACCGCGATGGACGCCTCAACGACTTCCAAATCTGGCTCAAAGCCATCTACAACGTGGCACAGCGCATCAACAACGAGCAGCGCGAAGACCCCTCCCTCACCGAGGAACAGCGCGCCAACCTCAGCAACCTCTACACTGCACTGATGCGTAAAGGACAAGGTATCGCCATCAAAGCCGACAAGGACACCCCCTTCACTACCGTCCAGCTCGTCTTTGACAACCTCCAGACCATGAAACTGAACAAGTTCAGCCTCATGACCGCGCTCAAATCTGAAGACGAACCCACCCAGTAAGTAAAGACACAATGGCACAAATAGAACAATCCGACAAGGGCGGCAAGAAAAAGAAAGGCGCCCAGAAAAAGATGTCTATCCATGTGGACTTTACCCCCATGGTGGATATGAACATGCTTCTTATCACGTTCTTCATGCTTTGTACGACCATGATCAAATCGCAGACCCTGCAGATCGTGCTCCCTACAAACGAAAACGTGAAGAAAGAGCAGCAGAGCCAAGCCAAGCAGTCTGAAGCCATCACCCTCATCCTCGACACCGAGTATGAAGGCGACAAGCCCAAGATTGACGGAGAAACCGGCAAGACCGTTCACAATATCTACTATTATGAAGGTATCGCCGACACCCTTTTCCAGACCTCGAAGTACCTCACGAAGGAACAGTTCATCGGCAACGTGAACCGCGAGGCCCAGGGTATCCGCAAAATTCTGCGCGGCAAGAACCAGCAGGTAATGGCACAATATGAAACCCTCAAAAACCAGTGGAAGAACAAGGAAATCACCAAGGAAGAGTTCGACAAGCTCGCCAAGCAGAACGCTGCCGACTCGCTCAAGACTCGTCCCGTAGTGGTTATCAAGCCCGGTCCCAACACTACCTACGAGGGCCTCATCAATGCTATCGACGAAATGAACATCAACCAGATTTCTCGTTACAGCATCCAGCTGCCCACATCTGTTGACACCGTTCTGCTCAAGCATTACGAACAGACACATCCCGGCGAAACCATCATCCGTCCTCTTGTAAGAAAGACCAATAACGAACCCGCTAATCCTGCACAAAATGGCTAAAGACGTAGATCTTTCATCACAAGAATGGCGCGACATTGTCTTTGAAGGCAAAAACAAGGAATTCGGCGCCTATACCCTGCGTGGGGGCTCCGTTTCGCGCCACAACAAGGCGGTAGTCATTGTTCTCGCTTGCCTTGCGGTCGTTCTCGTCCTTCTCATCCTCATGATGAAAGGCGTCTTCTCAAAAGCAGAAGACGAGCAGATCGTTTCCGCCACCGAGCAGGAAATCGTGACATACGAAGCCGAAGAAGAGGAAATCGAAGAGGAAGAAACCTTCGAAATCCCCGACGAACCCGAAGAAGTCATTGCTCCTGAAGAAGTTGCCAACGAGCAGCGTATCACCGACCTCCTTATCGTTCAAGACGACGAGTTCGAGAAGGAAAAAGAGGTGAAGGATCAGGAAAAAATGATGGAAAACGAAGCACAGGCCGGTGCAATCGACATCACTGAAGGCACCAACGACCTCAACAAAGTGCAGGTCAAGGAACAGGTGATTGCAGAAACCAAGCCCGTTGAAGAAGAAAAAGTCTACAACATCGCTATGGTAGAGCAGAAGCCCGAGTTCGCAGGTGGTGAAGCTGCCATGTACAAATGGCTCTCCGACCACATCAACTATCCCGCAGCTGCCGCTGAAGACGGCGTACAGGGCCGCGTGGTAGTAGAATTCGAAGTTTCCAAGACCGGCAGCATCGAAAAGGTACGCGTGATTCGCGGCCGCCATCCCGCTCTCGACAAAGAAGCCCTCCGAGTAGTGAAGGCTATGCCGAAGTGGAACCCCGGCCGTAACAACGGTCAGCCTGTAAAGGTTACCTACACGCTGCCTGTGACCTTCAAGCTCCAGTAAGAATTCGCTTTTGAATTCCATAAACTCCTGAAAGAGCCCGCGACATGTTCGCGGGCTCTTTTGCTATCATACTCACGGATATTTTCACACTTCGGCAGGCGCTGTCTTCCTCCCGGAATTGCACAATACCCAGCCGATGCTTTTTTTTCGCGGTGTGGACAAAAATTAGTAATTTTGCGGTATGATAGACGAAAACGCATTGCACGACGAGTGGGACCGCGAGCATTTGTGGCACCCCTACACGTCGACTATAGATCCTCTCCCGACATATAAGGTGGCGTCGGCCGCCGGCGCCGTGATAACCCTTGCCGACGGCACGGAGCTCATCGACGGCATGTCATCGTGGTGGTGCGCATGCCACGGCTACAATCATCCACGGCTGAACGAAGCGGCCGAACGGCAGTTGCGCGACATGAGTCACGTAATGTTCGGCGGCTTTACCCACGAACCGGCCATACGACTGGGCAAATTGCTTCTTGAAATGGCCCCCGACTCCATGAACAATGTGTTTTATGCCGACTCCGGCTCCGTAGCTGTAGAGGTGGCCATGAAAATGGCCGTACAGGCTGCCATCAGCCGTCACGGCGACCATCGGCGCACCAACTTTGTAACCATACGCAGCGGCTACCACGGCGACACGTGGAACGCTATGAGTGTGTGCGACCCCGTCACGGGCATGCATCAGGCCTTCGGACCTGCGCTGCCTGTACGCTATTTTGTGCCTCAGCCGCGTTCGCGATTCGGCGCAGAGTGGGACGAGGCCGATATGGCACCACTCCGTGAGGTGCTTGACAAGCATGGCCATGAAATAGCCGCACTGATACTCGAGCCTATGGTGCAGGGTGCCGGTGGCATGTGGTTCTACCACCCCGAGTTTCTACGGCGCGCGGCTGCGATGTGCCGCGAGCGCGGAATTTACGTTATCTTTGACGAAATCGCCACCGGCTTCTGGCGCACCGGGCGCTGCTTTGCGTGGGAACATGCAGGCGTGCAGCCTGACATCATGTGTGTGGGCAAGGGACTCACCGGCGGCTACCTCACTCTCAGCGCTGTGCTTACCACAAAAGATGTGGCCGACACCATATCGCGCGGCGAAGCCGGCGTGCTCATGCACGGCCCAACGTTCATGGCCAACCCGCTGGCCTGCGCCATAGCGGCGGAGTCGTTGTCGCTGCTGCGCGAGCAGGACATGGGAGCCATCGTGGCACGCATGGAAGCACAGATGGTGCGAGAACTCGCCCCCGCGGCCGCACTCCCTGGAGTCGCCGACGTGCGCGTGCTCGGCAGCATAGGCGTGGTAGAAACCCGCGAGCCGGTGGATGTGGGACGCTTCCAGCGGATGTGCGTGCAGAGGGGCGTGTGGATTCGTCCTTTCGGCCGCAACGTCTACATCATGCCGCCATACGTAATAACCACGGAGCAGCTCTCGCAGCTCTGCTCCGCACTCATAGATCTTGTGGCCGAAGCCACAGCCTGAGCATGGATATAAACGCTACTCTGCAACAGCTTGAATTCGAAGGCAACCTCCGCAGGATTCCCGAAAGCTCACATGCCGCGGACACCCTCGACCTGTCCGGCAACGACTATCTCGGCATAGCCGAACGTTCGGACATGCGACGCGAATTCATGGAGGAAGCCGCACGCCGTGACTACGCGTTTTCCGCATCGGCTTCAAGACTGCTTGCCTCGCGACAAAGCGAGTTCCGCGAATTTGAGGACTGTCTGACAAAAGCCTACGGGCGCCCAGCTCTCCTGTTCAACAGCGGCTACCATGCCAATACCGGCATGATTGCAGCACTGGCGTCGGACCGCCGCACACTCGTCGTGGCCGACAAACTCGTGCACGCCAGCATCATCGACGGCATACGCCTCTCCGGCGCGCCACTGGAGCGCTTCCGCCACAACGACTACACGCACCTGCGCCGTATTCTCGACCGCAAAGCCTGGGGTTTCAGCAACGTGCTGATTATAGCCGAAAGTCTGTACAGCATGGACGGCGACCGCGCCGACATTGCCGCACTCGCTGACGCTAAGGCATCCGTAGCCGGTGCGATGCTTTACATAGACGAGGCGCATGCCGTGGGGGCATGCGGTCCGGCCGGACTCGGGCTGGTGGAGGAATCAGGCCTCGCCGCACACGTAGACATAGTGGTAGGCACCCTCGGAAAAGCCCTTGCAGGCACGGGGGCGTACGGCATAATGAACACGCAGATCAGGGATTTCATGATCAACAAGGCGCGCAGTTTTATTTTCTCCACCGCCATACCGCCTATATGTGCCGCCTGGAACCGTTTTGTGTTCGAGCGCATGCAGGGCATGGATTCAGAGCGCCGTCACCTCGCCGCGCTCTCGCGCGAGCTATATTCCATACTCGGCCTGAAAGGCGAGCCGAGCCATATAGCTCCATGGATTTTAGGCAGCCCGCAAAGAGCTGTTTTTGTTTCGGATTACCTTGAGCGCCACGGCTTCCACGCCCTGCCTATACGCACGCCTACAGTGCCGCCCGGAACCGACCGCGTGCGCTTCTCCCTGTCGGCGGCCATGAGCATCGAGGCTCTCAACCCACTACGGACTATAATAGCCAAATAATGAAGCACGCCTACATACAACGCAACGGCGCCCCGCGCCTGATTGTAATATTTGCCGGCTGGGGCATGGACGCGACACCGTTTGCCGGCCTTTCGCGCCCCGGCTACGACATAATGGCAGTGTGGGACTATCGAACGCTTGATTTCGACCCGTCGTGGACATCAGCCTATCAAGAGGTGTGTGTGCTCGCATGGTCTATGGGCGTGCACGCTTCGGCTATGTGCAATGCTCTTATCACTCCTGCGCCTACAGGCAGAGTTGCTGTAGGAGGCACTTTGCACCCTGTCAGCGACACCATAGGAATACCCGAAACAATATTCGCCGGCACGCTCGACGGACTCGACGAGGCGTCGCTGGAGCGCTTCATGCGCCGCATGTGCGGCGGTGCCAAAGCATATGCCGAATTTTGCGGGCGACGCCCTGCGCGCCCCGTGCAGGAGCTCCGTGAAGAGCTCGGGGCCATAGGCTCACGAAGCGCTGACTGCTGTCCCGACGTGCGTTTTGACCACTACGTGCTCACCGCTCGCGATGCCATATTTCCGCCGGCCAACCAACGGGCGGCGTTTGAAGGAACCGACACGGTGGTTCTCGACAGTCCGCACCTGCCGGATTTCCAGAAAGTGCTCGACGAGTTCTTCATAGACAAGACCCTCGTGACAGAACGCTTCGACTCGGCGCGCGACACCTACGACGACAATGCCGAGGCTCAGGCCCTGACAGCCGACTACCTGGCCGCACTGCTGCGCGACACCGACACGCGAGCCATATTGTCGGACCCTGAAACCACAATCCTTGAGATAGGCTGCGGCACCGGCATGCTCTCGCGGCGCATAGCCTCGATGCAGCCGGCGGCGCGCATGCTCTACTGGGACATATCCCCCACCCCTCCCGACGGCATCCGCCCGGATGCCTACACTTGCTGCGACGCCGAGCTCGCCATACGCAAGGCAGCCCCCGCGAGCCTCGATATGATAGTATCGGCATCAACCATGCAGTGGTTCAACTCTCCCGAAGGCTTTGTAGCATCGGCCATGCGCGCACTGCGTCCGGGAGGCATCCTTGCTGTGAGCACTTTCGGCCCCGACAATCTTCGCGAAACAGCGCAGGCCTCAGGTGTGGGACTGCATTTGGCCGACAGCGACACGTGGACCACGGCCGTCGGCGCGATGCGCGACGCAGAGATACTGACCATCGAACAAAAACTGATACAGTGTCGTTTCGACAATGCTCTCGACAGCCTGCGCAGCCTCAGCCTTACAGGAGTCAATGCCTTGTCGCGCAACGGCGGCGGCACTGCGCGAAGCGTGGCCCGCGCCATGCAGCCCGATGCCGACGGACGCTACACCATCACCTATCAGCCTCTTTTCATCATGTTACGCAAAAAAGCATGAAACAGCACGACGCAATATTCATAAGCGGCATTGACACCGATGCCGGCAAAACATACGCCACAGCGTGGCTCGCAAAACTTATCGCGGCTGAAGGGCGCTCCGTTATCACGCAAAAATTCATTCAGACCGGCTGCACGGGCAGTTCTGAGGACATTGAGGCCCACAGGCGCCTGTGCGGCATCCCGATGCAAGCCTGCGACCTTGATGGCACGACTGCGCCCATAATATTCAGCTACCCGGCATCGGCACAACTCGCCGCGCGCATCGACGGACGCGAGATAGACCTGTCGCTGGTCGACGCCGCCACGGCAAAACTGCGCACGCAGTACGACTGTGTGCTCATAGAAGGCGCCGGCGGGCTGATGGTTCCCGTCACCGACACTTACACCACAATCGACTATGTGAACTCGCGACGACTGCCCGTAGTGCTCGTGACCAACGGACGCCTCGGCTCCATCAACCACACTCTGCTGTCGCTGGAAGCAATCGCGGCACGCGGTATCGAACTCGTGGCCGTGGTCTACAACCATTATTTCGATTCCGATGCCGTGATAGCCGAAGATACCCGCGGCTACATAGGCCGATACGTAGCGCGCAATTTCCCTGACGCCCTCATGCTCGACCTTCCCGCAGAAGAGTAGACGCAGCGCTTAACGCGCGCCTATCGCAAAGTATTCGTCGTCCGCCACGGGCTCAAGCCACACGTTCGACGTGCCCTCGCCCGGTATCTCGAACGCGAGATGCGCAAACCACGAGTCGGATGCCGCGCCATGCCAGTGCTTCACATTGGCGGGAATATGAATCACCGTGCCGGGAACGATTTCCACAGCCGGCTTGCCCTCTTCCTGATACCATCCGCGACCGGCCACGCCCACGAGCATCTGTCCGCCGCCGCTCGCCGCTTTATGTATATGCCAGTTGTTGCGGCAGCCGGGCTCGAAAGTGACGTTGAAAAACGGTATCTGCTCCGTCGACACTGCGGCAAGGTAACTCTTGCCACTGAAATAATCGCTGTAGGGATTGGGCTCTCCTATGGGAAATATCATAGACCGTTCGAATTCGGCCTTGGCATCGTCGCCTTCTATGCTGTCGGCCCAGATGTCTTTGGCCATATTGAACGCGGCCCACGCTTTCGGCCATCCGGCATAAAACGCTATGTGAGTAATTATCTCCGCTATCTCGACGCGGGTGATGCCGTTCTTTTTAGCTTCCTGCAGGTGGTAGCCGAGTGAACTGTCGGTAATACCCTGCGAAATCAGTGAGGTGATGGTGACCAGACTGCGGTCGCGCAGCGACAGGAGGTCGTTGCGGCTCCACACCTCGCCGAAAAGGATATCGTCGTTAAGATGAGCGAACTCGGGAGCAAAATCGCCGAGCTGCCGTTGTCCGGCCGTCTGTGTTATTTTCTGTTGAGCCATGGCGGAAGTAAATAGGAGTATACCTGATAAGAGTGTGACAATTATTCTTTTCATTCGGGAGTTTGTTTTATGCAAAATTACATCATTCCACGATGTCGGATAAAACAATATTCCTGCTTTGCATACCATTATTCCCGATTAGGACGCTACTTGTTGCGATTCAGAAATATGGAGGACATCACCGGCGAGTTGAGCTGCTTTGCTGAATAATCTTCAATGCGCTCTGCGGCATCGGCATCGGACATAGACACAAAATATGTAATATCGTCCGTGTGTTCTCCGAAAACTTCAGCGGCCTTCAGCTGCTTAATCGCGGATATCAGCGCATCCACAAAAAAATCCTGACCGGGCAACTGTTCGCTATGTTGCAACAACAGTCCGCTGAGTTTCGACAGTTCGCCTGAGTCGGAATCGGAATATCCCCATTCGTCAGGCAGCCACATGGCAGGACTTTGCGGGCCACCGTATGAAATAAGATATTCCACCGTGTTAACGGCCATAAACAGGCTCGCACAATCGCTGTCGGTGACCGATACCGTCATGGTCTGACATCTTATTTAGGAAGTTCTACTGTTTCAGTCCAATCATACCAACCAAATGTCACGTTGAAGGCATCGCCGTTCCAGCCTGTACGGGTGATAGCACCTGTCATCTCGGCATTATGGGGCAAGTCATCGAGCCATTCCGACACAACTATGTCATCGGTTTTGCAATTTACCAAGTCAACCCTTATCGCATCGCCTATGCCATGGCCGATGCAGCGGTACACCTTCGCCTTGTATTTCCTGTCGCGGCGGAGTTTGGAGTATTTTTCAAGCAGAATCTCTTTCTTGCATCCGCACTCCCGCATCTTATTCAGAATCTCATCTCGCCGTTCCGCGAGGCGGTTTCTGTCGCCATGCGCCCGGTCTATTTCCACCAAAACATCCATGATTATTCCGGCGACAAATTGCTCGAACTCATTGCTGAGTTCTTCGCTGAAAGCCTTGCTGAACCGTTTGAGGTCATAGAGCCTGCGGGATGTTTCGTGGTCAAGATTATACCACGACA
>CAMWTJ010000059.1 GCA_947177185.1 uncultured Porphyromonadaceae bacterium | reverse complement strand
TCTCGCCTGTTTTCTCACGGGCTTTGCGTATCCATGTGTTGCCCTCGGCATCAGTAGTGATGTTGGAACGCAGCAGCGATTTGATATCACAGAACGCCAAGCCGGTGAAACAGCAGAACACAAAGGTATCGCGCACTACCTCAAGCCGCGGAATGTCGCTCAGGTCAAACTCCATCACAGCTTTAAGTTCTGTTTCAGTCAGGTATTGTCGCTCGGTGTGGGTTCGTTGGTATTTCTTGCCTATAAACGGGTCATGGTCTATCCACTTGTGGGCGAGAGCATACTGCATCACATTCTTTACACAGCGCACATAGCGGACAGCGGCATTGTTGGCACATCCTTTTCTCATGCGCAGAAAATGCTCGAAGTCGTCAATTATGCCGGAGGTCACATCCTTTATCGGAATATCATCCACTTTCTGCGTCAGTTTGAAAAACTCCGCAAGGTAATCAACACAGCGCACCCAACGCTGATAAGTGGCTTTCACAATGTCGCCACGTTCCAGTTCCTCCTTGCGTTTCTCGTTGGTTTCACGGAACACATCGCAGAGCATTTTGGGCTTCTCGACAGTGCCGAGGAAATGGTCACGCAGTATTTTCGGATTAACCATCTTCCCCTCGCGCACAAGCATATTGTGGATTTCGAGGAAGCGGGCTTTCACAACCTCGATATACTTGTTAAGTTCGAGGTCTCGGCGCGAGCGACCTTTGGACATGGCGCGCTTCTGATCCCAGTTCTCAGGGGCGACACTGCGACCGAGGTTCATTTCCGAAATCTGACCGCTCACGGTGATGCGGACGAAGATTGGATACTCGCCGTTGCGGAGGGCGCGGGCTTTCCTTGCTATAAAAGACAAGGTGAAATAAGAATCATGTAACATAGTTTGAAATTGTGGTTTAATGGTTACATAAATATAATCATTTTCGCCCAATTTCACAACAGGCAAGAGCAAGGAAATCAACGCCGTATCGCAAATCCGGTGAACACTTCCGTGAACAGGAAGAAACTTCCGGAGTTTGTTCACGAATTTTTGTTCTGCAATTTCATGGTATTTCTCCGTTCTGCCACCTTGTTCACGATTGAACACAATCCCAAACTCGGCTGAACAGAGATAAAAGAGTTAAAAACAAGGCTAAATTAACTGCCACATAGTTAAAAACTTCAATTGATGTTAAATTTCGCCCGAAATCAACTCATCATTCCCGAAAAGTGGGGTTTTGAACCCGGCGGAGAGTATGCGAACCCCACTTTCAAGTTGACAAATCGCAGAAAAACGCAGAAGATTAGGATGTTATGCTCATCGGCGTTGTCATCGTGAACAAACTGTTCACGATTTTAGCTGTTCACGAATTGTACACCGCCATACCTCACAATGTTCACGATTCTGCCGGATAGGGGTATTACAAAAATCGCTGAAACTGTCTTAGTTTCAGCGATTTGCAGCGTTTTACCGCTTTGTCTTGTGACCCCGGAGAGGCTCGAACTCTCGACCCACTGATTAAGAGTCAGTTGCTCTACCAACTGAGCTACGGAGTCTTGTTTTTGTTTTGTGAGGTTGTTCCCCTCAAAAGCGATGCAAAGTTAGCACTATTTTTTTTATTACGCAAATTTTTGGAGGATTTTTTTCGATTATTTAGTTTAAAAGTGCATCGAGTACAATCATTAGTATGAATCCGAGGGCGAATCCGAGGGGGCCGTGGTTTGAGTGCGGGCCTTCGGCCGATGCTGGGATGAGTTCTTCTACCACGACATAAAGCATTGCACCGGCGGCAAATGCGAGCAGGTATGGCATAATCGGCACGACTGCCGATGCGAGGAGGACTGTGATTATTGCAGCCACAGGCTGTACGATGCCGCTGGCCACGCCGATGGCGAATGATCGGTGGGATGAGTTGCCGGCATCTTTGAGGGGAATTGATACGATGGCTCCTTCCGGGAAATTCTGTATGGCGATACCTATCGACAGCGCAAGCGCTCCGGCGGGGGACAGCCATGCGCTGTTTTCGAACACGGCTGCGAATGCAACGCCGATGGCCATGCCTTCAGGAATGTTGTGCAGGATAATGGCGAGTACGAGTTTCCATGTGCGCGACAGGCTGCTGCGCGGCCCCTCGTCGGAATTGTCGTAGCCATGCCGGTGGGGCGTCAGTCTGTCCATCAGCAATAAAAACGCCACTCCAAGTATAAAACCTACAGTGGTAGGCATTACGTGCCGGAAGCCGCTTCCGCCGGTCATTTCCATAGAAGGGATAATCAACGACCATACGGCGGCGGCAATCATTACTCCGGCAGTGAAGCCCATGAAAAGTTTTCTGGCCAGCGGCGGTATGGTGTCTTTGAGTGCGTAGACGCATGCGGCTCCGAGTATGGTGCCGAGGAGCGGTACGGTGAGTCCTATGATAAATCCGTTCATGATGTCAAAGTTAACGATTAATATTCATTATGCGTGCGTTTAAGCTGAACAATTATGCGGGTGCGCGCATTTGACTTGTGTAACTACTGTCGATATTATAACAATGAAACGAATAGTTTTGCTGCGCCACGGCGAGAGTGTATGGAACAAGGAGAACCGTTTTACCGGCTGGACCGATGTGGACTTATGCGAGGAGGGCATAGCCGAGGCGCAAAGGGCAGGGCGACTGCTTAAAAACGAAGGGTTTGCGTTTGACCGTGCTTTTGTGTCATTGCTCAAGCGCGCTGTAAAGACTCTCGACGTGGTGCTTGATGCGATGGATCTCGACTGGATACGGGTTGATAAGAGCTGGCGCCTGAACGAGAAGCATTATGGTGTGCTTCAGGGGCTTGACAAGTGCGCCACTGCTGCCAGATATGGCGAGGAGCAGGTGCAGAAATGGCGCCGCAGCTATGATGTGGCGCCGGATGTGCTTTCGCCTGACGACGCGCGCAATCCGCGTTTCGACGTGCGCTATCGCGACGTGCCCGACGCTGAGTTGCCACGCACGGAATCGCTGCGCGACACGGTGGCGCGCACGCTTCCTTATTGGCGATGCGTGATAATTCCGGCGTTGGCCGATTGCGATTCCATGCTTGTGGTGGCTCATGGCAATAGCCTGAGGGGCATTGTCAAATGCCTAAAGGGTATTTCAGACACGGATATATCGTCGCTGAATATCCCGACCGCCACTCCTTGGGTTTTTGAATTTGACGACGGCCTGAACTATGTAGGCGACCGCCTGCTCGGCAATTCGGATGATATTGCCCAAAGGATGCACGCGGCTGCATCGCTCGGCGGCGGTTTATAGCAGGGCAGGGAGTGTGTCGACAATATCCGGCGTGTGAGCCAGCATGGCGTCTGATGCGCACGATGCGGGCTGTATGTCCGGGAAGCATTTGCCGGAGAGCACGAACACAGTGCCGCTTACGAAAGGTGTAGCTGCAGTTTCTGCCTTGAATGGCTCGATTACAATGTCGGGGCCGGTCGCATCCACTATCGCCATCCTGAAAACTGCCTCCCCGTGTACTACGCGGTGGGCAAGCACGCGGCGGTATGTGAGTGGTCTGAGCGTTTTCATTTGCGCAGGATTCGCTGCCGGAACCGTCGGTTGTAGGTTTCGGAATTCAGGTGATTTCGCACGAGCGAAACGCTGTCGAGCCACATGGCTCCCCGTTCCGGCAGACGTGCCATAAGCGAGCCATAAATCCGCACGGCTGTGCGTGTCGAGTCGGTCTGCAGCGTTATCTGATGCCATCCGGGCCCGTTGACGCGTTCGTAGATGTATTCTCTGGTGCTGTCGGAGTATTCGGCGACGATGGTCCAGGTGGATTCGCGCTGATTGTTGGCGAACTTGGCCCGCCAGGTGTAGTAGTCGCCGCGCTCGCGGTTGGCATCGCCTGCCAGCGAGAAATTCAGGTTGTGTGATGGCGATTGCGCTGATATGGCATAGAAACGGGAGTCGGGCCATACGTCCACGCTATCGCCGGCTATTGTAAGATTCGTGGCGGCCCGCAGACGTGTGTCGCTGTTGGCCAGACGGGCCTCCAGAATCTCGATGGTGCGGTCGTACACGTCCATGTAGCGTGCCAGATTGTGGCCGTACCAGTCCAGGGACGTGTCCACATCCTGCTTTGTGGCGCCGTGGCGTGCATACACAGCGTCGCGCAGCGCGATACGCTGCGAGTCGGTTCGCCATTGCGGGGCATTGTAATCGACCACTGCTTCGGCCACGTGCCTGTCGGCGAGCAGTTCGGCCATGTCGTCGGGTTTTATGACATGGTCCGGCACGCCCTTGCATGCCGTAAGTGGCGCAAGCAGCACGCAGATCAGAGCTATTTTCCCCGACAGGTTCATTTCGTTTCCGAGTTGCTTTTCAAGTTCTCCTCGTCGGCGCCGAAAAGGTTCTTGTTGTAAAACAGCAATATGGCGATTATTCCGCAGGTGATAGCTGCATCCGCCAGATTGAAGACCGGGTCGAAAAACGAAAACTCTTTGCCGCCGAGCAGGGGGAGCCACGACGGCCAGTCGAATGAAAACAGAGGGAAATAAAACATATCCACGACATAGCCGTGAAACAGTGTGCCGTAGCCTTGCCCGAACGGCACGAGCGCGGCCACTGCCGGCGGATACGGATTCGTGAATATCTCGCCATAAAACACGCAGTCTACGATATTGCCGAGCGCGCCTGCTATGACGAGCGCCACACACGCCACATAGCCTGTCGGAGCGTCGGCTTTAAGACACCGGCGTGCTATATACCAGAAACCAAGACATGTGACCACGATTCTGAACAGAGTCAGAAACAGTTTGCTGCCGAGCTCCATGCCGAAAGCCATGCCCGGATTCTGCACAAAACGAAGGTGAAACCAAGGCAAGATTTCAAGGTCCTGGCCGAGATAGAAATTGGTTTTAATCCATATTTTCAGCCACTGATCGAGCACGACCACAAGTATTATGATGGCCGTGCTCGTCAGCGCAAGTTTTTTTGTCTTCATCAATGTTTAGCTTTGTCCTGCTTTCCGTCGATGCTTAACGTGGCATGCGGAACGGCGCGCAGGCGCTCTTTGGGTATGAGCTGTCCTGTGGCACGGCACACGCCGTAGGTCTTGTTCTCGATGCGCACGAGCGCGCCCTGCAGCTTCTGTATGAACTGGCGCTGCCGCTCGGCCAGACGTGCGGCCTCCTCCCGGCCGAGAGTGTAGGCACCCTCTTCGAGAGCTTTGAACGTAGGCGACGTATCGGCCGTATCGTTGCCGGAATTGTTCATGAGCGATGCGCGCAGCGCGTCGTATTCGTGCTGTGCTTTTTCAAGTTTGGCAAGAATCAGTTCCTTGAATTCCTGCAGTTCTTCGTCGGAGTAGCGTGTCTTGTTTTCAGCCATGATGTGATGTCAGTTTAGTGTGATGTCTACCTTTACTTCCACATCGTCGATGACAAGTGTATTCACCGTAGGAGCGTCCGCGTCGAGCGGAGCCTCGACAATAGCGTCGGCCAGAACCTGGCGGGCTATATAGTCGCCGAACTCTTCAAGCACGCCGGAAATTGTGGTTCCGGGTTCGAACACGAGCCGTATGCGGTCCGTGATGTCGAAATCGCGTGTCTTGCGGATGTTCTGAATACGGTTGATAATCTCTCTTGCGCGACCTTCGTTGAGAAGCTCAGGTGTAAGAGTAACATCCAAGGCCACCGTAATGTTTCCTTCGTTTGCCACAATCCATCCGGGCATGTCTTCAGAAATCACCTCTACGTCGGCCAGTGCTACCTGCGCGCCATCCACTCCGGGCACATCAAGCATGCCCTCGCGTTCGAGCTGCGCGATGGCAGCCTGGTCGAGCGCGGCTATGGCGGCGGCCACGGCCTTCATTTGTTTGCCGAATTTCGGACCGAGTTTCTTGAAATCGGGCTTGACGCGTTTTACGAGGAAGCCTTCGTCGGCTCCGATGGTCTTGATTTCCTTGATGTTTACCTCCGTGAGCACGAGGTTGCGAATACTTTCGGGCAGTTGGGTGTCCACTCCCGCCGCTTCGGGTATAAGCAGCGTGGCGAGCGGCTGACGCACCTTGATGTTCACCTTGCGGCGCAGTGCAAGCACCATCGAGGTTACGGTCTGTGCCGTTGCCATATGGCGTTCGAGGTCTTTGTCGATAAGTGCGGCGTCCGCTTCGGGCCAAAGCGCGAGGTGCACGGAATCTTCCCCGGTGAGGTCGCGGAAAAGGCGGTCGGAGAAGAATGGCGCTACAGGTGCCATGAGGCGTGCCACTGTTGTAAGGCACGTGAGCAGGGTCTGATACGCGGCAAGCTTGTCGGCGGTCATTTCTCCGCCCCAGAAGCGCTTGCGGTTGAGGCGCACGTACCAGTTGGAAAGGTTGTCGTTGACGAATTCTCCTATGGCTCGTGCTGCGCGCGTGGGTTCGTAGTCGTCCATCGCTTCGGTGCACGTGCTCACAAGGGTATTGAGCAGCGAAAGAATCCAGCGGTCGATTTCGGGCCGTTCGTTCACAGGCACCTGCGCCTCGTCGCCGGTAAAGCCGTCGACGTTGGCATACAGCGCAAAGAAGCTGTAGGTGTTGTAGAGCGTGGCGAAAAGCTTCTGACTCACCTCTTTTATGCCGTCGGAGTCATATTTCAGATTGTCCCACGGCGCTGAGTTCGAAATCATGTACCATCGCAGCGGGTCGCTGCCGAAACGGTCTATCTCCTGGAAGGGGTCGACGGTGTTGTTTTTATGCTTCGACATCTTTTCGCCAAATTTGTCGAGCACGAGTCCGTTGGATATCACGGCTTTATAGGCCACGGAGTCGAACACCATCGTGGCTATGGCGTGGAGGGTGAAGAACCATCCGCGTGTCTGGTCGACACCTTCGGCTATGAAATCGGCGGGATAGTAGCTGCCGGAGTCGATAGCCTCTTTGTTTTCAAACGGATAGTGCAGCTGAGCGTAGGGCATGGAGCCGGAGTCGAACCACACGTCTACGAGGTCGAGCTCGCGGTGCATCGGCTTGCCGGACGGCGATACGAGCACGAAATCGTCCACATAAGGGCGGTGGAGGTCAATGCGGGAGTAATTCTCGGCGCTGTAGTCGCCGGGCACAAAGCCCTTGTCCTTGAGCGGGTTTGAAGCCATCACTCCGGCCGCCACCGCTTTGTCGAGTTCGGCGTAGAGCATGGCCACGGAGTCCACGCACAGTTCCTCGCGGCCGTCGTCGGTGCGCCAGATAGGCAGCGGAGTGCCCCAGTAGCGGCTGCGCGACAGATTCCAGTCCTGAAGGTTTTCGAGCCACTTGCCGAAGCGGCCGGTGCCGGTGGATGCCGGTTTCCACTTGATGGTATCGTTGAGCTCCATCATGCGCTCGCGGGCCGATGTGGTGCGCACAAACCAGCTGTCGAGAGGGTAGTATATGACAGGTGCGTCCGTGCGCCAGCAGTGCGGATAGCTGTGGGTGTGCTTTTCCATGCGGAACAGCTTGCCGGAGGCCTTGAGGTCGAGGCATATCTCCACGTCGAGGGTAGGGGTGTCGGGCGTGGCGTCGGGATTGTAATCGTTTTTCACATATTTGCCTGCCCATTGGCTGTAAAGAGCCGTGTCCACGTTGTTTTCAACAAACGTCGGGTCAAGGTCTTCAATGAGATAGAAGCGTCCGCGCAAATCGACCATGGGATGGATATTGCCGTCCTTGTCGACGAGTGTAAGCGCCGGAACGCCGTTGATTTGCGACACGCGCTTGTCGTCGGCGCCGAAGGTGCCGGCTATGTGCACTATGCCTGTGCCGTCGTCGGTGGTGACATAGTCGCCGGGAATCACGCGGAAAGCGCCCTCGCCGGGGTTGACCCACGGAATCAGCTGCTCGTAGTGCATGCCCACGAGGTCGGAACCTTTCATTTCTGCCACTACGCTGTAGGGCACCACCTTGTCGCCGGGCTTGTAGTCGTCGAGCGCGAGCTCGGCGGCGCCGGCGCGGAATATGCTGCCCAGAAGCGCCGTGGCAGCCACTACGGTGATGGGCTCACCACTGTAGGGGTTGTAGGTGCGCACCACGCTGTAGTCTATGTTGGGGCCTACGCACAGCGCGCAGTTGCTCGGGAGAGTCCAGGGAGTGGTGGTCCAGGCCAGGAAATACGGCTTGCCCCAGCCCAGCATCGCCTCCTTGGGGTCGGTGATAAGGAACTGAGCCACGCATGTGGTGTCTTTTACGTCGCGGTAGCAGCCCGGCTGGTTGAGCTCGTGGGAGCTCAGGCCGGTTCCGGCCATGGGAGAATAGGGCTGTATGGTATATCCCTTGTACAGGTAGCCTTTATGGTAAAGTTGCGAGAGAAGCCACCACACGCTTTCTATGTAGCGGTTGTCGTAGGTGATATACGGGTTGTCAAGGTCTACCCAGTAGCCCATCTTGCCGGTGAGCTCAGTCCACTCGCGGGTGTATTTCATCACTTCCGCGCGGCATGCGGCGTTGTAGCCGTCCACGCTGATGGTCACGCCTATGTCTTCTTTCTTGATGCCGAGATTCTTCTCCACGCCCAGCTCTACGGGCAGGCCGTGGGTGTCCCAACCGGCCTTGCGCTTTACGTGGTAGCCGCGCATGGTCTTGTAGCGGCACACCATGTCCTTGATGGTGCGTGCCATTACGTGGTGTATGCCGGGCTTGCCGTTGGCCGAGGGCGGTCCCTCGAAAAACACAAACGAGGGCGCACCCTCGCGTGCGGCGAGCGTGCGTCCGAACAGGTCGCCGGAATTCCACTCGGCGAGCATTTCGCGGTTGACATCGGCAAAGCTGATGCCGTTATATTCTTTGAATCTCTTCATTAAGAGCGTGTTTAGAAACGTGAAACGACAGTTTGAAAAGCAATAGAGGGTGCGTCAGCTCCGTTGGCTAACACACCCTCCTGTGCTCTAAGGGGAACATCCGTGGCGCGTGCCCGGACATCCGCTGTAAGGCTACGCTGTTCGTAGCGTGCCGGCGGATTATTCTGCGGCAGCTTCTTCAGCAGCGGGAGCCTCTTCTTCAGCCTGGGCGGCTGCTTCGACTTCTGCCTTTGCTGCGGCGAGTTCGGCTTTCTTCTTGGCTACGAGTTCGGCCTTGGCCTTGTTCTTAGCCTGCTCTTCCTCGAGGCGAGCGGCGGCAGCCTTCTGGCTGTTGTCGGCCATGGATGTCTTGAACGCAGCCACTTTGGCAGCCTTCTTTTCTTTCCATGCGTCGAAACGGCGCTGAGCTTCTGCTTCGTCGAAAGCGCCTTTCTTGACGCCACCCTGCAGATGCTTCATCAGCAGAACGCCCTCGTTGGAGAGGATTGTGCGCACAGTATCGGTGGGTTGAGCACCGACGTTAACCCAATACAAAGCCCGTTCGAAGTTGAGAGTAATTGTAGCAGGATTAGTGTTCG
>CAMWTJ010000058.1 GCA_947177185.1 uncultured Porphyromonadaceae bacterium | reverse complement strand
GTGCTGCTGCTCGACGAGCCCACCAACCACCTCGACGCCGAGAGCATCGACTGGCTCGAGCAGCATCTGCGCCAGTATCCAGGCACGGTGATAGCCATCACCCACGACCGCTACTTCCTCGACAATGTGGCCGGCTGGATTCTTGAGCTCGACCGCGGCGAGGGCATACCCTGGAAGGGCAACTACTCGTCGTGGCTCGACCAGAAGACCAAGCGCCTGGCGCAGGAAGAAAAGCAGGCCAGCAAGCGCCGCAAGACCCTCGAGCGCGAGCTCGAGTGGGTGCGCATGGCCCCCAAGGCCCGACAGGCCAAAGGCAAAGCACGCCTCAACAACTACGACCGCATGCTCAACGAAGACCAGAAGCAGCGCGAGGAACGCCTCGAGATATTCATCCCCAACGGCCCGCGACTGGGCAACAAGGTGATCGAGGCCAGCCACCTGGCCAAAGCCTTCGGCAAAAAGCAGCTGTTCCGCGACCTCAGCTTCATGCTGCCCCCGGCAGGCATCGTGGGCGTAATAGGCCCCAACGGCGCCGGCAAGACCACACTCTTCAAGCTCATCATGGGCCTGGAAAAAGCCGACGCCGGCAGCTTCGACGTGGGCGAAACCGTCAAGGTGGCCTACGTGGACCAGACACACCGCGACCTGCACCCCGACGCCACCGTCTACGAAGTGATATCGCAGGGCGTAGACTCCTTCCGCATGGGCGGCCGCGACGTCAACGCACGCGCCTACCTCTCGAAATTCAACTTCACGGGCGCCGACCAGGAAAAGAAAATAGGCGTGCTCAGCGGCGGCGAGCGAAACCGCCTGCACCTGGCCATGGCCCTGAAGGAAGAAGGCAATGTGCTGCTGCTCGACGAGCCCACCAACGACATCGACGTCAACACCCTCCGCGCGCTTGAGGAAGGCCTCGAGGAGTTTGCCGGATGCGCCGTGGTGGTGAGCCACGACCGCTGGTTCCTCGACCGCATCTGCACCCACATCCTCAGCTTCGAGGGCGACGGCGAAGTGGTGTGGTACGAAGGCTCCTACAGCGACTACGAAGAGTACAAACGCGCGCGCAACGGCGGCAAGGAACTGCCCCGCCGCCGCTACCGCAAGCTCATGGAATAAACACCCCCTGCACCACGCATCCTAACCATAAAAATATGCTTCAGCGGCTGAACGCACTCGTGCCCCGGCCCGCGGGACTGCTCCCGCGGCATATTTTTTATATTCTTGCCCTTTGCGCGGCCATGGCCTCGTGCAGCACCACGCGCCATGTGCCGCAGGGGCAGATGCTGCTGCGCGAGGTCAGCATCGACGTGGAAGGCGACCGCGCCGCCGTGCAGCCCGACGAGCTGTACTACTTCCTGCGGCAGACACCCAACCACAAAGTGCTCGGCTTCGCCAAGCTGCAGCTCGCCACCTACAACCTGTCGGGCTCCGACACCACGCGGTGGTTCAACCGCTGGGTAAGGCGCATGGGACAGCCTCCCGTGATCTACGACCAGGCGCTCACCGACGCCTCGGTGCGCCAGCTGCACACGGCGCTCGTCAACCGCGGCTACATGGACGCCACCGTGGAAGCCGACACCACGGTGCGCCGCGGCGGACGCAAAATCGACGTGACCTACCGCATAGCCACCGGCACGCCGCACCGCATAGCGTCGCTGGCCTACGACATCGCCGACACCGCCCTGGCGCGCATCGTCGCGGCCGACACCGCCGCATGCCTCATACCCGTGGGTGGCGCCCTCGACCGCAACCTGCTCGACAGCGAGCGCGGACGCATCACGTCGCTGATGCGCGACAACGGCTACTACTCCTTCACCAAAGAGTACGTGAGCTTCGTGGCCGACACCGTGCGCGGCAGCCGCGACGTGGACCTCACGCTACGCGTGCGCGCTCCGCGCGGAGCTGCTGCGGCCACGGCGGCGACCGCCGCCACACGCCACCGCATAGCGTCTGTCACGTTCGTCACCGACGCCGACAATCCCGTGGCGGGCATGCGCGACACCGTGCGCTACGGCGACGTGGACGTGGTCTACGGCCCCGACCGCTACCTGCGCCCCGCAGCCCTCGAGGAAAAGTGCTACATAGTGCCCGGGCAGCCATACAGCGCGCGCGACGTCGACCGCACCTACGAGGCGCTGGCGCGCATGGGCATACTGCGCTATGTCAACATAGAGATGCAGCCGGCCGGAGTGGTCGACGGCGAGCAGTGGCTCGACGCCGTGGTGAGCCTCGGACGCAACCGCAAGCAGGCAGTGAGCGTGGAGCTCGACGGCACCAACAGCGAGGGCGACCTCGGAGCCGGACTCTCACTCACCTACCAGCACCGCAACCTGGCCCGCGGCTCGGAAATGCTTTCGGCCAAGCTGCGCGGCGCCTACGAAAGCATCAGCGGCAATCTCGACGGACTCATCAACGACCGCTACACGGAAGTGGCCGCCGAGGTGGGCATCACCTTCCCGCAGTTCGAGTTTCCGTTTCTCAGCAAGCGCTTCAAGAAACGCGTATGGGCGGCCACGGAATTCGCCGTGTCGTTCAACCACCAGGAGCGCCCGGAGTACACGCGCCTCATATTCGGCGCCTCGTGGAAATACAAGTGGCAGCAGCGCAAGTCCGACTTTCAGCTGCGCCACACCTTCGACCTCATAGACATCAACGTGGTGCGGCTGCCGCGCTCCACCATGGATTTCCTCGACGAGATAGCCCCCAACAACCCCCTGCTGCGCTACAGCTACGAGGACCACTTCATAATGCGCCTGGGCTATACCTTCTACCGCACCAACCGCCGCATACCCACGGCCACCTCCAATGCGTTCGCCATACAGCCCTACGTGAGCACGCTGCGCGTGTCGGGCGAAACCGCCGGCAACCTGCTCTACGCCATCTCGTCGGTCGACGGACAGAAGCGCAGCGACGGCGTGTACAAACTCTTCGGCATACAGTACGCCCAATATGCCAAGGCCGATTTCGACTACACCTACACGCGCAATTTCAACAGCCGCAACGCCCTGGCCGTGCACGTGGGCGCCGGTGTGGCCGTGCCCTACGGCAACTCGTCGATGGTGCCTTTCGAGAAACGCTTCTATGCCGGCGGAGCCAACGGCGTGCGCGGATGGGGCGTGCGCACGCTCGGCCCGGGAGCCTACGACTCGCGCAACTCCGTGCGCGACTTCATAAACCAGTGCGGCGACATCCGCCTCGACCTCAGCATCGAATACCGCGCCAAGCTGTTCTGGGTGTTCGAGGGAGCGCTGTTTGTCGACGCCGGCAACATCTGGACCATACGCAGCTACGAGAACCAGCCCGGCGGCGTGTTCCGCTTCGACAGGTTCTACAAGCAGATAGCGCTGGCCTACGGCGCCGGCATCCGCATGGACTTCACATACTTCCTGTTGCGCCTCGACCTGGGTATGAAAGCCCACAACCCGGCAGCCGGACAGGAACCCTGGCCGCTGATACATCCACGATGGAGCCGCGACGCCAACTTTCATTTCTCCGTGGGCTATCCGTTCTAAAAAACCTTACGTTTATGCGTTCGCTTGTAATTTTCGACCTCGACGGCACACTGCTCAACACCATCGCCGACCTCGGAGCCGCCGCCAACCACACACTCTCGGCCATGGGCTATCCCACCCACGCGCCCGAGGCATACCCGATGCTGGTGGGCGGAGGCGTGCGGCGCCTCATGCAGCGCGCGCTGCCCGACACGGCCGGCGCCGACGACGCCGTGGTGGACCGCGCCCTCGAAATCTTCCGCGCCTACTACGGGCAGCACCTGGCCGACCTCACACAGCCCTACCCCGGCATACCCGCGCTGCTCGACGAGCTCACGGCACGCGGCATACGCGTGGCCGTGGCGTCCAACAAGTACGAGGCTGCGGTGCGCACACTCGTGGAGCGCTTCTTCCCCGACGTGGAATGGGCAGCCGTGTGCGGCCAGACGGAAGGCGTGCCGGTGAAGCCCGACCCCTCGGTGGTGTTCCGCGTGCTCTCGCAGGCGCCCACACCCAAGGCCGAGGTGCTGTACGTAGGCGACAGCGGCGTCGACATGGAAACAGCCCGCCGCGCCTGCGTGGACAGCGTAGGCGTCACCTGGGGCTTCCGCTCCGCCGCCGAGCTGCGCGCGCACTACGCCGTGCACATCGTGTCGGACCCGTCGCAGATTCTTGACCTCGCACTGAAATGAAAACACTATACGTAAGCGACATGGACGGCACCCTGCTCGGTGCCGACTCGCAGGTGAGCGAGCGCTCGCGGAGCATTATAGCCGAACTGTCCGACGCCGGCGCGCTTATCACCGTGGCCACGGCGCGCACACCGGCCACCGTGGGCCCGCTGCTGCGCGGCACGCGCATGAGGCCGCCGGCGGTGGTGATGACCGGGGCGGCGCTGTGGAGCCCGCAGAGCGGCTACGAGCACGTGCGCTACATGCAGCCGGCCGACACGCGCTCGGCTCTCGAGGCGTGCGCCGCGTGCGGCGTGCACCCGTTTGTCTACACCATGGGCCCCGACGGCGTGCTCGACGTGTACCACGGCGCCGACGCGCCCCTCAACCGCGCCGAACAGAGCTTCTACGACCAGCGGCGCCACCTCGCCCTCAAGCGCTTCCACCTGCGGCAGCCGCTGCCCGACACGGCCCTGGAGCGCACCATACTGCTGTGTGCGCTCGGACCCCTGGACCGCACCGACGCCGCAGCCGTGAAGCTGGCCTCGCGCACCCGCTGCGCCGTGCAGAGCTACCCCGACGCCATCGACCGCTCCACGGGCATACTCGAGGTGTTTGCGCCCGGAGTGTCGAAAGCGGCGGCCATAGAGCTCGTGCGCACGCTCACGGGCGCGGAGCGCACGGTGGCTTTCGGCGACAATCTCAACGACCTGCCCATGCTCGAAGCGGCCGATGTGGCTGTGGCCGTGGAAAACGCCCTGCCCGCGGTGCGCCAGGCGGCCGACACCGTGACCGGCCCCAACAGCGCCGACTCCGTGGCGCTGTACATAGCTGCCGATTTCAACAAGCAAACTTATCAGATATGAAGGATGTAAAAGACAAACTTACCGTGGCTGTGTACTGCAGCGCCGTGGCCGACCTGCCCGCACACTGGCAGGACGGCGCCCGGGTGGCGGGCGAATGGATAGGCGCGCGCGGCGCCACGCTGGTGTACGGCGGCGTGGACGCGGGCCTGATGACTATAGTGGCGCGCGCCACACACCTCGCCGGAGGCCGTGTGGTGGGCGTGGTGCCCACGCGCAGGCGCGAGTGGGCCTCGCCGCTCAACGACATAGTGGTGCCCACCAGCGACCTCAACGAGCGCAAAGGCACCATGCAGCTGCTGGCCGACGCCTTCGTGGTGTTGCCCGGCGGCTACGGCACCCTCGACGAGTTCTCTACCTCTTTCAGCTACATCAATTTCACCGACCAGCCCGACAAGCACATCGTGCTCTACAACCCCGACGGCCTCTACGACCCGCTGCTGGAGCAGCTGCGCCGCATGGTCGAGGGGCGCCTGCTGCGTCCGAAGGCCATGGACATACTGCACGTGGCCACCCAGCCCGAACAGATTTCAGAAATACTTAACACCCTCTTTCCCGAATGAAAAGCGCACTCTACACACGCACCGGCGACGCCGGACAGACGTCGCTCGTGGGCGGCACGCGCGTAGGCAAGGACGACGCACGCCTTGAGGCCTACGGCACTATCGACGAACTCAACAGCCACCTGGGCCTGCTGGCGGCCTCGCGCGCGCTCGACCGCGCCGACCGCGCCACGCTGCAGGAGGTGCAGCGGCGGCTGTTCGACGTGGGCACGCTGCTGGCCACCGAACCCTCGTCGCGCTGGCAGCCCGAGCCGCTGCCCGAAGCGGCCGTGGAGGCTCTCGAGGCCGAAATAGACCGCCTCGACGGCGCTTTGCCGCGGCAGCGCACGTTCATACTGCCCGGCGGCCACGACGACGCCGCACGCGCGCATATAGCGCGCACGGTGGCTCGCCGCGCCGAGCGTCGCATGGTGGCCCTGCAGCACGCCGGCACGGAGGTGGACGGCGCCTCAATGCGGCTTGTGAACCGCCTCAGCGACTATCTGTTTGCCCTGGCACGCACCATCAACGCGCGCAACCGCGTGGCCGAGCTGCCGTGGTCGCCGCCCGAAAAAAAGGCCTGAAAACACCAATCGGCCGCTCCCTCCGGGGGGCGGCCGATTGTGTATGCTATGCGCGCGTGCGACGCCCGCAGCCTCGCTCAGACGGCATACATGGCCTCAATCTGATCGGCGTATATGGCGTTGATGATGGCGCGGCGCAGCTTGAGCGTGTTGGTGAGCTCGCCTTTCTCGATGGTGAACTCGTGGTCGAGAAGCGTGAATTTCTTGATTTTCTCGAAGCCGGCCAGCCCCTTCTGCAGGCGCTCTATGCGCTCGGCTATGAGGGAGCGTATCTCGTGGTTCTGCACCAGCTCGTCGATGCTGCGGAACTTGATTTTGTGTGTGCGCGCATACTCCTTGATGGCCTCGAACGCGGGCACGATGATGGCGCTCACGTACTTGCGGCGGTCGCCGATTACAGCCACCTGCTCTATGTAGCGGTCTTCGCCCAGGCGGCTCTCTATGGCCTGCGGGGCTATGTACTTGCCGTTGGAGGTCTTGAAGAGGTCTTTTATGCGCTCTGTGAGCACGATGGCTCCCGACGCGTCGAGGCGTCCGGCGTCGCCGGTGCGGAACCATCCGTCGGCGGTGAAAGCCGCTGCGCTCTCGTCCGGGCGGTTGTAGTATCCGCGCATCACGGTGGGACCTTTGACCAGTATCTCGTCGTTTTCGCCGATGCGCACCTGCACGTCGGGCATGGCCGTGCCCACGGAGCCTATCTCCCAGCCCTGCAGCGGGTAGCAGCTGACGGTGGCGGTGGTTTCGCTGAGGCCGTAGCCTATGACTATGTTTATGCCGCAGCAGTGCATGAACTCCACGATGTTGTCGCTGAGCGGAGCGCCGGCGGTGGGGAATATGTTGCCTCCGTCGATGCCGATCACGCGGCGCATGGGGGCGAACACTTTGCGGTCGAAAAAGCGGTATTGCATCTCGAGCAGGGCGGGCGCGCGGAGGCCCTTGCGCACGTAGTCGAGATTGCGGCGGCGTCCCACACGCAGCGCGCGGTCCACGAGCATGCGCTTCACCCCCTTCATCTCGCCCAGCTTTTCCTGCACGCCGGTGTAGACCTTTTCCCAGAAGCGCGGCACGGAACACATGCACGTGGGCTTCACCTGGCGCAGCGAGCGCTGCACCTCGCGGGGGTCGCGGTTGACGTAGACCTGTATGCCCGATTCGAGGCAGAAATACGTCCACGCCTTCTCGAAGATGTGGCTCAGCGGCAGGAAGCAGAGCGATGTGTCGGCGTCGCTGAGCATGGTGAGGCGCTCGTGGTGGATGCGCACGGCGGCGTTCATGCAGCTGTGGGGCAGGATGGCGCCTTTGGGCTCGCCGGTGGTGCCGGAGGTGTATATGAGGGTGAAGATGTCGTCGGGCGACGCTGCGGCGCGGCGCTCCTCCACGGCGGCGCGGCACATGGCCGAAGCGGCGGTGCCGAGGCCTATGAAATCGGCCCAGCGCATGGAGGTGGTGTCGGACTCGTCGAAGCGCACGGCGGGGTCGAAGCACACTATGCGCTCCAGTGCCGGACACTCGGCGGCGATGCTGCGCACGGCGTCGTAGTGGTGCTGCTCGCCCACGAAGGCTATACGGGCCGCTGAGTCGCGCAGTATGAAGCGCACCTGCTCGGGGCTGCTTGTGGCGTAGAGCGACACGGGCACAGCGCGGTTGGCATACGCTCCAAAGTCGGTGATAAGAGTTTCGGGACAGTTGTGTGCCAGTATCGCTATCATGTCCTGCGGCTCGATGCCGAGGGTTTCAAGGGCACAGGCTGCGGCTTCCGAGGAGGTCTGAAGCTCGCTCCAGGATGTGGCTACCCACTCGTCGCTGCCGGGATACTGGCAGCTGAAAGCTGCGCGCGCACCGTAGCGCTCTGCGTTTTTCGCCACGAGATTTGTCAGAATATTAGGCATAAATAGTCTAATCGTGTTTAAAAACAGCGGCAAAGGTACGCCCTTTACGTTTAACTACAACAATCTATCGCCGAATAATCGCCTTTGGCTTAATATTTGTTTGCATTTGCGCGCGAAAAATTAATATATATTAACTAATTTTCGGCGCATATGCCTCCGCAAGCGCTTTCAGAAGAGCGATTTCAGGATATCCAGCGAGCGCGAGCCGGCGGCGGCAGGCATGCCGTGCAGGGCGTAATAGTCGAGGATGCCGTCGAGCATGGCGCGCCGCGTGTCGCGCGACATGCGCAGCCGCGCTATATTAATTAATGTGAGGCGCCCGAGCATATGCACCGCGCGGGCCTGCACGGGGGGCAGGTAGCGCCCGTGGAGCGGCGGCACGGGGCGGAACACGGCTTCGGCCATATCGAACACCGAGCCGGGACGCCACGAGCCATAGTCGGGCGCTATGCCCGTGAGCGACGCGAGCACACGCAGAAACCAGAGGTGGAAATTGGCCACGGCCGTGGGCGACTCCATGGCGTCGAGCGCCTCCACCGCGCCAAACAGAAACTCGCTCAGCCGCGCGTCGGGCTCCGACGCGCGCAGCACACCCTCAAGCACCTCGGCCAGAAACATGGCCAGAGCGCCCTTCACGGGATGCGTGCGCAGCGACACTCCCACCGACAGCGGGCGCAGGTCGCGCAGCTGCAGCAGGTCGCGCCCGGGACGCGACACGCACACACCCTCAAACAACGCCAGCGGCATGGTGAGCGCACGGCGGCGGCGCGCCTCGCGGCCCGCGCCGGCGGGCATGGCTATGCCCACGCGCCCGCGTTCGGCGCTCCATGCCGTGAGCACGGAGGTGCGGTCGTCGTGGCGTATGGTGCGCAGCGCTATCAGGTGCAGATTTTCGTTCACAGAGGTGTGCGGATTGCGTGTAGTGACGTGCAAAGGTAACTCTTTTTTTGCGCAATACGCCCCATCGGGCTGCAAAAAATCTGACCGCGCCGAGAGCCTTTAAAACGCGCCCGACGCTGTTTCAAAATTGTTACAAACAAACACGCTTTATGTCACAAAATATGTATTGTAACAAATTTGAAACAATTTAGGACGATTCTATGCCATTGTTTCACAATGCGTTACGAGGCATATTTATGCCACTTCCTCAATTTAACACATTTTAACCTTAAAACTCTTGCAGCTGCCCACGTTTCGCTAATTTTGAATCGTCAACGAAACAAAGCCATCACAGAAAGCATCACAAAAAACATATAAAACATACTGCTATGGGAACCGAAAAATTTCAAAACGACCTGATGAAACTTCAAGGCAAT
>CAMWTJ010000057.1 GCA_947177185.1 uncultured Porphyromonadaceae bacterium | reverse complement strand
CATCGAGCAGCCCGCAGGGCAGCGAGATGTGCACGGATAGGCGTCACTACTGCGAGGGTGTCCGGCAGGACACCGATTTCTTATGGCGACAGGGCGACACGCATAAGCTCCACAACAAATCGGTGTCCTACGGACACCACCACCCCATCAGGACACATCCGTGCACATCCGCCGTCCTCACGGACGCCGTATGTACACGGTTACGAAAAAATCGGCGTCCTGCCGGACGCCCCTCCCGCCACACACACGCCCACACACGCATCGCCAGGTATCCCTCCGCCGCGATAGACTACCCGACAGAGCAGCCATCACCCACCACACGCCCACACACACGCATCCGCCCTGCCGCCGGGAGGCGGCAGGGCGGATGTAGGGGCCTGCGGAGGCACGTCACACAAAGAGTATGCGCGACATCGCGAAGCAGCCCGCCACTATCAGCACCAGCCCTGCGGCAAGCGCTATGAGCACTATCTTAGTCGAGCGTTTCATCATTCAGCACTATTAGAAATAAAACTTTCATACATCTCCGAGAGCTCCTTCGGACCGATGCCCAGCAGGCTCAGCTGCTTGAACATACGCTCCAGGCCGCCCCCCTCTATAAACGCCGCGCGGCGGTCGGCAGCCACCTTCTCGGCTCCGCCCGGGGCCACGAAATAGCCCAGTCCGCGACGGTTATAGATTATGCCCAGACTCTGCAGATGGTCGTAGGCACGCATCACAGTGTTCACATTCACCATCACCGTGGCCGCATACTCGCGCACCGACGGCACACGCTCGTCAGGCGGAAGCGCGCCCGTGAGCACGCGGTCCGAGATATCGTCGGCTATCTGCAGATAGATGGCGCGGTTTGTGTCGTTGAAATCTATCATAAGCGGAGCTTACATTCGGTCTATCATCTCATCCTCACGCATGCGCATGTAGCACAGAGCGTAGCTGCCCACTGCCAGGCACACGAAGAACACGGTCACGGCATCAGGCATCCAGCTGAAATCGCTTAGGCTCAGATGCTCGTTCAGCTGCCGGCCCTCCGGGTCGAAAAACATGCTTGTGGAGAAGCCCGCGGCCATGCCGTACACAAACTCCACCACGCACACGGCGCCCATAGTCTTCAGAAAACTGTGTTTCGGGAAGAAGCAGCTGCCCAGCGCATACACTCCCTGCCAGCCGAAGAGCGAAGCCAGGGTGAAGGTGGTGGCGCCCGTCAGCTCAAGGTGCAAATTGCTTATAGCGTCGATCACGCTCACATGGTCGGCCACCGAGGCGCTGCCGAACCACAGGCGCATCATCGTGCCGCGCAGAAAGTCCGACACCTCCCAGCACAAAGCCGTGGCCAGCGTCACGCCCACTATGCACGTCAGCATGCGCACGACGAATTTCTCCAGCGTCGAGGCCGGATTCATCAGCTCGTTAAGGCGCATGCCCGGAGTGCCGTAGCCGCTGTGAAACCTCGACGCGCCCAGCATCAGGAATACCGAGAAGCACATCAGGCACAGAAAGCTCAGAGCCGTGCGCTCGGCCACAGCCGCGCCCAGCGAATAGGCCTCATCCGTGGCCACTACCTTGTGCACAAACCAGGCCAGACCCGTTTCCAGCAGGGCCATCACACCCAGCATGGCCAACACGCGCACGGCCCAGCCGTCGCGGTTCATGCGCCAGTCGCGGCGCAGAGCGGCCACAAAGCGGCGGCCGCTGAAATACTGTGAAGATACTGTTGCGTTCATGAGCGGGCAAAAATTTCGGCGAGCTCGCCGGGCTGCTGCGAGGCAAGCTCAAAGAGTGATTCAAGATTTATCTCCGTGTCGTAGCTGCCGTCGTTGCGCAGCACGGCGCTTATGCCGCCCACGGCGGGCTGAGCATACAGCGCGCCGGCGGCCACCGCCGGGTCCGACGTGTGCACGAACGCCAGCCTGCGGCCTATCTCGGCCGTCGACGCGTCCAGCAGCACACGCTCGTTGTCGATTATCAGCACATGGTCCAGCAGCGTTTCGATGTCGCGCACCTGGTGCGTCGATATCACTATGGTGCGGCCCTCGTCGGCGCTGGAGGCTATGAAGCGGCGAAACGCGAGCTTGCCCGGGATGTCCAGGCCGTTGGTGGGCTCGTCCATCAGCACCACAGGCGTGTTGCACGCCAGGGCGAAGCTCATGAACACCTTCTTGCGCTGGCCCATCGACAGGCTCGTCAGCTTGTAGGGCATGGCATAGTCTATCTCGAACGTGGCCAGATGGCGCATCAGGTCGTCGTGCGAGAAGTTGGGATAAAACGGAGCGTTCACCTTCACGAAAGCCTTCAGCGAGAGGTCCGGCAGTGTCAGCTCTTCGGGCACCACAAACATGTCGGCCAGCGTTTCGGGGCGACGCAGGCGCGTGTCGGTGCCGTCGAGGCACACACGGCCCGACGCAGGCGTCAGCAGACCCGATATCAGATACAGCAGCGTGCTTTTGCCCACGCCGTTGCGCCCAAGGAGCCCGTACACGCCTCCTGAGGGCAGCTCGAGCGACATGCCGTCTATAGTGGCCTTGTTGCGCCCGGGATAAACAAATGTCAGATTCTCTATTTTAATCATAATCTACGGATTATATAAGTATCAGCAGCAGGAGCACACACAGGATAGCGGCGAGCACCGACATCGCCCCCGAACATGTGGTGGCGGCGGATGCGGCTATGGCAGCGGTGGCAGCGAGGAGCATAGGTGGTATGTGTTTTGGTTTGTTAGTGTAATAGTGTAGTATAACACTGCAAAAGTATAACACCTTTTTCACATACACAAACTTTTTACAAAAAAATAGCTCCTATGCCTAAAAAAAATCAAAATTGCGCGCAAAAAACCGCCACGGCAGCGGAAAAGTAGATAAAAACCCTTCGTGCCGGCCGTAACTTTGCCACGCATGCACCCCCCGCCACACAGCCACGCGCGGCACACACACAAACACTCACACAAACCCCACACCACCAACCCACATGGAAATCATCGTCAGCCTCCGCATCCCCGTCGGCATCATCTGCGAGATACGCATCTCCACGGGCCGCACACGCCTGCCCGAAGCCGGCACACCCGCGCCGCCGAGTTCGGTGGACGCGGACGCCCCCGGTCCCGACACTACCGCCAAGGCCGCACGCGAGGACACCTCGGCCTGCAGCCCCATGAGCCTTGAGCGCACACAGCGCGCGCCGCGCGGTCCCACCGCACGGTAGCGGCACCCGCGCAGCGAGTCCACATTATTAATATATAGTCAAACCTGATTCACAACCCTCCCCCCTCACACCAGCCCCACACGCACACACTGCGTGGACCCGCTGCGCACTCCGTGCCTAATCCATCCACGACACGCACACCGTGTCGGCCTCGGCCTTCCCCTCGGCCTCGGCGGCAGCCACGCGCGCCGCCGCAGCAAAAGCGCTGTCCACCAGCGCCGATATCTCACTCTGCACCACCCGCGGCGGTTCTTCGTCCGCGGGCATTGCTGCATCGGCACGCACCGTCGCCGTCGCCGTCGCCGGCTCAGGCTCCGTGGCGGCCACGGGCTCAGGCTCGGGCGCCACGGCCACTATCAGCGGGGCGGCCTCCGCAGCGCGCGGCAGCTCGGCAGGCACCGGCTCGGGCATGCCACCGCGGGCCGCATAGGTGATGGCGGCCACGCGTCCCCCGCCGCAATAGCGCTGCGTGTAGTACTTCTCGGCCATGGAGCTCACGATCACGCCGCGGCTCGACGACGCGTGAATCATGCGCTCGTCGCCCACGTACAGCCCCACGTGGCCTATGTCGCCGCCTATGCGGCTGCCGTTGAAAAACACAAGGTCGCCGGGCTGCAGCAGCTCGCGCGCCACAGGCCGGCAATACTCCGCCTGCTTGCGCGAATTGCGCGGAAGGCTCACGGCGGCTATGTCGGCAAACAGACGCTGCAGAAAGCCCGAGCAGTCGGCTCCGCTGCGGTCGGTGCCCCCATAGCGGTAGGGCGTACCTATCCACCCGTAGGCGCCGTCTATCAGCCGCGCCACCAGCGCGGCATCGTTGCTGTCGGCGGTGGAGCCCGTCACAGGCGGCTGCATCGGGCGCACCACGGCCGGAGTGCCGGGCCGCGACACCGCAGCCCCGGACGCACCCGTCACACTCTTCCTGGTGTGGCACGCGCCCAGCGACACCGCCAGCGCCGCCACCAACACTGCCTGCATGAATCTGTTCATAGACACAAAATTAATATTTAAACTCCGCAACGCGCCGCCGTTAACAATTATTAGCCATTTTAACACTCCTTTTCCTAACTTATGGTAAAGAACCACTCTTTTGGTAAAATTATTCTAACAGCCGCGCAATCAACCGATTTTCATACTATATTTGCATTGCAGTGCCGCCTGCGGCCACTGTTTTTTCTCCAAAATCATCACCTCTTTATATCCAACAGATTTTTTCTCCAATCATATCCAAGCCTATGAAAACATTTCTCATCACCGCAGCGGGCATACTCGGCATGTCACTCACAGCATGCGCGCAGCAGCCCGCCGCCGAAGCCGTAGAATCAGCCGAAGCCGTGGCCACTGTCCAGGGCATGCCCGCGGCCACAATATCGCAGGAAGATTTCATACGCGCGTCCGAACAGACCGTCAACGGCGTCGTAAGCGTCAAGAGCTACGCCACGCCGAGGCAAAACCGCCGCCAGGCCTACGGCGGCTCGCAAGGCTACGCCGACCCCTTCTCCGACCCCTTCCTCGAATTCTTCTTCGGAGGGCCCGGACGCCAGCCCGTGCCGCAGCAGCAGCCCGAGCAGCAGCAGCCGCGACAGCGGCAGATAGGCCTCGGCTCGGGAGTGATCATCAGCGCCGACGGCTACATCGTCACCAACAACCACGTGGTGGCCGAGGCCGACCGCCTCGAGGTCACGCTCAACGACAACCGCAACTTCGAGGCCACCGTGGTGGGCACCGACCCCACCACCGACATCGCCCTGCTCAAAATCGAGGCCCCCGAAGGCCTGCAGGTCATACCCATGGGCGACAGCGAACACCTGCACGTGGGCGAGTGGGTGCTCGCCGTCGGAAACCCCTTCGGATTCACATCCACCGTCACCTCGGGCATCGTCAGCGCCAAGGCGCGAAACATAGCCAGCAGCACCGGCTCGCGCCCCACAGGAGGCATCGAAAGCTACATACAGACCGACGCCGCCGTCAACAGCGGCAACAGCGGCGGTGCGCTCGTCAACCTGCGCGGCGAGCTCGTGGGCATCAACACGGCCATATACTCGCAGACAGGCGCCTACGCCGGATGCTCCTTCGCCATACCCGTGGCCATAGTGCAGAAAGTCACCGACGACCTGCGCCGCTTCGGCACCGTGCAGCGCGCGCTCCTCGGCATACGCTTCCAGGAACTCACTCCCGAGCTCATAGCCGAAAAAGGCGTCAAAGGCACCAACACGGGCGTCTACGTGCACTCCGTCGACGACTTCTCGGCCGCACGCGAGGCCGGACTCCGACCCGCCGACGTGGTCGTGGCCCTCAACGACGCGCCCACAGCCACCACAGCGCAGATGCAGGAAGCAATCACCAAATTCAGCCCCGGCGACCGCGTCACCATCACCTACATACGCGACGGACAGCGACACACCGCACAGGCCACGCTGCGCAACGCGCAGGGCACCACGGCCACCGTGCGCGAAGCAAGCCCCGACAGCCTCGGTGCCACCTTCAAGGCCCTCACGGCCGAACGCCTGCAGCAGCTGCGCATAGGCGCCGGAGTGGAGGTGGAGAGCGTGGCAGCCGACGGACCCTTCGCCGCCCAGGGCGTGCGCCCGGGATTCATCATCCTCGCCGTCAACCAGGCACGCGTGGCCTCGCCCGACGACATCCGCGACATCGCACGCTCCGTGCTCAAGGCCGACTCGCGCGAGCGCGTGCTCTTCATCTCAGGCTTCTACCCCGAAGGCCGGCAGGCTTTTTATGCCATCGACCTGAACAATTGACCCCGCACGCTTGTTGGTAAGTAAGATTCCAAAACAACACAACCTTCCAAAACAAAACACTAACCCCGTATAATTATGAAAACTACAAGCGTTATCCTCGCCGTAGCAGGCGCAGCCATCGCCGGCGCCGCAACAGCTCTCCTCCTCGCCCCCCAGTCGGGCCGACGCACACGCCGCGACATCGAGCGCTTCATTCGCGACACCCGCGACAAATACTGCAACAAAGTCGACGACCTCGCCGAACAGATCGCAGCCGAAATCGAAACCGTAAAGAAATGAACCGCAAGCGCACATTCACTGCCGGCGCCCTCGCAGGCGCCGCAGCGGTGGCGCTCTTCACCACCGCACCCGGATGGCTCCTGCGCAAAAAGCTCAGGGACGCACTCCGGCGCCGCGGACTCTACCCGCCGCGAGCCGACTGAAGCGCCGGCACCGCGACGCACACACCAACAAAAAAAATACTCATTCCCCTCTCTTCTCTCTCTCCGGGGCGCAATCCGGCGCCCCAAGCCGAGCAGCCGCCTCAGCCACAACTCCGGCGGCTGCTTTTTAACTAACCATTCATCACAGTGACCGACAGAACACCACAACCCGAAACCACCGTGAAAGGCCTGCTCGACACCCTATGGCGTCTGGCACGCGGCACCCTCGAGAGCGTCAGACTCTCCGCCGCCGAGCGCCTCACACTGCTGATGGCCGCCGTGGCCGTGGCCGCCGTGGCCACCATACTGGGCTCGGCCATCATATTCTTCCTGAGCATAGGCGCCGCACAGCTGCTCAAGAGCCTAACGCCCGACGGAGCCTACTTCATAGTGGCAGGCTTCTACGCCCTGCTGCTGGCCGTGCTCATAATCTTCCGCCGGCGCCTCGTCACCGACCCCATAGCGCGCATGGTCACACGCCTGCTCGTCGCACCCCCCGACACCCACACCCCCACACCCGACGAAACCGACACACCCGCTTCCGGCCATGAACACTCCCGCACATAACACCCCCGACTGGCAGGGCTACACCCTGCGCGAACTGCGCTACCGCCGCGCGGCAGCCGCCGCACGCGTGCAGGCCGACCGCATCATGCTCTCGCGCCAGGCCGGCGCACTGCGCCGCGGCAACCCCGTCACGCGCAGCTGGAACACCATGCGCGACGTATTCTCCATCGTGGGCTACGCCAACTCCGCCGTGCTCGCCTTCCAGCTCTTCCGCCGCCTGCGCGGCCTGTGGCGCACACTGCGCCGCTGAGCCCCCGCCGCGCCCCCCGGCATGCAATCTTTTGGCAAAGCGTGCACGCCGTTACAATAATTCTGCGTATCTTTGCCGCAGAAATACATTGCCGCGATGAACGACTACTACGCCCTGCGCCTCGACGTCGAGCCCTGCTCCGCCGATGCCACCGACCTGCTGGCCTACCTGCTCGGAGAGGCCGGCTACGAAAGTTTTGTGCCTGACCAGCAAGGCCTCACAGCCTACGTGCGCGCCGAGCTATACAGCGACGAAGCCGTGCGCGGCGTGCTCGCCGAATTCCCCTTCCCGGCCATCGTCACCACCTCGGCCGAGCTCGTGGAAGGCCGCGACTGGAACGCCGAGTGGGAGCGCAACTACTTCCGCCCCATCACCGTAGGCAGCCGCTGCGTGGTGCACAGCTCGTTTCATACCGACGTGCCCCCCGCCGAATACGACATCGTGATCGACCCCAAGATGGCCTTCGGCACAGGCCACCACGCCACCACATCGCTCATACTCACACGCCTGCTCGACATGCCCCTGCAGGGCCGCGCCCTCACCGACGTGGGCACGGGCACAGGCATCCTGGCCATACTCGCCGCCATGCGCGGCGCAGCACCCGTGACAGGCATCGAGATAGACCGCTTCGCATGGGAAAACGCCTGCGAAAACGTGCGCCTCAACCACCATCCCGAGATAGCGGTGCTCTGCGGCGACGCCGCCCTGCTCGACGCCATCGCCCCGGCCGACGTCGTGGTGGCCAACATCAACCGCAACGTCATACTGGCCGACATCGCGCGCTACGCCGCAGCCATGCGCCCCGGAGCCACACTCCTGCTCAGCGGCTTCTACACCGCCGACTGCCCCATGGTCGAAGACGCCGCACGCGCCGCAGGCCTCGAGCCGGCAGCGCGCACCGAGCGCGACGACTGGGCCTGTGTCGAACTCCGCAAGCCCCAGCAGCCATGAGCGCCGCCGCAGCCATGCGCCGCATAGCCCTGGCCGCCCTGGCCGCTGCAGCCCTCGCGGCCGCACCCGCAGCCCACGCCGCACCCGGCCCCGACGAGCTGCGCCTCACCCTGGCGCGCCCCACCTTCGCATGGGGCGCACAGCTCGGCGGCTCCATCGACATGAGCGGCCAGAACATGTCGTCCATCGACTTCAACGGCACCGTGGGCCTGCGCTACAAGTGGATAAAACTCTTCGGCGGCGGTGTCGGCTCCCACATCATGGCCTCCAACTCCTGCCGCTCCTACCTCGTGTTCGGCACCCTGCGCACCGACTTCCTCTCGTCGCGCCGCGGCCTCATATTCGCCGACCTGCGCGGCGGAGCCGCCATCAACTCCTATCCCGGCGACGTGCAGCGCACGGGCCTCTACGGCTTCGCCGGCCTGGGCATCAACCTGGCCACGGGCCTGAAATTCGCCTCCTACATAACCCTGGGCTACAGCTTCGTGCAGCGCGGCGACATCACCACCGGCGCCCCCGAGGCCCCGCACACCACCCACCTTCCGCACCTGCACTGCGCCACAGCCGCCCTCGGCGTGTGCTTCTGACGTGCCGATGTACAAAAAATCTAAAAATTACGCGAAAAAACACCCGGCACGCACCAATTGTCGAAAAATTTCCGTAAATTTGTGGCGCCGTAAGGCGCAATACATTTGAAACAATCCATAACCCAATAGTTTTTATCCAACGAAAATTATGACTAAAATCGGTATTAACGGCTTCGGCCGTATCGGTCGCTTCGTTTTCCGCGCATCCACCAAGCGCGACGACATCGAAGTAGTTGCTATCAACGACCTTCTTCCCGTTGACTACATGGCCTACATGCTCAAGTACGACACCATGCACGGCCAGTTCGACGGCACCGTAGACTTCGACCTCGAAAAGAGCGAACTCATCGTCAACGGCAAGCACATCCGCGTGACCGCATGCCGCGATCCGAAAGAAATCAACTGGGGCGCAGTAGAAGCCGAATACGTGGTTGAATCCACCGGTCTTTTCCTCACCGAAGAAAAAGCTCAGGCCCACATCGAAGCCGGCGCAAAGTACGTGGTTATGTCCGCTCCCTCGAAGGACGCCACCCCCATGTTCGTAGTAGGCGTAAACGACAAGACCTACGCCGGTCAGAAGTTCGTTTCCAACGCTTCCTGCACCACCAACTGCCTTGCTCCCATCGC
>CAMWTJ010000056.1 GCA_947177185.1 uncultured Porphyromonadaceae bacterium | reverse complement strand
TACACGGTTACGAAAAAATCAGTGTCCTACGGACACTCCTCCCGCCGCGCCCCCCGGGGCGGCGTCCAGAGCCGAGGCATCCTCTCACCCCTCGGAGAAAAAAAGCGGGGCGTTCGGCGGAAAAGTAGATAAAAGGCGGTGCCCGAGGCCGTAACTTTGCGTCGTAGAAACTTTTATCACACGCAATATGAAGACTCAGACCATCATCGCCGCGGAGGCCATGCGCGCTCCCGGCACGCTCGACACCGTGAACCTCCGCCCCGACCCCGCCGGACGCCCTCTGCTGCGCCCCGTTGGGCGTCCCGACACCGTGGCCCCCGCTTCCCACAGGCCGCTGTTGCAGTTTGTGGGCACCGACGGCACGCCGCAGCTGCTCACGGCCACACCCGACGGCACGCTGTATCTGTGCGACCCCGACGGCGCCGCCCCCGAGGCGTTCCATCGCTCCGACAGCCCCGCGCTGAGCGCCGTGTTCGCCGAGGGACGCCTCACCGTGCTCACCGCCGCCGGGCCGCTCTGCTTCGACTACCCCTCGATGCGGCCCGCCGCCGCCGCAGCCGCCGACTACGGCCACGTGCGACTCAGCGCCGCGCAGGGGCCGCGCAAGATTGTGAGAGAGGTGGCACCCGTGAAACTCAAGGGCAACTACCGCCAGGAGTCGGCGCTCGCGGCTTCGGAGGCGTCGGCCATAGGCCGCACGCTGCGCGGCGTCTACACCACTGCCGCACTGGAGGCCGACACGCTGGCAGTGCTCTTTCAGCCCGCGTTGGCCCGCTACCGCCTGCTCGACACGGCCGGGCGAGTGCTGTTCACATCGCCGCCGGTGCTGCTCGGCGCCACGCAGTGGGACGAGTCGCTGCGCCTGGCCATCGGCGCCGACACTTTCATGCTCGACGGCTACCGCCTCGAGGCCGACACATGGCGGCCGTGCATCCACATCCCCGCCGACGTGTCGGCGCAGGTACACTCCGTGCGCGTGTCGCTCACGCCGCCCTTCCATCCCGTCGACCCTTACGCCGACCCGACGGTGACACTCACCCGCACCTCGGCGGCATCGGTGGTCACAGCCGCGCCGGCGCGCTCGGGCTTCGGGCTCGGCGGCGACACGGCCGCCGTGACCATAGCCGAGGCCATAGCCCGCATGGACGCCCTGGAGCGCACCGTGGCCACCGTGCCGGCCACTCCCGGCACCGACGTGGAGATACCCGTGGGGCTGCGCATACGCCTGGCCGACGAGCTCGCCGCCGTGCGCGCGGCGCTGGAGCGCCCCGTGGCCGCCATGGCTGCCGACAGGGCGCTGCTGAGCGCTCCCAACGGCTTTGCCGCGCGCTGTGCGGCCATGGCCGCGGGAGTGGTGGCGTGGGGCGGCATCGACGTGCTGCGCTACGCCGGTCATCCGCTGCCGCTGTTTGCGGCCACTGTGAGCGCCACGCAGGGCTATGAGGCATACACGGCCGTGGAGTTCGCCGACGGTTCGCGGGCCGTGTGGCGCGGCGAGGCGCCGTCGGGGCTCCCCCTCACCATCGGGCCTGTGCTGTCCTATCCCGCGCCCGACGCCGTGCGACTCACCGTGGGCATACGTCCGCACGGAGGCCGTGCCGTCACCGCCGTCTACCCGCTGACACCCGCTCCCGACGGGCGCTCGGCGCTGTATGTCCACCCCTCGGCGCAGCCCTTCGCCATCGGCGGCGAGGAGTCGGACGCGCTCGCCGTGCCCGACGCCGACGCCTGCTCCGTGGCCATGCCGGGCGCTGTGCTGGCGGCTTCGGCAGGTGCGCCTCTCGCGCCGCTGGCCGCCTGTGTGCTGCCCGGGGCCGTGGTGGCCCTCAGGGCCGCCGCCGGCGAGTCGTCGGGCTGGGACTACGGCCGCACCCGTTTTCTCGCCTTCGGCCACGGCGGCATCGACTCCGTGTGCCTCAACGCTGCCGCCGACACCCTGGCCGCCGCACGCATCGACGGGCGCCCCGTGACCGCGGGCGAGGCCGTGGCCGACGGTGCCGACGGCACTGTCTATGCCCTCGCCGGCGACGACCTGGTGGCGGTGCGCGCGCGGCGGGCCTCCACGGTGGTGCGCGGCGCCGATGCGCGCTCCCTGGCCTTCGACACGGCCCGCTCGGAGCTGTGGATGATGCCCGCGCCCGACGCCGCCGCACTGACCGAGGTGCTGTGCACGGCATGCGCCCCGCTGCGCTCCTACCGCCGCCGCACGGCGGCTGCCGCGGCCGTGGTGTCGGGACCGGCCGGCACCTTCGTGCAGACGGCCGCCGGGGTGCTCGCCCTGCACCGCGAGCGCGGCGTGCCCGTGAGCGTGGCCTGGCGCGCGGAGCTATGTCCGGCCGACGGAGCCCGCACACGGGTGCGTGCCGCCGAGCTGTACGCGTCGGGCACGGCCCTGGACCTCGACGTGGCCTTCTCGGCCGCCGGCGGCACGGGCCCCGAGCCTGTGGCGTCGACGCTCATGCGCCTCGGAGGCGCGCTGCGCGGCCCTGTGGCCGTGGCGCTGCCCATGCGCAGGCTGCGCACGCTGCACGCCGAGGTGGCGGGCACGGTGGATGCCGATTTCACGCTGCGGCGCATAGTGTTTCACCTCTGACGCACACTCACGGCCATGAACACCGACCACAGCTCCGATACGGCGGGCGCAATGCTCGCCGACGACCGCCGCCGACGTGCGGCCCGCGCCGCCCGCGAGCGGCACTACGACCCCCTGCGCGGCATCGGCGCCTGCGGGCGCCGCGTGCGGGTGCGCACGCCGCTTCCGGGCATGCCCTCGGCCCTGGTGCCCGAGTCCATGACAGCCGACCCCGCCTACGCCGGCTGCGCCTCCGACCCCGCGGGGTGGAGCATGCTGCGCTGCCGCCACGATTTCGAATACTGGTGTGCGGCCTGCGTGCACATCAAGCACAAGACGCTGGGCTGCGACGTGCCCTTCGTGCTCAACGCGCCCCAGCGCTCGCTGGCGGCGCTGCTCGAGGCCGACCGCACGGCGCGCCGCCCCATGCGCGTGATTATGCTCAAGGCGCGCCAGTGGGGCGGCAGCACCCTGGTGCAGATGTATATGGCGTGGATACAGTCGTGTCTGCGGCGCAACTGGCACTCGCTGATATGCGCCCACGTGAAGGACACTGCGGCGAGCATACGCGGCATGTACACGCGCATGCTGGCGTCCTACCCGCCCCAGCTGTGGGACGGCGACGAGCCGCCACGCTTCAAGCCCTTCGAGCGCTCGGCCAACGTGCGCGAGATAGCCGGCCGCGGCTGCCGCGTGACGGTGGGCTCGGCCGAGAGCGCCGACGCAGTGCGCGGCGCCGACTATGCCATGGCCCACCTGAGCGAAACGGCCTTCTGGCCCAGCACGCCACGCAACCGTCCGGCCGACTTCATACGCGCCGTGTGCGGCTCCATAGCGCTGATGCCCGACTCGCTGGTGGTGATGGAGAGCACGGCCAACGGCGTGGGGTCGTACTTCCACACGGAGTGGCTGCGATGCCGCGACGGCGCCGGCGACAAGCGCGCCGTGTTCGTGCCGTGGTACGAGATAGAAATCTACCGCCTGGAGCCGCCCGACCCGCGCGCGCTGGCGGAGTCGCTCTCGGCCTACGAGCGCATGCTGTGGCACTCGCTGGGCCTGTGCCTCGACCAGATATACTGGTATCGCTGCAAGAGCGCCGAGTATGCCGACCGCTCGCAGATGATGGCCGAGTTTCCGACCACCGACACGGAGGCGTTCATGAACACGGGGCGGGGTGTCTTTGCGGTGGAGCACGTGGAGGCTCTGCGGCGCGGCTGCACGGTGGAGGCGCGCCGCGGCGAGCTGTGCGGCGGTGTGTTCCGCCCCGACCCGCTGGGGTGTCTGAAGCTGTGGCACGAGCCGCAGGCGGGTGCGGGCTATGTGGTGGCGGTGGACATAGGCGGCCGCTCGGAGGGCTCGGACTGGTCGGTGATAGCGGTGCTGCGGCGGGCGTCGGCGCCCGGCGGACGCCACGAGGTGGCGGCGCAGTGGCGCGGCCACATAGACCACGACCTGCTGGTGGGGCGCGCCGAGGCTCTGGCGCGGTACTACAACCGCGCTCTGCTGATCATAGAGAGCAACACGCTCGAGAGCGAGTGCTCCGACACGGGCGACCCCAATCTGTACGTGCTGCGGCGCCTGGCGCGGCGCTACAGCAATCTCTACAAGCGCGCGGCCACCGACCGCCTGACAGGGGGCTCGGCGCGGCGTCCGGGCTTTCACACCAACCGGGCCACGAAGCAGGAGCTGGTGACGGGGCTGATAGCGGCCGTGCGCGACGGCACTTACACGGAGCGCGACGCCGAGGCCTGCAACGAGATGCTTACCTACGAGCAGCTGCCGGGCGGGGCGTATGCGGCGCGCGAGGGGCGCCACGACGACATCGTGATGACGCGCGCCCTGGCGCTGCATGCGCTGGGCGAGCGCGGCTGCTGCCACGGCGCGTCGATAGCGCCTCCGCGCGCGCTGCGGTGGTGAGCCCAAAAGAGCGCGGGCGGTGCCGGTGTGTGTCCGGCGCCGCCCGCGGGGGGATGGATTATGGCTATGCTATGCTTATTTGATGCCGAGTTTGGCCTTGACGGCGTTGGTGACGTCGGTGACGTCGGTGCCGGTGTAGAGGAGGAGTCCCTGCTCGTTGGGGAAAATGAAGGTGTAGCCGCCTTCCTGACCCACGGCCTTGACGGCGTCGGCTATTTTCTGCTGTATGGGTGCCATGAGCTGCTCCTGGAGGCGTGCGAGGTCCTGGCTGGCGGTGTTGCGGAACTGCTGCACTTTCTGGTCGCGCTCCTGGAGTTCGTTGAGGCGGCGCTCCTTGATGGCGTCGGGGGTGGAGGGGTCTTTCTGCAGGTTCTGGTATTCGGCGAAGAGTTTGTCCACTTCTTCGCGGAGTTTGGCGAATTCATCTTCGTATTTTTTCGATGCGTCGGTGAGTTCGGTCTGTGCTTTTGCTGTTTCGGGCATCACCTCGAACACGGTGTTGATGTCGACTACACCGAATTTCTGCGCGAAGGCGGAGAAGGGCAGGGCGAAGAGCACTGCAAGAAGGATTTTTTTGATCATACGGGTATGAATTGGTTTTTGATTTGTCTTGTGATGTGGCTTTGCTGCCGTTGTGCAGGCAAAGGTAGTAAAATTATTTGGAATATCCGAGTTTGGCGAGCACCTCGTTGCTGATGTCGATGCGCGGCGATGCGAAAACGATGTCGGCCGAGGAGGCGCGGTCGAAGATGGCCTGGTAGCCTCGCTCCTCGCTCACTTTCTTGATGGCGTTGTAGATGTCGTCCTGTATGGGTTTGAGCAGGGTCTGGCGTTTCTGGTAGAGTTCGCCTTCGGGTCCGAAGTATTTGTAGCGGAGTTCGGTGGCGGCTTTTTCGCGTGCCACGATTTCTTCTTCGCGTTTTTTTGCCTGTTCGGCCGTGAGGAATACTTTGTCGGCGAGGTAGGTCTGATAGAGCTGTTCGGCTTCTTTGCCTGCCTGCTCGACTTCCCGCTGCCAGCGCTGCGAGAGCTGGTTGAGCTGTTCGTTGGCCATTTCGTACTGCGGCACGTTCTGGAGTATGTATTCCATGTCGACCATGGCGAATTTCTGCGCATGCGCGGCGAAGGCTGCCGTGATGGCGATTGCGAGTGTCAGGAGGAGTTTTTTCATAGCGTTTTCGATATGTGTGTATTATATTAGACGCTTATGTGCTGAAAAAGTTTATCGTGCGGTGGTCAGAACTCCTGTCCGAGAATGAAGTGGAAGTGGCTTCCGCCGCGTTCGCCGTTGATTTTGTCGAAGCCGTAGGCCCAGTCGATACCCATCATGCCGACCATGGGGAGGTAGATGCGCACGCCTGCTCCGGCGCTTCGTTTCATGTCGAAGGGGTTGAATTTCTTGACGGATGTCCATGCGTTGCCGCCTTCGGCGAAGGCGAGGGCGTAGATGGTGGTGGAGGGCTGGAGCATGAGGGGGAAGTGTATTTCCATGCCGAGTCGGCTGTAGGCGTAGCCTTCGCGTCCCCATGGTGTGAGCTGTCCGTTGTCGTAGCCTCGGAGTGCGATGGTTTCGGTGGCGTAGGTGTAGGATCCGCTCATGCCGTCGCCGCCGACGTAGAATGTTTCGAAGGGCGATTTGAGGTATTTGTTGTAGCTTCCGAGGAGGCCGAAGTCGGCGCGTGTCATGAGCACGGGAGTGTATGTGCCGTTGGCGTTGCACAGGGGTGTGTATGTGCGGCTCTTGAAGCGCAGTTTCCAGTATTCGATCCAGCGGTAGAGCTGTTTTTTGCTTTCGACGGTGTTTTCTTCGGAGAGTTTTTTCCAGTCGCGCTTGCCGAAGAGGGATGCGGGGGGTGTGATCTGGAGGTTGAGCGAGAAGGACGATCCGCTGCGGGTGTAGAGGGGGTTGTCGATAGAGGAGCGTGCGAGTGTGAGTCCGAGCACGAGCGCGTTGCTGGTGCCGTTGTTCATGTAGTAGAGGTAGTCCCAGTTTTTGAGGTAGTACCAGTTGTAGCCGAGTTCGGCTGTGAAGGTGAAGTAGTCGTCGGGCCAGTTGAGTCGCTTGCCGAATCCGACGTTGATGCCCACCATCTGCAGCACTTTGTTGGGGTCGTAGCTGTTCTGGTAGCTGTTCTGGTAGTAGTCGTTGTAGTAGTTGCTGCCGTAGCCGTAGCCTCCGTAGCCGTAGCCTCCGTAGTATCCGTAGTTGTAGGCGGAGTTGGCCCAGGTGCTGTTGTAGTACGACGAGTTGACGCCTGTCTGGCGGCTATAGTATGCGCTGACGCTTAGCGAGTTGGGTCGCTTGCCTCCGAACCAGGGGTCGAGGAAGCTGACACTGTAGGCCTGGTAGTATCGGGCGTTGGTCTGCGCGCTGATGGTGAAGGTCTGTCCTTCGCCCTGCGGTATGATGCCTCGGTATGTGCTGGGGTAGAAGAGGTTTTTGATGCTGAAGTTGGTGAATTTGAGGGAGAGTTTGCCTATGATGCCTGTCTGTCCCCATCCGAGTGAGAATTCGATCTGGTCGTTGGCCTTGCTTTCGAGGTTGAAGAGTATGTCGACGGTGCCGTTTTCCTGGTTGGGCTCGGGGCGTATGTCCATGTTTTCGGGGTTGAAATGGCCTGTCTGTGCTATTTCGCGTGCCGAACGCATGAGGTCGCTCTTGCTGAAGAGTTCGCCGGGTTTTACGCGCAGTTCGCGTCGTATGACTTTTTCGTAGAGTCGGTCGTTGCCGTTGATTATGACGTTGTTGATACGTGCCTGCGGTCCTTCGGTGACTCTCATTTCGAGTGAGATGCTGTCGCCTGAGATTTCGCGCTCGATGGGCACGAGGTCGAAGAAGAGGTAGCCTCGGTCCATGTAGAGGTTGCTGACGGCGTCGTCGTCGGTGGTGAGGCGTTTGTTCATGTGTTTCTGGTTGTAGACGTCGCCGGGTTTCATGTCGAGGTATGCGTCGAGCACGTCGGGAGTGTAGACGGTGTTTCCGACCCAGCTGATGTCTTTGATGTAGTATCGCTGTCCTTCGTCGACGGTGATGTGTACGTCGACGCGGCGGTCGTCGTACGGCACGACGCTGTCGGCCACGATGCGTGCGTCGCGGTAGCCGAGCTCGTTGTATTTTTCGAGTATTCGGTCGAGGTCGTCGCGGTAGTCTGACTCAACGAATTTCTTCTGGCTGAAGAGTTTGAGTATGTCGTTGTTTTCGTTGGTCTTTTTGATGGTGCGCTTGATTTTGGCGTCGGAGAGGACTTCGTTGCCGTCGATGTAGATTTTGTGCACTTTGACTTTGTCGTGGCGGTCGACGGCGATGTCGACAATCATTTCGTTTGGCGCGGAGAGGTCTTCGTGGAGTGTGATTTTTACGTCGGCGTTGCTGAATCCTTTCTGCTTGTAGTGCTGTCGGATGAGCAGTTCGGCTCGGTTGATGATGTTTTGTGTGATCTGGTTGCCCTTCATGAGCTGCAGTTTCTCCTGAATGTCGTCGCGGTCGGCTTTTTTCATGCCGATGTAGTTGACTTTGGAGATTCGCGGCTGTGTGCGTAGTGCGAGTTCGATCCATGCTTTGTCGCCGGCTGTCTTGAGCACTTTGACCTGTGCCTGTGAGAAGAGTCCTTGCTTCATGAGGCGCTTGACGGCCGCTGTGAGGTCGTCGCCGGGTATGGCCATGCGGTCGCCGACTTTGAGTCCGGCGTATCCGAGTATGATGTAGTCGTCGTAGTTGGGTGCTCCTGTGACTTGGATGTCGGCTATTTCGTAGACCCGGGGCACTGCTCCGTAGACGACGGGAGGGTTGAATATGGTGTCGGCGGCCTGCTGTGCGGGCGCGGTTGCTGCTGCTGCTCCGAACAGTATGGCGAGTATGATCGATTTATAACGCATAAGGGGTGATGTGTATGCTCGGGTGGAGGGGGTTAGCTGACTTGTTCGCCTGTGAGTCCGAAGCGTCGCTGGCGGCTCTGGAAGTCGGCGATGGCGCGTCGGAAGTGTGAGGTTGTGAAGTCGGGCCAGTATGTGTCTGTGACGTATATTTCGGAGTATGCTATCTGCCATAGCATGAAGTTGCTGAATCGCATGTCGCCTCCTGTGCGTATGAGGAGGTCGGGGTCGGGCATGAATGATGTGGCGAGGTTTTGTGCCACGGTGTCGGGTGTGATGTCGGCCGGGGAGAGTGTGCCGTCGGCTGTCTGCGCGGCTATGCGGCGCGCGGCGTCGGTGATTTCCCAGCGCGAGGAGTAGCTGATGGCGAGCACGAGTGTGAGCCCTGTGCCTGCGGCTGTTTCGGCTTCGCAGCGCTGTAGGCGTTGGAGTGCGTGCAGGGGCATGCGGCTGAGGTCGCCTATCACGCGCAGGCGCACGCGGTTTTTGATGAGGTCGGGTGTTTCGCGCTCGATGGCGAGCACTATGAGGTGCATGAGTGCGTCGACTTCCTGCGCGGGGCGGTTCCAGTTTTCGGTGCTGAAGGTGTAGAGTGTGAGGAAGTCGATGCCGAGTCGGGATGCTTCTTCGGTGATGCGCCTTACGGTGTTGACGCCTTCTACGTGTCCTTCGGCCCTCTGGAGTCCCCGCGCCTGTGCCCACCGGCCGTTGCCGTCCATAATGATGGCTATGTGGCGCGGGAGTCGCGCCATGTCGAGCGTTGTTTCGGGGACGTCGTGGAGTTCTTTTTCGGTGAGCATGTTGCGTGTGATAACGGGCGTTTCAAGTTGCAAAATTAAAATTTTGCGGGCAAGTGGGCAAGTGAATTGTGGGAAATGGTGCGAATTGTGTGTTTTTTATATGTTTTTAACTCGATGTGTGTGTGGGTATGCCTCGGCTCGGGGCCGGTTCGCCCCAAGAAATCGGTGTCCTGCGGACACCTTCGTGGGGTGTGTGCTGTCCGTGCACATCTCGCGCGGGCCCTGACGGGCCTTCCACGCTCGATGTACACGGTTATGAAGAAATCGGTGTCCTGCGGACACCCTCCCTCGGCGGGCGCAGCCCGACGCTCTGCGCGGGCGCCTCTGTGCGCGGCCCTGTGCGCCGTAGGCGCAGGCGGGGCGCTGCCGCGTGCTTTCGCGCGGGTGTGTGGATGCCTCGGCTCGGGGCGCCGTCGCCATGCTGCAGACCTCTGCTCCCCAAGAAATCGGTGTCCTGCGGACACCTTCTCTCTCGGCGGGCGTAGCCCGACGCTGCCGCGTGCGGAGCTACAATGCGGTGCGGGCGCGGCGGGCGAGTACATCGCCCAGGGGTGGCGTGGATGGTGTCGCGGATGCGGGACGGCGGAGTGCTGCAGCGTGGGCTGGGATGGCGTGGATGCTCATGCGGGCAGGGCTGCATGAGATGCGCTGTGTGGGGTGCTGCCGCGGGCGGGGCGGCGGGGATAGCGGATGTCCCGCGTACTCGCTCCCCGCCCACGAGTGCGCGGGGCACAGCGAGGAAGGGTGCGGAGCGGGGCGGTGAGGATGCGGGGGGAGTGTCCGCAGGACACTGGTTTTTTCGTAACCGTGTACATGGAGGAGCGGCAGCGACGAGATGTGCACGGATAGGGGTCTGGGTATGGTGGTGTCCGCAGGACACCGATTTCTTATGGCAACGGCGCTCTGCTGCAGACCTGTGCTCCCCAACAAATCGGTGTCCTGTCGGACACCTTCGCTTGAGCGATGGACTTCCGTGCACATCCTCCGTCCTGTCGGACGTCGTATGTACACGGTTATGAAGAAATCGGTGTCCTGACGGACACCCCCTCCCTGCGCTGCCTGGTGTGTGGATGCCTCGGCCGGTGGCGGGGTCGCCACAAGAAATCGGTGTCCTGCGGACACCTTCGAGTGAGCGATGTACTTCCGTGCACATCCTCCGTCCTTCGGACGTCGTATGTACACGGTTATGAAAGATCGGTGTCCTGTCGGACACCCTCTCGGCGGGCGCAGCCCGGCGCTCTGCGCGGGTGCGGGGGGGAGG
>CAMWTJ010000055.1 GCA_947177185.1 uncultured Porphyromonadaceae bacterium | reverse complement strand
CTAATGACTTTATTTTGTCGGCTACAAAGTAATACTTAAAATTTCACCCCCCCCCCGTATATTTAACCTTTGTTAACATTTACAAAATGTTACCTAATACGGTATCAAATGTTTACGCCCGCTGATAGTCAGCAAAATACAGAGTCGGCGCTGCGGGCGCATTTATCTGACCACGTTCAGCTCCTACGAAAAGCTCGCTTATATAATATGGTATAGCCGGGGGCATCCACATTTTTGTTTTTAAGATTTTTTCACTAACTTTGCAACGTCTTAGAATTTCAAGGTAAAAGAAAAAGTTCGGATATGGAACTTACAAGTACAATCGACTTCCGCCCCAAACTGATAGGGGCGCTGCGCCACTACAACATGGCCCGCTTCCGCGCCGACATCACGGCCGGCATAGTGGTGGGCATAGTGGCCCTTCCGCTCGCCATAGCTTTCGGCATAGCCTCCGGCGTGAGCCCGTCCATAGGCATGATCACAGCCATCATAGGCGGCTTCCTGGTGTCGGCTCTCGGCGGCAACTCCGTGCAGATAGGCGGCCCGACAGGCGCCTTCATAGTGATTGTGTACAACATCATAGCGCAGTTCGGGCTTCAGGGCCTGGCCATAGCCACACTCATGGCCGGCCTGATACTGGTAATGATGGGCCTGTTTCGGCTCGGCACCGTGATAAAGTTCATCCCCTATCCCATCGTGGTGGGCTTCACCGCGGGTATAGCCCTTACCATCTTCTCGACACAGATCAATGATTTCTTCGGCATGGGCCTGCGCGACCTGCCCGGCGAATTCATACCCAAATGGGGCAAGTATCTCACCAATCTCGGCAGCATCAACCTCGCCACCACCGCCACCGCGCTGGTGTCGCTGCTGATAATTGTGCTCACGCCGCGCATCTCCAAAAAGCTGCCCGGCGCCCTTATAGCCATCATACTGGTGACTGCCGGCGCCTACGTGCTGTCGACGCTCGTGCCCGGCTACAGCGTGGAAACCATCGGCGACCGCTTCGGCTCCATGAGCACCGACATACCCACGCCCCACGGCTTCCGCATAAACATGACCACCATAAACCTGCTGCTGCCCTCGGCCTTCACCATAGCCATGCTCGGCGCCATCGAATCGCTGCTGAGCGCCACCGTGGCCGACGGCGTGACCGGCTCCCGCACCAACAGCAACACCGAGCTTATAGGCCAGGGCGTGGCCAACATAGTGGTGCCGTTTTTCGGCGGCATACCCGTGACCGGCGCCATAGCCCGCACCATGACCAACATCACCAACGGCGGCCGCACGCCGGTGGCCGGCATAGTGCACGCGCTGGTGCTGCTGCTCATATTCCTATTTGCGATGCCTCTGATCAACTTCATACCCATGTCGACACTGGCCGCCGTGCTGATAGTGGTGGCCTACAACATGAGCGGCTGGCGCACCATAGTGGGCATATTCCACGCTCCCAAAAGCGACATCTCGGTGCTGGTGGTGACATTCCTGCTCACGGTGGTGTTCGACCTGACCATAGCCATAGAGCTGGGCCTGCTGCTGGCCGTGGTGCTGTTCATGCGCCGCGTGATGCAGAACACGGAGATAAAAGTGTACTCCGAGCAACTCGACGTGGCCGAAGGCACCGACCTCACACAGCACGAGGTGCTGGACGTGGCTCCCGGCGTGGGAGTGTACGAGATAGACGGCCCGTTCTTCTTCGGCATAGCCACAAAATTCGACGAAATGATGCGCACCACGCTGGGTTCCAAGCCCAAAGTGCGCATAATACGCATGCGCAAAGTGGCCTTCATCGACGCCACGGCGCTGCACAACCTGGAGCTGCTCATCAAGTCGTCGCAGAGCGAAGGCATACACATCGTACTGTCGGGCGTGCGCCCCAACGTGCGCGAAACCCTGGTACACGCCGGCATAGACCACCTGATAGGCGCCGACCACATATGCGACCACATATCCAAAGCCGTGGTGATGGCCAACAACATAGCCAAAGCATAACTGCGCAACGCGCTGCATATCAGGACGATGCAAATTTAAAAATATTTTAACATTTATTTTTTATGCTTTACAACAGAAAAAAATGTGAAAATATTTTGCGGAAATAAAAAATTGGCATAACTTTGCAACGTTTTTGAAGCACAACAATATTGTTTTACTCTTAATCAAAAAGGAAATGAAAAAGTTAGTTCTTATGCTCGCAGTCGCTTTCAGCGCTACGATGTTCTCCTGCGGCAACGCTGAAAAAGCTGCTAACGAGTGCGACAGCGCATGCTGCGACACCGTTGCTGCTGTTGTTGAAGAAGTAGCCGTTGTTACTGACAGCGCCGCTACCGACAGCAACGCAGTTGACACCGTAGTTGCCGCTGCTGCCGAAGTTGTAGCTGAATAATTTGCGAAGCAACTAAAAGCATAAGCCGGCTGCCCACAGAGGGTGGCCGACTTTATTGTATATATCCCACCCACCCCACACGCATGATAGAATACATACGCGGCTCGCTCGCAGCCCTCACACCCACCGACGCCACCGTCGAAATCTCCGGCGGCGTGGCGTATCTGCTCAACATCACCCTGCCCACCTACACGGCACTCGAGGGGCAGACTGAGGTGCGCATGCTCGTGCACGAAAGCATACGCGACGACGCGTGGGTGCTCTTCGGCTTCATCGACGAGGCCGAGCGCACACTGTTCAGGCAGCTTATAGGCGTGAGCGGCGTGGGCGCAGGCTCGGCCCGCACCATACTCTCCGCCATACCGGCGTCGGAACTCGGCGCCGTGATCACCGCAGGCGACACCCGACGCCTGAAAAACGTGAAGGGAATAGGCGCCAAAACCGCCGAAAGAATAATTGTTGACCTTCGCGATAAAATAAAAACCACCGACACCACGTTATTAGAACAGCCAGGCGCGACAAGCGACAGCGAAGCCTTCGAGGAAGCGCTGACAGCCCTCACCATACTGGGCTACACGCGTCAGCAAAGCCAAAAAGCGCTACGCAAGATTTTCGACGCCGACCCGGGCGCGAAGGTAGAGAGCGCCATACGCAAAGCGCTGGCCATGATGTAAGTGGAAAAAGAAACGAAGCACGCTCACATACGCGCGCGCATGCGCGCAATCTGCAGGGCAGCAGCCGCCGTCGCGGCAGCCGCCCTGCTGTGCGTATGCTTCTCGGCCGGAGCGCAATCGCCGCTCTCGCCGCCGTCCCCCTCCATGCCCGCTCCTGCGGCATACCCCGCGCCGGAAGCCCCGATAGACACCGTGGCGCTGCCGCTGCCCGTAGGCGGCACAGTGCCACGCAGCTACGAGCAGCTCATGGCCGACGAACTGGCCTACGACCTCGACATGCCGTCGAACATCAAGACCGAAGCCGAGTACGACCCCGCCACGGGATGCTACGTGGTGCGCACGCGGGTGGGCGACATCGACATCGCCACGCCGTTCATGCTCAGCAAAAGCCAGTACGACAACTGGCAGCTGCGACGCTCCATGCAGCAATACTACCGCGAGCGCAACTCCATAGTGGCCGAAAACAAAGACAAGCAGCCTTTCAACATACTCGACATGAACTTCGCCATCGGGCCGCTGGAGAAAATTTTCGGCCCCGGAGGCGTGCAGCTGCGCACACAGGGCTCGGTGCAGGTGGCCATGGGCATCAAGAGCAACTTCACCGACAACCCGGCGCTGTCGCTAAACTCGCGCCGCAAGACATATTTCGATTTCGACCAGAAAGTGCAGGCCACGGTGAACGCATCGGTGGGCAACCGCCTGAAATTCAACATGACCTACAACACCGACGCCACGTTTGATTTCGACTCCAAAAACATCAAGCTCGCCTACGAAGGCGAAGAAGACGACATAGTGAAGAGCATCGAGGCGGGCAACGTGTCCATGACCACGGGCTCCTCGCTCATACGCGGCAGCACCTCGCTGTTCGGCTTCAAGACCAAGCTGCAGTTCGGCAAGCTCACGGCCACGGCCCTTGTGAGCCAGCAGAACTCCGAAAGTAAATCGGTGAGCAGCCGCGGCGGCGCGCAGACCACAAAATTCAGTGTCAACGCCGACGAATACGACGCCAACCGGCACTTTTTCCTCGCCCATTTCTTCCGCGACAACTACGACCGCTTCGCCTCGAAGCTGCCATACGTGAGCAGCGGCATACAAATCACCCGCATCGAGGTCTGGATCACGAACAAGAACAGCCGCTTCGACCAGAGCCGAAACCTCGTGGCGTTTCAGGACCTGGGCGAAAGCTCGCATCTGGCCAACTCCTACTGGACTCCCGACCCCGCGCTTGCCAATCCGGCCAACGCGTCAAACAACCTGCCGGCCATAATCAAGGCCGACTATCCCGGCGCGCGAAACATCAACACCGTCACGCAGGCTCTCGAACCCCTCGCGGCCTACGGCATCGAAGGCGGCAGCGACTACGAGAAGATAGAAAGCGCGCGCCTGCTGTCGAGCTCGGAATACACGCTCAACTCCACCCTGGGCTACATATCGGTGAAAGCAGCCCTCACCTCCGACGAGGTGCTGGCCGTGGCCTACGAATACAGCTACAACGGCAAGGTGTATCAGGTGGGCGAATTCTCGGGCGACATCACCAGCACCGACCAGTCGCTCTACGTGAAGATGCTGAAGGGCACCACCACCACGCCCTCAATGCCCATGTGGGACCTGATGATGAAAAACGTATATTCGCTCGGCGGATATCAGATTCAGAAAAACAAATTCCGCCTCAACATCAAATACCTGAGCGACACCACCGGCACGCAAATCAACTATCTGCCCGTGCCGGGACTCAACAACCAGCCGCTGCTGCAGGTGATGAACCTCGACCGCATCGACAGCAACGAGCAGGGCAATCCCGACGGATTTTTCGACTTCATAGAGGGCTACACCGTGCAGTCGGCCACGGGCAAGGTGATATTTCCGGTCGTGGAGCCGTTCGGCAGCCACCTCGCGTCGAAAATAGGCAATCCGGCTCTCGCCGAGCAATATGTGTATCAGGAGCTCTACGACTCCACACTCATTGTCGCGCGCCAGTTTGCCGACAAAAACAAGTTCATAATATCCGGCGAGTACCAGGCCTCGTCGGGCTCGCAGATACGCCTCAACGCCATGAACGTGCCGCGCGGCTCGGTGGTAGTGACCGCCGGCGGCGTCACACTCACCGAAAACGCCGACTACACCGTGGACTACGCCATGGGCATCGTCACCATCACCAACCAGAGCATCATTGACTCCGGCCAAAGCGTGAGCGTGACGCTTGAAAACCAGTCGATGTTCTCGACGCAGCGCAAGACACTGCTCGGACTCGACCTGCAGTATCAGTTCAACAAAGACCTGAACCTGGGCGCCACGGTGTTGCATTTCTCCGAAAAGGCCCTGACAGAAAAGGTCAACATAGGCGACGAAACCGTGAGCAACACCATGCTCGGATTCAACCTCAGCTACAACAAGGAATTCATGTGGCTCACCAACCTCGTCAACAAGCTGCCTACGGTCAACGCCACCGCTCCGTCGCGCCTCGCGCTCACTGCCGAATACGCGCAGATAGTGCCGCACGCGCAGAAAAGCGGCTCCAACCGCGGCTCGAGCTATGTCGACGACTTCGAATCCACGCAGACGGGCATCGACCTGCGCTCGCCATACGCCTGGCAGCTCGCGTCCACACCGTGGGAAAACGGCCCCGACGCGCTGTTCCCGGAGGCATCGCTGAGCAACAACGTGGACTACGGCAAAAACCGCGCACTGCTGAACTGGTATTTCATAGACCGCATGTTCACGCAGCGCAACTCGTCGCTCGCGCCCGGCTATCTGAAAAGCGACCTCAAGCAGCTCTCAAACCCATACGTACGCGAGGTCTACACGCGCGAAATCTACCCCAGACGCGACCAAAGCTACGGCGAGTCGGCCACCATACAGACCCTCAACCTGTCGTTCTACCCCACCGAGCGAGGCCCCTACAACCTCGACGGCACAAACATCGACGACGAAGGCGCGCTGCTCAATCCCGAAAGGCGCTGGGGCGGCATCATGCGCCGGATGGACAACACCAATTTCGAGCAGAGCAACATCGAATACGTGCAGTTCTGGCTGCTCAACCCCTTCCTTGACCCCGAGAATCCCAACCTCGAGGGCGGCGACCTATATCTCAATTTCGGAGAAATAAGTGAGGACATACTCAAGGACGGACTCAAAAGCTACGAAAACGGCATCCCCTACGACGGCAACGACCAGTATCTCGAGGAAACCGTATGGGGACGCGTGTCGCGACAGAACTCCCTCACCTACAGCTTCGACAACGCCAACGGCGCGCGCCTGGTGCAGGACGTCGGACTCGACGGACTACCCAACGAGATGGAATACGAGCACGCGTCCTACTCCACCTACCTCGCCCAGCTGCGCGAGCGCCTCTCGCCCTCGGCCATAGAGCGCATGGAGGCCGACCGCTTCTCGCCCTTCAACGACCCCGCCGGCGACAACTACCACTTCTACCGCGGATACGACTACGACGAAGAACGCCTCGGCGTGCTCGAACGCTACAAACGCTACAACGGCGTGGAAGGCAACTCGCTCAACCCCGACGAGGCGTCAGACCCCCTGTATCAGTCGGCGAAGACCGGCCCCGACGTGGAGGACATCAACCAGGACAACACGCTCAACGAATACGAGCGCTATTTCCAGTATCGCGTGTCGATACGCCCCGAGGACCTCGTGGTGGGCAAAAACTATATCACCGACCGCCAGGAGTCGCTGCAGCGCACGCCCGACGGCAACGACCTGCGCGTGGAGTGGTTCCAGTTCAAGATTCCGCTCTCCGACTACGAGCGCATCGTGGGCTCGATAAGCGATTTCACCACCATACGCTTCGCGCGCATGTTCATGACCGGCTTCAAGGCCGTGACACACCTGCGCTTCGCATCGCTCGAGCTGGTGCGCGGCGAATGGCGACCCTACGATTTCAACCTCAACTCCCGCGGCGACGCTCCTGCCGAGGGACAGCTCGACATATCGGTGGTCAACATCGAGGAAAATTCCCGCCGCGAGCCCGTCAACTATGTGCTGCCGCCGAAGGTGACGCGCATCACCGACCCCGGACAAAGCCAGGTGGTGCAACTCAACGAGCAGTCGATGTCGCTCAAGGTGCTCGGACTCAATCCGGGCGACGCGAGAGCCGTGTACCGCAACACGCAGCTCGACCTGCGCAACTACAAACGCCTGCAGATGTGGAACCACGCCGAAGCGCTCATCGACAACACGACGGGCCTGCGCTCGGGCGACCTGTCGATGTTCATACGCCTCGGCACCGACGTGAAAAACAATTTCTACGAATACGAGATTCCGCTCGAACTCACGCCGCCCGCGCAATACAACACCGACCTCGAAAGCGACCGCTACATCGTGTGGCCCGAGGCAAACTTCCTCGACCTCAACCTGCAGGCGCTGGTCGACCTCAAGAAAGAGCGCAACCGCGCCAAGCGCAACGAGCAGGACGGCGTGGGCTTCGCAACACTCTACACCGGCCGCGACCCCGACAACGAGCGAAACCGCATGGCCGTGCTCGGCAACCCCACCATCAGCGACGTGCGCGTGATCCTGATAGGCGTGCGCAACAACTCGTCCACCACAAAAAGCGGCACCATATGGGTCAACGAGCTGAAGGTGACCGATTTCAACGAAGAGGGCGGACACGCGGCCAAGGCCAACGCCACGCTCAACGTCAGCGACATTGCCACATTCAACGTCGGCGCACACATCGAAAGCGCCGGATTCGGAAGCGTGGACCAAAGCCTCAACGAACGACGCCTCGACGACTATCGGCAGATGAACATGGCCGTGCAGGCCGACCTCGGACGCTTCCTGCCCGAAAAAGCCAAACTGCGCGCACCCGTCTACTACAGCTACAGCACCGAAAAGACGACTCCCAAATACAACCCCCTGGACCAGGACGTGCTGCTGTCCGACGCACTCGACGACTGTTCCGACAAGCAGGAGCGCGACAGCATACTCGCTTATGCCGAAGAACGCACCACGGTGCAGAATTTCTCCATCTCGGGCCTCAATTTCGGAGTGAAGAGCAAGAAGCCCATGCCGTGGGACCCCGCCAACTTCACCATCAATTTCTCCTTCAACAAGCAGACGAAAAAAGACCCCACCACAGAGTATGAGTACACCAACGACTACCGCGGTTCGCTCGCATACGCCTACTCGCCGTATTTCAAGCCCTTCAAGCCCTTCAAAAACCTGAAGAGCAAGAAAAAGAACGCCAAATTCCTGCGCGAGTGGGAGCTCAACTATCTGCCCACGAGCATTTCGTTCCTGACCAACATGAGCCGCTACTACTACGAGCAGCAGACACGCTCCGAGGTAGACCAGATGTTCCAGCTGCCGGTTTCGGTCAGCAAGAATTTCCTGTGGGACCGCCAGCTCAATCTCACGTGGAACATCACCAAGAGTCTTTCGCTCACGTTCAACTCCAACACCGCGGCACGCATCGAGGAAACGGTGGGAGCCGTCAACCGCCGCCTCTTCCCCGACGAATACCGCGAGTGGCGCGACACGGTGTGGCAGTCCATACTCTCCATGGGCACGCCCTGGAGCTACAATCAGACTTTCACGGGACAGTACAAGGCGCCCTTCTCGCGCATAGCCTTCCTCGACATGCTCAACGGCTCGGTCACCTACAACGCCACCTACCGATGGGACCGCGGCGCCGAAGTGGACGGCGTGCATCTCGGCAACACCGTGGCAAACCAGTCGGCATGGAACGCCGACGGGCGACTCAATTTCGAAACGCTCTACAACAAGAGCAAGCTGCTGAAGGACATCAACAACCGTTTCGCCAACAAGCGCCCCACCACGGCGCGCAACCGTAAAGCCAAGAAATTCGAGCGCACCTACACGCTCAAACCCGACACATCCATAGTCATCAAGCACAATCTGCGCACGTCGAAAGTGCGCATAGTGGCCGCCACCACGGCCGGTAAGCCTTTCCCCATAAAGACACGGCCCGTGGACCAGAACTCCGTGGAGGTGCTCACGCGAGGCGACGGCACCAATCTCAAATTCACCGTCACGGAAGTGCTCAAGGACGAAAAAAGCCTGTGGCGCAACGTGGGCGAATACGCCCTGCGCTTTGCAATGTCGCCGCGCAACCTGAGCGTGCGCTACCGCACCACCCGCTCGCTCTCGCTGCCGCTGTACGAGCCTTCCATCGGCAACGTGTTCGGCCAAAGCCTCAGCCACGGGCCCATGGCGCCGGGACTGGACTTTGCGTTCGGATTCGCCGGACGCGACTATATAGACCGCGCGCTTGACCGCGGATGGCTCATCACCGACGACGGACAGACCTCGCCCGCCCTGTGGAGCAACGCCAAGGAGCTCAACATCGAGGCCACTCTCGAGCCGTTCAAAGGCTTCAAGGTGCAGCTCACCATGAACAGAACCGACAACCGCACCGAGCAGATGCAGTTCATGTACGCCGGCATGCCCACCACCTACAGCGGCTCTTACACCAAGACGCATATGGCCCTGGCCACGGCCCTCGCCGGCTCGAAGGCTTCCGACGGATATGCCTCGAAAGCGTTCGACGATTTCCTCGCCTACATCCCCGTGGTGCGCGACCGCGTGGAGGCGGCCTATGCCGGGGTGCGCTATCCCGACGCCGGCTTCATACAGGGCACACCACAGGCCGGCGCGCAGTTCTCGCCCGAGGTGGGCGCCGTAAGCAGCACCTCCGGCGACGTGCTCATACCCGCCTTCGTGGCTGCGTATTCGGGACGCAATCCCGGCAGCATCTATCTCTCGCCGTTCCCGTCGTTTGCCGCGGTGCTCCCCAACTGGCGCGTCACCTACGACGGATTTATAAATCTCGGACGCATGCGCGACATCTTCAAGACCTTCACCGTCACGCACGCCTATCAGTGCACCTACTCCGTGGGCTCGTACTCGAGCTATCTCAACTGGGTGAGCGCCGACGGCTCAAGACTCGGTTTCACTCTCGACGAGCTCTCCGGCCGTCCCATACCGAGCTCGCCCTACAACATCTCGTCGGTAGCCATCACCGAGCGTTTCGCACCTCTGATAGGCTTCAACGCCACCCTCAAAAACGACCTGCGTGTGAGCATCGAATACAAAGACCAGCGCACGCTCACACTCAACACCGCCGCCGGACAGGTGGTGGAAGCCTCCAGCAGCGGCCTCTCCATTGGAGCCGGCTATAAGATTGTGGGCTTCAACACCGTGCTCAAAATGAAGGGCACACAGACCGGCGTGAGCAACGACCTCACGCTCAACGCCGACATCAGCTACGCCCACAACAGTTCGCTGATACGCCGCATCGAAACCAACTACACCCAACCCACCAGCGGCGCCGATAGCTGGCGCATCAATTTCACGGCCAACTATGTGCTCAGCCGCCGCGTCACTCTCGCGGCATATTTCGAGCATCAGATCAACAACCCCATTATCACCACATCCTCCTACCCCACCACCAACACATCCTACGGCATCTCCTTCAACCTCTCGCTTGCGCGTTGAGGCAGGGATGCGGAAAGGCCTCCGGCGGCGGGGCGGCGGGCGGGTTGAGAACACCTTGCTTTACCCGACTTTACCACGGTCGGCTTCAAGGGCCCGCGCGCCCCGCGCGGCCGGAGGCCTTAAACGGGGG
>CAMWTJ010000054.1 GCA_947177185.1 uncultured Porphyromonadaceae bacterium | reverse complement strand
AGCTCAAAGACTGACAGCCCCCGATTTAACAAAAATTGGGGAACGGGCTCTTAGCATAACCGTATTATAGTAGTAAGAATTGGCAAATCTGTTTTTCAGCAAGGATAAAGTGTTACGCAGCCCCTCGCTTGCAGCGTCGGTGCTTCCGATAGTGTTCCTTCTTGTGATGCTCGCCGGCATAATCATATGCGGCAGCGCCGACCTCATCAACACCTACAGCCCGGCCATACTGCTGTCGGCGGCGGCACTGAGTCTGCTGCTCGGCCGCATCAGCCACAGCTATTCCGCGCGCGCGCTCGCCGTAGGCCTGCGCCGCAGCGCCGTGCAGATTCTCCCGGCGGTGCCCATGCTTCTGTTCATAAGCATGGTAGCCACCACGTGGATGCTCAGCGGCGTCGTGCCCACGCTCATCGACTACGGCCTGCGTGTCATCAGCCCCACTTTCTTCCTCGCCATAGCCTGCGCCGTGTGCGCGGCCGTGTCGGTGCTCACCGGCAGCTCGTGGAGCACCATAGCCACCATAGGCGTGGCCTTCATGGGCATAGGCACCGTGATGGGCTATTCGGCGCCGTGGGTGGCCGGAGCCATCATCTCAGGCGCATATTTCGGCGACAAGATGTCGCCGCTGAGCGACACCACCGTGGTGGCGTCGTCGGCCTGCGGGGTCGACCTCTTCCGCCACATCCGCTACATGATGCTCACATCAGCGCCGGCCATGTGTGTGGCCCTTGCCGTGTACACAGCCGTGGGACTTCTCTCCGGCGGCGCCGGACAGGCGTCGGCCCACGAAATCACGACCGCCCTGCGCTCCACCTTCAACATCACCCCCCTGGCCCTCATCGTGCCGGCCATCACCATCACGCTGCTCGCTCTGCGCGTGCCCACGCTGTGGGTGCTCGCCGCCAGCGCCACCACCGGCGCGGCAGGCATCTATCTGCTGCAGCCGCAGCTTCTCCCGCAGCTCTGGAACGGCCCTGCCGAACTCGCGCGCGTGCTTTGGAGCGAAACGCAGTTCTCCACAGGCTCCGAGCTCCTCGACTCGCTGGCCACCACGTCGGGCATCACGGGCATGCTGCCCACCATAGCGCTGGTGCTCAGCGCCATGACCTTCGGCGCAGCCATGCTCGGCACGGGCATGATAGCCACCATCACGCGCACCATCACACGCCGCCTCACGCGCCGGGGCTCCATAGTGGGCACCACCGTGGCGAGCGGCCTGTTTCTGAACTCGTGCACGGCCGACCAGTATCTCTCGCTCATCATCGGCGGCAACATGTACCGCAACGTCTACCGCCGCGCAGGGCTTGAGCCGCGCCTGCTCAGCCGCACCATGGAGGACAGCGTCAGCGTCACGTCTGTGCTCATCCCCTGGAACTCCTGCGGAGTCACGCAGAGCGCCGTGCTGGGCGTGGCCACCGTGGCCTACCTGCCCTGCTGCATCTTCAACCTGATGTCGCCGCTGATGTCGCTGCTCATGGCCTACACCGGCTTCAAGATACGGAGCACACGCGCCTCGGCGCCGGCCATGGCCCACTGAGGCTGCGGCAGTCTGCCGTTTTTTTCGTAACTTCGCGGCATGAAAATCCGCCGCAGGACTCGTAAATCCGCCGCATCATATCTTCGCCGGCATGCCGCCGCTCTGTTCGGACTGTCTGTCATAGTCCTGCTGAGCGTGGAGCTGTATGCGCTGCACTGCGAGGTGCACGGAAGGCTCATACTGCCCCACATCCTGTATGCCCTGGTGGAGATTTCATTTCTTTCCGCCCCATACTGGTGGCTGCGCGGGCGCCTGCGCATGCTCGCGCTTGTCCCGGCGTGGGCGCTCTCGGCTCTGATGTTCTGTTCGGCGGTGTATTTTCGGTTCTATGGCTGTGCCATGCCCTTCGCGCTCATATCGCAGGCCGGCAACGCCGACAGCGTGTTGCTGAGCAGCGTGAGCGCCAGACTGCGCTGCACCGACGCGGTGTTTCTGCTGTGTCCGGCCTGGGCCACGGCCGCGCTGTGCATCCCTGCGGCAAGGGCGGCTATAATCGGCGGCAGCATAGCGCTGCGCACCCGCCTGGCGGCCACCATAGGCGCCTGCGCGCTGTACGCGGCCATGCAGCTAAAACTCACCCTCAACATCTATCCCGACATACTTTCCGCGCCGGATGCCTGCCGCATGATCCGAGGCCATTTCACACATCCCGGCGAGGAAGTGGTCACATCGCACATATATCTGCTGAGCCACCACGGACTGCTTGTGCACACTGTGCACGAAATCAACCACTGGGTGCGCGCGGCTGCGCCCATACGCCTCTCCGCTACCGAGCGCGAGAGCCTGCGGCAGTATCTCGACGCACAGAGCCGCCAAAGGCCGGCCACGCACTTCCCGAAAGGCAAGAATCTGATTTTCATAATAGTGGAATCGCTCAATGCCGACGTGATAGACCTGAGCGTAAACGGGCGGGAAATCACCCCGGTGCTGAACGCGCTGTGCCGCGACAGCGCGTCGGTGTCCTGCACGTCGGTGGTGCCGCAGACGGGCATGGGAGTGTCGAGCGACGGACAGCTGCTCTACAATCTCGGGCTGCTGCCTTCGCCGTCGTGTGCGGCAGGCGCCACACGCGTGCCGCAAATGAAAGCTCTGCCGGCCCTGTCGGCCATCGTGCCCGACAACTATTCCACGGCCGCTTTCTTCAGCGAAAGCGGAACCATCTGGAGCGAAGCAAGGGCATATGAGGCCTACGGCTACAAGCAAATACACACCGCTGCCGACTATTGCCGGAGCTATCAGGCTGCCGGCCACAACGACCAAGCCATGTTCGACTACGCCGCGCGATGCCTCGGCGACATGCCTCAGCCCTTCTGCGTGCAGATGCTCACCGTGGACACACACGTGCCGTTCGACGACAGCCACCTGCCACCCGCCGCCGACTACACCGCCACCGGCTATTCCGAAACGTTCAGGCGCTACCTCAACTGCGTGGCCGAATTCGACCGCCTTCTCGGACGCTTCATTGCCGATCTTAAACACAGCGGCCTGTGGGACAACACCGTGCTCGTCATAGCCTCCGACCACAACGCTCCGCTCGTCACCGCCGGCGACGGACGCATAGTGTTCATTGCCGCATGCTGCGGAAGCGGCATGCGTGTGGAGCGCTCCACACGCCAGGCCGACGTGTTTCCCACACTGCTCGACATCATGGGCGTCGACTCCGACTACCGCGGCGTGGGACGCTCAATGCTTTGCCCGCCCGACTCAGCCGACTCAGCCGGCAGTCGCGCCGCCGCTGTCAGCGACAGCATACTCCGCAGCGATTTTTTTGACTTCGAATACAAATGAAATATCTTCAACGTTTTGTTTCCGCTCATGCCGCCACTCTGTTCGGCATACTCGTATGGCTTCTGCTGTCGATGGAGCTTCTTGCCCTGCACAGAGCCATACGCACCGATTTTGTGTTTGTGCACACCGTAATGTCGCTGTCGGAGTGCGCGCTCATCATGCTGCCCTACTGGTGGCTGCGCGGCCGCATGCGCGCGGCCGTGCTCATACTCGCGTGGGGCTTCTCCATACTCATGCTGTGCGAAATCATATACTACCGCTTCTGGAACCAGCTCATACCGCTCAACCTCTTCTCGCAGGCCACCAACGCCAACGGCATACTCCTCGGCAGCGCCATCGGCAAGCTGCGACGCGCCGACCTGATGTTTGCCGCCGGAGCCGTCGTGCCCACGGCGCTGTACTGTCTGCCCGCCGTGCGCCGCGCCGTCACGGGCGAGAAATACACGCTGCGCATGCGCATCGGCACCACCGTGCTTGTATGCCTCGCGTTCGCAGCCGTGCAGGTGGCAGCCGCTCGCCGCGTGCTTCGCGACGCTCGCCACCGCCCGCACGGTTTTGTCAGCGCAGTGCGCAGCATATGCCATGAGTATGCCGCGCCCAACGCCTTCCACGTGCTGCAGCACTATACCAATTTCAGCTGGTTCGGCCTCCTGCCACAGTACATAATGGAAATATCCGACCACATACGCGCCGAGGGCGAGTTCACTCTCACCGACAGCGAGCGTGCGGGCATCAGCCGCTACCTTTCGGGGCACGAAGCGTGCCCGATGCGCGAAAACCGCGGCAAAAACCTCGTGTTCATAATCGTGGAATCGCTCGACGCCGAGGTGATAGGCCTCACGGTGAACGGAGCGGAAATCACACCCGTGATGAACGCCCTGGCTGCCGACAGCACCTCGCTGTGCTCCACCGCGATGCTCACACAGGCAGGCATAGGCGTGTCCAGCGACGGACAACTTATCTACAACACCGGGCTGCTGCCGCTGCGGCGTCAGCCGGCGGCGGGCAACATAGTGCCGGAGCTCGACAGGCTGCCCGCCTTCGCCTCGCGCTTCGACGACAGCTATACGTGCGTGGCGGTATTCACCGACGACGGCGTGGGCTGGAACAAAAACGCCGCTTACAGCCGTTACGGCTACGACCGCGTGATCACATCCGACGCCTACGAGCCGCTCATGCAGGCCGCAGCAGGCCCCGACGGCGCGCTGCTGCAGTATGCCGCAGCCCTGGCCGACACGCTCGCGCAGCCATTCTACATGCAGCTGCTCACCATACAGATGCACGACCCGTACGTCGACAAAGGCTTCCGGCCGGCAGCCGACTATTCCGGCACCGGCATCAGCGCCGAGCGGCAGCGATACCTCAACTGCACGGCCGAGTTCGACCGCGAGCTCGGGCGCTTTATCGACAGCCTCCGGCACAGCGGCCTGTGGGACAACACCGTGCTCGCCATAGCCTCCGACCACTGCAGCATACCTATAATAAAAGCCGACGGCGAGCCGGGACGCATCGTGTTCATAGCCGCAGGCTGCGGACGCGGCATGCGCGTAGAGCACACCACGCAGCAGGTCGACGTGTTCCCCACCCTGCTCGACATCATGGGCGTCGACTCTGACTACCGCGGTGTGGGCCGCTCAATGCTTTGCGCGGCGAGCGCCGGAACTTCCGACACCCGCCGCGCATCAGTCAGCGACAGCATACTCCGCAGCGACTATTTCCGGGCGGCAGCGCCTGAGCGCTGACCTCCCGGGGGGATTACTCTGCCACTATGGCCGAGTACACCTGGCTGAAAAGGCCGGGGCGTATGTTGAGTTTGTTGAAGGCCGCGTTGTCACGCGTGGGATTCACACGGTTGGTCAGGAACACGAATATCAGTTCCTCGTCGGGGTCCACCCAGAACACCGTGCCCGTGAAGCCGAGGTGGCCGTAGACTCCAGCGCCGGCCTCCTCGCATGTCGGGGAGTATTCGGGGTTGGTCTTGTCAGGCTTGTCGAAGCCGAGGCCGCGGCGGCAGGTCGGGCTTTTCGATTCCGTGAACAGGCGCACCGTCTTTTCCGACAGCACGCGGCAGTCGCCGTACTCGCCGCCGTTGAGCCACATCTGGCATATCTTGGCCACATCGTCGGCGTTGGCAAAGACGCCCGCGTTGCCGCTGATGCCGCCGAGCATCGAGGCCGTTTCGTCGTGCACGTATCCGTGCACCGTCTGGCGACGCAGGAAGGTGTCGTTTTCGGTGGGTGCTATCTTTTCAGCGGCATGCTTGTCCTTCGGACGGTAGCACGCCGTGTAGGCGCCCAGCGGAGCCCATATGCTGTCAGTCACGAAGTGGTCGTGGCGCCGGCCCGTGAGGCGCTGCTCCATGTCCATGAGCAGACAGAAATTCAGGCACGAGTATGCATAGTTCTTGTTGGCTCTCAGCTGCGACGTGTATATGTGCTGCATCACGGTGTCGATAGTGGCGTTGCTGATATACAGATTCTTGGCCACCTCGATGTCGAAGCCCTTGCCGGGCGTCGGCGATATGATGTCGCTGCGCAGGCGCGCCGCGTTGTTGCCGTAGGTGCCGCGCTGCACCAGTATGCTGTGCGTGGCGTCCTTGCGGCCGCTGAACAGCTTGCCTTCGTAGCTGTCGGGGTCGAACATCACGTCGTACACCGACAGCGACGGGCGTATGCCGCTTTCGTGATACAGCAGCTCCTGCACCGTCACGTCGCGCTTGTCGGTGGGCCGCAGGCCGGGGATGTGCTTGCTCGCGCGGTCGGCGAGCTCGAAGAGGCCCAGGTCGTAGGCCTTCATCACTCCGGGCAGCGTGCCTATGGCTTTCGACACGGAAGCGAGGTCGTAGACGGTGGCGGGCGTCACTTTGGGGCCGCCGGCGGTGGTGACACCGTAGCTGCGGTCCACCACCACGTCGCCGCCGCGTGCCACCAGCACCTGGCAGCCGGGGAAAGCCCCGGTGCGGAGTCCCACGCCCACGATGCTGTCGATGCTGTCGACGAGCGACGCGCGCAGGCCCTTGGCCTCAGGCACCGTGTAGCCCAGGCGCGTCTTGCGCAGGCGCAGGCCGGCGCCCTGGTCGAACAGGCCTTTGACGCCCACGGGCAGCACGCCGTCGACGTTGATGCCGCCGAACAGTGCCTGGGCGGCGTATTCGCGCGTCAGCGGGGTGTCGTCGTAGGCCAGGAGCACAGCCTTGGCGCTCTTTATGGCAGCGTCGAAGCGGCCCATGCGGTAGGGGTTGATAAAGAACACCTCCACCAGGCCGTTGCTGCCGCGCAGCATGGCGGCCGTTTCGCGGGCCCACGGCTTGTCGGTGAAGATGCCGGCCACCACCACGTCGTGCTTGCGTATGGCGGCTGCCGTGGCGGCCGACAGGCGCGAGGCGTCGGTCACGGAGTAGCGGTCCACGCGAGCATAGCGCGAGCACAGCTCGGCGAACTCGTTGTCGGCCTTGGCGCCGATGCTCACTATGGCTATGCTGCTCTTGGCGAGATTGCCTATGGGCAGTATGTTGTCGTCGTTGCGCAGCAGCGTCATCGTGGCCGCCGTCACAAGGCGGTTCACACGCTCGGCCTGCGGCGAGTTGATGTCGGCGCGCAGGGCGGCTATGTCGGTGCCCACACGCTGCTTGCCGCTGAGCCCGAGCACATATTTGTATCTGAGCACCTGCTTGCAGCGCTGCTCGATGGTCGACGCGGGTATGCGGCCGTCGTTCACGGCTGCCAGCACGGCGTCGATATCGCTCAGCGTTGACACGCCGGACAGCAGCACGTCGGCTCCGGCCTGCACCGCCATGATGCAGTTGTTTTTGCCGGCCACGTGCGCGCCTTTCATGTCGAGCGCGTCGGTGTACACCAGGCCCTCGAAGCCCAGTTCGTCGCGCAGCAGCCCGGTGGTGATTTTTTTCGACAGCGAGGCGGGAGTGCCCGAGGCATCGAGGGCAGGCACGGAGAGGTGTCCCACCATCACGCCCGAACAGCCGGCGTCGGCATATTCGCGGAAGGGCACCAGGTCCACGCTGTCCAGATAAGCCCGGTCGTGGTCCACCTTCGTGAAGGTCTTGTGCGAGTCGGTCGACGTGTCGCCGTGGCCGGGGAAATGCTTGGCCACAGCCTGCACGCCGCCGTCCTCGAGTCCCTGCGCGTAGGCCACGCCCATGGCGGCCACGCGGCCTGCGTCCTCGCCGAACGAGCGCTGGCCTATCACGGGGTTCGACGGATTGGAATTCACGTCCACCACGGGGGCGAAATTGGCATGGATGCCCATCAGGCGGCACTCGCGTGCCATCTCGCGGCCGTACTGGTATATCAGACGCGTGTCGCGCACGGCGCCGAGGCCCATGTTGCGCGGAAAGCGCGGAGTGCCTTTCACGCGCATCGAAAGCCCCCACTCGCCGTCGAACGTCATCAGCAGCGGCACGCGGGCCTGCTGCTGGGCGTAGTTGGTGAGCGAGGCATACTGCTCGAGGGTGCCTTCGCTGAACAGCAGACCGCCCACGCCGGCGTCGGCATAGCGTTTGGCTGCCTGGCGCGCGTCGGCGCGACGGGGGTCGATTTTAGGGCAGAACAGCTGCGCCACACGCTGGCGCTCGCTCAGCGACGCATACACCGAGTCCACCCATTTCTCGCACGCACGCGTATCGGTGCGGCTCACAAGCGTAGGGCGCACGGCCACCGCGGCCAGCGTGGCCAGGGTGAGCGCCGCTACGGGAAGGAATAGTTTCAGTTTCATTTAACAACTTTCACACGGCGTTCGCCGGAGGGATTGATTTTTTTGTTGGAGCGACGCATATAGTCCATAAGGTCGTTGTATATCACGTTGGGGCTCTGGGCCACCTTGGTGCCGCGCGTGAAGGGCTTCATGTAGTCGCCGCCGCTGCTCAGGTAGTCGATGGTGGCGAGGCGGTAGGTGCGCGCGGGGTCCAGGGGCTCGCCGTTGATGGTGATGTCCGTGGCCTTCTTGGTGGTGGTGTTCACCGTGGCGCGCACGTTGGAGCTCACGCCCTGGCCGCCGAAGGCTGCCGTCACGTCGAACGCGTCCTGCAGGTCGGCGCCGCTGATTTCTATCACGTCTATATAGTTGTAGAAGGGCATCATCATTATAATCTGTCCTTCGGAGATATCGCCCTTCGGGAGCGAGCGGCGCAGGCCGCCGCGGTTCATCATGGCCATGTCCACGTCGGGAACGAGCTCGCGGCCGCGCTCCAGCACGAAATCGGTCACATAGTTGAGAAGTTCGGGGCTGCCCTGCTTGAGAGGCACGGCCGAGGTGCCCACGCGCACGGCGTTGAGCGAGTCCACGCCCTCGCGGTAGCTGTCGAGCGCGGCCACCAGGTCGGCGTTCACGCGGCTGTCGAGCCGCTTGTCCACCGTCAGCAGGCGCGACGTGGGCTTGAGGGTTTCGAGGTCTATCTCCACCACGCCCAGATTGCGCGCGCCCTTGCCGGTCTGCGCTATCAGCACGGTGTCGCCCGCGGCGTTCACCACATGGCCCATCTTGCGGCCCTCGTCCGTGGCGGGGTCGATGGTGGTGTGGCTGTGGCCGCCGATTATCACGTCTATGTCGCGCGAGCTCTTGGCGAGTGTCACGTCGTCTATGTCGTCGCTCACCTTGTAGCCTATGTGCGTCACGGCCACCACCACGTCGCAGTGCTCCACGTTCTTGAGCCACCAGGCGGCGGCATTGGCGGCAGGTATGGCGTCGGTGTACTTCACGGTTTCGTAAGTACCCACGCGCGCCAGGCCCTCAGGGTCGCGGTTGATGCCTATGAAGCCGATGCGGCGGCCGCCCACGTTCTTTATGGTATAGGGCTTGAACAGGCCGTTAAGGCGCGAGTTGCGCACATCGTAGTTGGTGGCTATCAGGTCGGCGTCGCTCATGCGCATCCATGCAGCTATGCTGTCTATGCCGTTGTCGAACTCGTGGTTGCCGAGTATGCGTATGTCGTAGCCCAGCGCATTGAGCATGCGCTCTTCCACCTCGCCGCCGAACAGCGTGAAGAACAAGCTTCCCTGCACGGCGTCGCCGGCGTCTATCAGCAGCACGTGCTCCTCGTTGGCGCGCACGCTGTCTATCAGCACTTTCCGACGCGCTACTCCACCGAGATTGTCCTCCTCGAAGGGATCAATCTGCGAGTGCGTGTCGTTGGTGTGCAGCATTACTAACTTCTCGGCGGCGGCAGGCACTACGGCAGCCGATACAAGCGCGCCCATGACGAGCATTTTGGTCAACGTTCTCATAATCGGAGTTTGGGGTTAATTTTTCATGCGAATTTACACATTTTTCTTTAAAAACGGAGCCGCCGAACGCCCATTTTTTCATAAATTCGCACTCTCCGACTTATCTGTGTTTTGATAGTAATAGCAAGCGATAAATTCAAGGGCACGCTCACCGCCGGCGAAGCCTGCCGCGCCATCGCCGAAGGGCTGCGCGCGGCGGGCGTCGGCGCGCGCATGGTGCTCATGCCCATGGCCGACGGCGGCGACGGCACGGCTGCGATTCTGCAGCCGCTGCTCGGCGCGGGCGCACACGTGGTGGAATCGCACGCCTGCATAGGCCCCGATGCCTTCCGCGGCCTTCCGCCCATGCTGCGCTCGAGCCACGCCTTGGGCATGGCTCTGCGCGAGGCGCCCGCCGCGATGCCGCTGCTCGTGGGCATCGGTGGCACCGCGTGCTGCGACGGCGGCGCGGGCATGCTGCAGGCGCTCGGCATGAAGGCCTGGAGAGCCGACGGCTCTCTGATAGAGGAGCCACTGACGCCTCAGGCCCTCGCCGGGGTGGCGAGGGTCGACTTCTCGGACATCGACTCCGCGTGCGTGAGCAGGCTGACAGCACTTGCCGACGTGCACGCATCGCTGCTGCCCGACAGCGCGGGCATGCTTTCGGCACTGGATTTCGCCCCGCAGAAGGGGTTCACCGACATGGAGGCCCTGGCGCGGGCGCTCGCCGCGTGGCGCAGGCTCGCAGGCGGCGGACGCTGCTCGGCCGTCGACGGTGCCGGCGGCGGCGTGGGCTTTGCCATTGCCTCGGTGCTCGGAGCGCCGTTTGCCGACGGCGCCTCTTTCGTGGCCGACGCCTATGGCGGCGACGCGCTGCGCGGAGCCACTCTCGTAGTCAGCGGCGAGGGATGCATCGACTCGCAGACCGGCGCCGGAAAGGTCGTGGCCGAAATGGCGCGGCGCGCACGGGCCGCCGGCGCGCGCTTCCTTGCCATAGGAGGCTCGGTGCGGGGCACGCACCCGTTTCAGACCGTAGCGGTCGACTCCCCCGGCACTCCCCTGCCGCAATCGCCCGCGGAAGCCGCGGCGCGGCTGCGCGCGGCCGCCGCGCGCCTCACAGGCCTGTAGGCAGGCGTGCGGAAAGGCCTCCGGCGGCGGGGCGGCGGGCGGGTTGAGAACACCTTGCTTTACCCGACTTTACCACGGTCGGCTTCAAGGGCCCGCGCGCCCCGCGCGGCCGGAGGCCTCTAACGGGGTTAATCGCTTTGTCTTATTGGGAGTGGGTCGGCGCTGCTATCGCACGAGCTCTTTGCTCACGCTGGCGCCGCGGCGCACTATGTACACGCC
>CAMWTJ010000053.1 GCA_947177185.1 uncultured Porphyromonadaceae bacterium | reverse complement strand
TCCATCTCGAAATACACGACCCACGGTTTAACAAAAATTGGGGAACGGGCTCTTAAGTTACAGAACGCCTGTACGGCGCCGGAGGTTCGGCGCCTCAGCGCGCATTGTTGTAAAACTCCACTATGCGTGTGCGAAGGATGCTTTCGTAGCGCGCCTGCACCAGTTCGGCGCGTGTGCGGAACCATGCGCTGCGAGCCTGCTCGTATTCCGTAGCGTTGGCGCGGCCGTAATTATACTTCTCCTGCATGGCCTCAAGCGCCGCGCGGGAGGCACGCTCGGCCACAGCGCCGCTCTCGCACTTGCGGCGCGCGGCCACTGCCTGACTGTGCGCCTGACGTATGTTCTGCCACAACAGCGAGCGTGCGTCGTCGAGCTGCAGTTCGGCACTGATCTGCGAGGCTTTGGCGCGGCGCACGCTGTTGCGGGTGCTGAAAGCGTCGAAGATAGGCACATTGAGCGAAAAGCCTATGGTCTTGTTGAAATTGTCGCGCATCTGATGTCCGAAAGTGTCGCCGGGTATGCCGGACACTCTGTAGTAGTTGCTTCCCAGTCCGGCGTTCAGCGAAAGCGTGGGCATATATCCCGTGCGCGAAAGCGACACGTTGCGCTCGGCGGCGCGCACATTGAGTTCGGCGGCGCGTATGCCGTGGTTCGACGCCAGCGCGTTTGCATACACAGCATCCACATCGGGCAGCGGAGCCTCCGCTTCGGCCACGGGAAGTATGTCGAAACCGTCGAGCGACTCTATCTGCAGCATGCGGGCGAGCGCCACGAGGGCCAGCTCGCGGTCGTTGGCGGCGTTCACCTCCGACAGTCTGTCGCGCGCGAGCTGCGCCTCGGCTTCGAGCACGTCGAGCTCGGCAATCTTTCCCGCTGCGAGAAGTTCGCGCCGGCGTTCGAGCTCCACCTGCGACAAATGCACCTGGTCGGCCGCCACTCCGAGCATCTCGCCATTGTACAGCACTTGCAGATACTGGCCTATTACGTTGAGCGTGACGTCGTCCTTCATGGCCTCATACTGCTCGAGCATGGCCCGCAGACTGGCCTTGGCATAGTCGAGGCGCCTCACGCCTGCCAGCCCCTGAAACACCGGCAGGCTCAGGCCCACCTGCGCTCCGAAACTCTGCGTGTTGCGGTTGGCATAGGTATTGTCGCCCGTAAGGCCGCGGCCGAAAGCGAAATTCTGCGACACACCACCCGCCACGGTCGGCAGAAAGCGGTCTTTGGCTTCTACCACGCCGTATTCGGCGGTCATGCAGTCGACGGCGCGCTGACGCACGCTTATGTTGTGCTCGTGCGCATATGCAATGCAGCTGTCGAGGCTCCAGGCCTCCGCGCGTGCGCTTACCGCCGCAAGCGACGCTATGGCTATAACAGACAGGACTCTCATGGCCTATTGTATTTTATCGCCACGCAGCTGCGCGGTCGAGTCGATTCCACTCTTCACCTCAAGACTGATGCCGTCGCCAAGGCCGGTTTCCACGGCCGTGCGGCGCCACTGCTGCCGCGGCACACTGTCGGTAAGGCAATACACAAACGTGCTGTCGCCTGCATATTCCACCACTCCTTCGGGCACCGTGAGCACCCCCATGGCACTGCGCAGCTTCACAGTGGCATTGGCCGAATAGCCGGCACGCAGGCCGCTTTCAGGCAGATTGGAAAGGGCCGCTTTTATCTCAAACGTGTTGGCGCCGTTGCTGTTGGAGCCCTTCGGCGATATGAACTCAATCTCAGCCGTGGGATGCACATCGGGCATGGCTCCTATGGAGATATCCATAGGCATCCCCACCACGAGCTGTCCCACCTCGGTTTCGTCGACATTGCCCTTGAAAATGAGTTTGTTCATATCGGCAAGGGTGGCGATTGTGGTGCCGTCGTTCATCGTGTTGCTCTGAATAACGGAGCTTCCGACCTTGACCGGCACATCCAGCACAAGGCCGGAGATGGTGGCGCGCACCATGGTGTTGCTCTCCTTGGCGTTCAGTTCCGACACGCCCTCGCGCACAATACGCACGGCGTCGCGCGCGCCTGCCAGTTCCTTGACGGCGCGACGGTAGGTGGCCTCGGCTGTTTCAAACTCCTCGCGGGCTATCACCTTCTTGTCGTACAGCAGCTGAGCGCGGTCGTACTTGGCGCGTGCATCGTCCAGCGCCACCTGAGCCACGTCCACCCGGTTTTGCGCGTTCGACAGCTGCGAGGCCTCGGGAATCACCTTGATACGGGCTATAATGTCGCCTTCCTTCACCACGTCGCCGGCCTCCACCAGCACCTCGGATATTATACCTGATATCTGAGGCTTGATTTCGATTTCGTCGCGAGGCTCGATGGTGCCCGTCAGCACTGTCGTACGCTCGATATCGCCGGTCGTGGGAGATACGATGGCATAGCGCTCCTCCTGAGGGCGCGAGTTCATGTAGAGATAGACAAACGTGCCGACGAATATGGCGGCCACCAGTGTCCACAACAAGATTTTAAATACTTTTTTCATTATATATTCAGCAGTTTATTGATTACTTGTCCTTCATAGCCTCTACGGGCTTTATTTTCATGGCTTTGAGGGCCGGGATGAGTCCGGCGGCAGTGCCGAGCAGCAGAAAGACCGCGAGAATCCACAGCGCGGCGGAAAATGTGAGCTGGAAACCCGCCGGTGCATGTCCGGGCACTGCCGTCATGGCCTCTGCCAGATAAAGCACCATGCATGCAAACGAGATTCCGGCCGTGCCGGCCACCACCGTGAGCGCGGAGCTCTCGGAAAGAATCTGGACTATGATGTCGCGCGGCTTGGCTCCGATGGCCCGGCGTATGCCTATTTCGCGTGTGCGCTCGCGCACTATTATCCACATGATGTTTCCCACACCTATGACGCCTGCCATCAGTGTGCCGGCACCTACGAACAGCGCCAGCAGGTCTATGCCGGTGAAGATATTGCCCACCATCTCGAACATCTCGCTGATGTCCACCATCCATAACGCCTTCTCGTCGTCGGGGTGTATGGGATGCGCGGCAGACACTACGCGCTTTATAACGGGCAGTATCTCCTTGGGCGTGCAGCCATCGCGGGCGGTAAACACGAATATGTCCACTTTATTGCCCATGTTGTAGGCCACGCGCATGGGGTTCAGCGGCAAGTAGGCGCTGTCGTCCACGCGCCCCATTATCGAGCCCTCGCCTTTCTGCGACGCCACTCCCACGCATTTATAATACAGCCCGTTGATGCTTACGTACTTGCCTATGGCCTGTTGCGGATCGGGGCCGAAGAGCTCGTCGCTCAGGTTCTTTCCCAGCAGAGTCACCTTGGAGTTGTGTCGCTCGTCGCCGTCGTTGAGGGTGCGTCCGGCATGCAGCGTCACCTCCTGTATGCGCCAGAAATCCGGCGCTACGCCTCCTATGCGTCCCGTGGTGGTCTTTGTGCCGAAAGCCATGTTTCCGTAGCGGGAAATCAGCGGGCTTGCAAGGTCTATTTTGTCGGTAAGCCGGCACACGCGGTCTATGTCGTCGACGGTAAGACTCCAACTCATGCCTTTGTTGAATCCCTTGTATGCCATGGACGTTTCTCCGGGCACTATGGCCGCCAGATTGGTGGCGAACCCTTCGAAGTTCCGGCTCATGGTGCCGGCAAGGCCCGTAGCGCCGCCGTGCAGCATGGCCAGCATGGCAGTGCCCCAGAAGATACCGAACGCCGTAAGAAACGTGCGCGTCTTGTTTCGGGCGAGTGTGGCGCCTATCTCGCGCCAGTTGTCAAGATCGAATATTGCAAGTGTCATGTGTGTGTGTACTATTCATCCCGGAGAGCCTCCACTGGTTTCACTTTTGTGGCTTTTATGGCCGGGAAAAGTCCGGCCAGGGCGCCCACCACCACAAGCACCACCGTCACCTCCATGGCTATGGAGATATCCACGCGCGGATTGTACAGAAAATCGGAGCTGCCGAACAGCTTGTCGAGAATCTCCGTAACCACGATTCCTAAAAACACGCCTATGTAGCCGAACAGAGCCGTGATGGCGACACTCTCGGCAAGCACCTGCCCGAGCACGTCGCGCGGCTTGGCGCCGATGGCCCGGCGTATGCCTATCTCGTGTGTGCGCTCGCGAACACTCACAAACATGATGTTGCTCACACCCACTATGCCCGACAGCATGGTAAGCAGTCCGATAATCCATACCACAGCCTCGAGAATGGCACCGCCGGTCTGCTGCTGAAGGTATCCTTCGAAGCGGTTCCAGATGTGCACGGCGCCCATATCGTCGGCCGCGAAATCGTGGCGACGGGCCAGCTCGGCACGCACGCCGCGTTCGGCGTCGTCGGCATCGGCCATGTCGTGCATGTCCTTAAGACGCACGTTGATGTCGCCTACCACTCCGCTGTTGCCGCGGAGCATCATGGCCGTGGAGAACGGCACGTACGATGTGCGCTGCCAGTCGTTGTCGTAGACCCCGGCCACAGTCCACGACAGCCCCATGCAGTCGACACGGCGCCCCACGGCCGAATCGGCGCTACCGAAGAGCAGCCTCGCATTGCTCTCGTTGATAACCATCACTTTGCGGCGCTCCTCTATGTCGCGCGCGTTTATGAATCTGCCGTGGCGCATCTCGGCTCTCTCTATCGTAGCCGCTTGCGGGTAAACACCCATGACGCCGTCTGTCACATAGTCGCGCATGGTCGACACTTTCGCCGAATCGATACTGACGCTGGCTATCGCCGACTCCACATGGCTGCCGCCTCGGGCGCGTAGCGGCTCTATGTCGGCCGCCTCGAGCTCTATGCGGCGTCCTTCCTTGTAGCCCTTGTGGGCCTTGCCGGTCCAGCCGCCCCACACGTTGATGTAGCTCGAGCGCTCCATGCTGTTGTTGCGCTGCATGGAGTTGTACAGCCCGCGGCTCATGCCGAGCAGCACTATGAGCATGAATATGCCCCACGCCACCGCCAGGCCGGTGAGCGCCGTGCGCAGTTTGTTGTGGGCGAGCGTCTGCAGTATTTCGCGCACTATATCAAGCATCCTGCTCCACGGGTTCTATGCGTCCGTCGGAAATACGGATCACGCGGTTGGTCTGTTCGCCCACCTTGGGGTCGTGTGTCACTATCACTATGGTCATGCCCTCGGCGTTGAGGTCGCGGAACACGCGCATCACCTCACGCGATGTGTGCGAGTCAAGCGCGCCGGTAGGCTCGTCGGCCAGTATGATGGAGGGGCGCGTGATGAGCGCGCGGGCAATGGCCACCCTCTGCTTCTGTCCGCCGGACAGTTCGCCGGGCAGATGGTGGGCGCGGTCGGCCAGTCCCATGCGTTCGAGCTGCTCCATGGCCATGGCGTTGCGGCGCCGGCGGCCTATGCCGCGGTAGAACAGCGGCAGCGCCACGTTTTCGAGCGCGTTCTTGTAGCCTATAAGGTTGAAGCTCTGAAACACAAAACCGATAAGGCGGTTTCGGAGCTCGGCCGCACGGTTTTCGCTGAGATTGCGTATGAGGGTGCCGTCGAGCACATATTCCCCGGTGTCGTAGGTGTCGAGTATGCCGAGTATATTGAGCAGCGTGGATTTTCCCGAACCGCTCGCTCCCATTATAGAACACAGTTCGCCCTTCTCTATGCCAAGGTTTATATCCTTCAGCACATGCAGCGGCACTGCGCCGGGATAGGTTTTGTTAATGTCGGTAAGCTGGATTATCATTTATGTGATGACTGTATATCGAGTTCATTTATATGACACGGAATCGTTCCGATAATTACAGACACCATATGAAATTTACAATTTTTAACTATTATTTTTGTGCACAAAACACTTGCATAACTAAAAAATTAGTTTTACCTTTGCCGCGTAACGAAATTCTTAGTTATGCGAAGCAATGTAAAGAAACTCACCGAAAAAGAAGCGCAGATAATGAGCATGCTCTGGGAGCACGGCCCCATGTTTGTGCGGGAGATGCTCGAACACTACGACGAGCCCCGGCCGCATTTCAACACCGTGAGCACTACCGTGAGAATACTCGAGGACAAGGGCTACGTGAGCCATGAGTCCGTGGGCTCTTCGCACCGCTATTTCGCGGTGGCGCAGGCATCGGAGTTCCGCGGGCGCTCGCTGGCGCAAGTAGTGAAAAGCTATTTCAACAACAGCTATGCCTCGGCCGTGTCGGCTCTGGTGGAAGAAGAAAAAATATCGGTCGAAGAATTGCGCCGTATAATCGATATGGTGGAACGCAAAAATGGATAACACTATGGGCACCCTATTCAGCTACAGTATCTTTTCAGGCCTGTTTCTCGCATGCGGCTACGTGGCATACCGCCTGCTGCTTTCGGGCGAGAAACAGCCCGGCCTTAACCGCGCCGCACTGCTCGCAGTGTATGCCGTGAGCCTGCTCGCCATGCCGGCTTCGCTGCTTCGCCTTGCCATGGCGCCGGAAGCGCCCGCAGCCGGGCATATGGTGGAAGCGGGAACCGTCACGGCCATACTGACCGCCACCCCGACCCCGGCCTCGGCCATTTCGCACGTGCTTCTGTGCGGCTTTCTCGCCGGCCTGATAGCGGTGGGCGCGTGGACACTGCTCGGCATCGCGCGCCTGCGTGCACTCATAGCAGGCGGCAGGCGTGTGCGCCGCGAGGGCTACACGCTCGTCCTGCTCAAGGACTGCGCCGTGCCGTTCAGTTTCATGAATTATATAGTGATGAGCGAGGCCGACGCGCTCAAGTCGGAATCAATGATTACTGCGCACGAACTCGGACATCTGCGCCGGCGCCACTGGCTTGACCTGCTGCTCGCCCAGGCCGTGTGCGTGCTCATGTGGTACAACCCGGCGGCATGGCTGATGCGCCGGGAACTGCGCAGCGTGCACGAATACCAGGCCGACGGCTCTGCCATTCAGACCGATGGCGTGGATGCACGCATATACCAACTGCTATTAATAGAAAAGGCTGCCGGCGTGAGATTGCAGTCGCTCGCCAACAGCCTGAATCACAGCAATATTTACAAACGTATCACTATGATGAACAAACAATTCAACCGACCGGCACGCCGCATGCGGGTGCTGGCCCTGGTGCCGGCCATCGCTATGGCCGCCGCTCTCGTGAACTCTCCCGCAGTGGCTTCCGCCATAAACTCTGCAGGCAACGCCACGCTGCTCAGCGAGAACCTACGGCCGCAGACGGCCGCAGCGCCCGTGGCCGACGACAAAGTTACGGATAAAAAAGCAAGTGAGCAAGCCCCGGAAACCCTTCCGCAGTATCCCGGCGGCGAAGATGCTATGTACCAGTACATGATAAAGTCCATGCACTACCCGGAAGAGGCCGTGAAAGCCGGACAAGAAGGACGCGTGGTCGTGCGCTTCACCGTGATGCCCGACGGCACTGTCAGCAACGTGTATGCTGAGGACAACAACCTGCACGAAGCTCTCAACCGGGAGGCTGTGCGTGTGGTGAAAGCCATGCCGGCATGGACACCCGCCCGCAACAAGGAGGGTAAGGCCGTGGAATGTGCATACGCGCTGCCTGTCACCTTCAAGCTCCCGAAGCAAAGCACCCCGACGTCCTTATCAAAATCACGCTGAAAGCCAAGGAGTAACGCATTTTTTCGCTAAAAAACTCCCGTCAGACAGCCGCATATTGAAAAAAAACGCTAAATTTGCACGGTGAAACAACAAGACTAATCAATTTTCTAAACAACGACAACAACCATGGCTTACGTAATCACTGACATCTGCGTTGCTTGCGGCACCTGCCTGCCCGTATGCCCCGTTGAGGCAATCTCCGAAGGCGAAATCTACCACATCGATCCCGACACCTGCATCGAGTGCGGTTCCTGCGCTGAAGTATGCCCCACCGGCGCCATCAATCCCCCGGCATAAGGATTTAAGAAGCAGCGTCAAGCTGACATCAGACGGGCTTTAAGCCCCCAATCAGACCACATCGCCCCGCCGTCAGCCGCATTTGCGGCCCCGGCGGGGCGATGTTTTTCCATTTTAGCAGACTCTCAGTCGCGGAAGCGGCGCGTAAGCGCGCCATAGGCATCTATGCGGCGGTCGCGCAGAAACGGCCACCAGCGGCGCACCTGCTCGCTGCGCGCGAGGTCGATGTCGACCACAGCCGTTGCCTCGGCATCGTCGGGAGCGCGATATATAAACTCGCCCTGCGGACCGGCCACGAAGCTCGAGCCCCAGAACTGTATGCCGCCTGTGGCGCCGGACGGGTCGGGTTCGTGCCCCACTCTGTTGACGGCCACCACCGGCAGACCGTTGGCCACGGCGTGTCCGCGCTGCACTGTGGTCCACGCCTCGCGCTGGCGCTGCTGCTCGTCGGCGCTGTCGGAGCTCTCCCAGCCTATGGCTGTGGGATATATGAGCATGTCAGCTCCCGCGAGGGCCATGAGGCGCGCAGCCTCGGGATACCATTGGTCCCAGCACACAAGCACGCCAAGACGCCCCACAGAGGTGTCGACGGGTTCGAAGCCGATATCGCCGGGGGTGAAATAGAACTTTTCGTAATAGGCGGGATCGTCGGGAATATGCATCTTGCGGTATTTGCCGGCCACGGAGCCGTCGGAGTCAAACACCACAGCGGTGTTGTGGTACAGCCCGGGGGCGCGGCGCTCAAACAGCGACGTGACGAGCACCACACCGAGGCGGGCCGCCAGCGAGCTGTAGAAATCCACGGCCGAACCGCATCCGGGACGTATGTCTATGGCGAGGTCGAACGTGTCTACGTTTTCTGTCTGACAAAAATATAGCGAGTCGTGCAGTTCCTGACACACGATAAGCTGTGCGCCGCCGCCGGCGAGCAGTTCGGTTTTTTCAGCTATGCGCCGGCGGTTGTCGGCGGCGTCGGCTGTGTTGTGTTGCTGTATTATACCTGTTTTCAGAGTCTTCATAGTGTGAGGGCTTGAGTTGGAAACTGCATGGTGGCGCAGTGCAGCGAACCATGCTGGCGAATCAGTGCCCGGCAGTCGACGGGGACAATCTCGTAGCCGTCGAACACCACACGCATCGTGTCGCACGCCAGGCGGTCCTTGCGTGGCTGTCCGTACACGGGCATCAGGATAGCTCCGTTCAGGGGCAGAAAATTGGCATACGTGGCCGGCAGCCGCGTTCCGTCGTCGTCATACACGGCATCGGGTAGCGGCAGCGCCACAAGATTGTAGGGACGCCCGTCGGCTGTGCGCAGAGCGGCTATCTGTCCGGCCATGAGCCGGAGCGTGTCGTAGTGCTCGTCGGCGGGGTCGTCACATTCCGTGTACAATATGGTATCGCCCGGCGCGAAACGCGCCAGGGTGTCTATGTGGCTGTCCGTGTCGTCGCCGGCCAGCGCGCCGTGGTCGAGCCACAGCACCCTGCGGGCGCCGATGGTGTCGGCAAGCATCTCTTCTATCTGCGCGCGCGACAGGTCGCCGTTGCGGTTCGGCGACATAAGGCAGGCCGATGTGGTCAGCACCGTTCCCGCGCCGTCGCTGTCGATGCTGCCCCCCTCGAGCACGAAGCCGAGATGGTTGGCATACGCATCGCGCCTGAGTATGCCCTTGGCCACTATTGCGCGTGTGGCCATATTGTCGAGGCAAGAGGCGAATTTCAGCCCCCAGCCGTTGAAGCAGAAGTCGTGAAGCGCCGGGGCGCCGGAGGCATCCAGTGTGGTGATGGCGCCGTAATCGCGCGTCCAGGTGTCGTTGGTTTCTATGTTTACGTACCGCACGCGTTCCGGCGCTATATCGGCCAGGGCCTCGCGGGCAAATTCGAGCTCGGGGCCGGCCACGAGCAGCAGCGCGCGCGCGGCAATGGCGTGTGCAAGCACGCTATAGCACTCACGCACTTCGCCGAGCATGTCGGCCCAGTCGGTACCGCTGTGCGGCCAGGCTATCAGCACTGCACCCTGCGGCTCCCACTCGGCCGGAAGGCGGTGTTCAGATTTCATCGTCATAGTCGGTAAGAGAATCCCATTTGCTATGCTGCGAGTCAAGGTATTCGTCGCAGTAGTCAAGAAACCCGCGACGTTCCGAGCTGCCGTTTTCCCGACACCAGTCCCTATACAGAGCGTGCAGTTCGCTGTCGTCGGCTATGGCTCGCTTGAATTCGGCTTCTGCGATATCTACGCTGCCTGTCTGCTCAATAAGTCTGTCGAAATACTCGGTTATGTCGAAGGCGTCTTCCATAATGCCGTCAAATATAGGCATTTTTGTCCGATACGGTCTTATCTGTATAGTTATTTAAAGTTAAAACGGCCATCGTGCCGTACCGACAAGAAGAAAGCAGAAGACGCGGTGCGTCTTCTGCTTGTGAATTTCGTTTGGCTGAAAGAGCCGGGCTCTTATTCAGCGACCACTTCGAAAGGTATTTCTACAGCCACTTCCTTGTGAAGGTTGATTGTGGCGGTGTAGGAACCCACTTCTTTGACAGCTTTTTTAAGCTCGATGGCTTTGCGGTCGATGTTGTGGCCGAGTTTTTCGAGAGCTTCGGCAATCTGGATAGCGTTTACAGAACCGAAGATGGTGCCTGTAGCGCTGGTCTTGGCGCCGATGGTGAGGCTTACGCCCTGCAGAGTAGCTGCGAGAGCTTCGGCGTCGGCCTTGATTTTAGCAAGTTTGTGGGCGCGCTGGCGCTGATTTTCGGCGAGCACTTTAAGAGCCGAAGGAGTGGCAACGACGGCCTTGCCCTGGGGAATGAGGTAGTTACGGCCGTATCCGTCTTTTACTTCCACGACGTCGTCCTTGTATCCAAGGCCCTGAACGTCTTCTTTAAGAATAATCTTCATTTGGAATTCCTTTAGCTGTTGTGATTATTTCATCAGGTCGGTCACGTAGGGAAGCAGAGCGAGGTGGCGGGCGCGCTTAACGGCCTGAGCCACACGGCGCTGAAACTTCAGCGAGGTGCCGGTGATGCGACGGGGAAGGATTTTGCCCTGTTCGTTGAGGAACTTCTTGAGGAATTCGGGATCCTTGTAGTCGACAAACTTGATGCCGCTACGTTTGAAACGGCAGTATTTTTTCTTTTTTACGTCAACGCTCATGGGCGTGAGGTAACGGATTTCGGATTGAGCTTGTGCCATGATTTAGTCCTCCTTTGCTTCTGTGTTGGCTACTTCGGGTTTCTGTGCCTTGAGGTTGCGGCGCTTTGCAGCGTATTCGGCAGCGTACTTGTCCTGACGGAATGTGAGGAAGCGGAGCACGCGCTCGTCGCGACGATAGGCGGTTTCGAGTTTCTTGACGGTGTCGGTGGGAGCGTCGAACTCGAGGAAGCAATAGAAGCCGGTGGACTTCTTCTGGATGGGATATGCGAGCTTGCGCAGGCCCCACTCTTCAGTGTTCACAATCTGCGCGCCATTGTCGGCGAGCACTTTGCTGAACTTTTCTACCGCTTCCTTCATCTGAACATCAGACAAAACGGGAGTTAAAATGAAAACGGTTTCGTAAAGCATTGGTTTACTTT
>CAMWTJ010000052.1 GCA_947177185.1 uncultured Porphyromonadaceae bacterium | reverse complement strand
CCTCGAAGTAATCGAAAACCTCCAGGAAATCGAAGACGAAGGCGACACCTACGAAAGCATAGAAGACATCTGGCCCGACTACCCCTCCAAAGACGATTTCCTCTTCAACGAAGACGAATACTAAGTCTTTCGGCAACAGGAAATTACCGCAAATAAATGGGCGAGCGAAGTTCACTTCGTTTGCCCATTGTTGCTTGAAATGCGGCGGCTATGGGTGGGGCGCTTGCCGCTGAGCGGCAACTTTTGTATCTTTGTGATTTGAATGAGAATCCGTGTGTAAATGACCAGGTTGTTGCATAAAATTATAGCCTCGTGCGCGTTTAGTCCCAAGTGGGCTGTGGCGTGGCTGGCTCTTGTGTACGTATCGTTGTGCGGCATTTGCGATGTGCCGGGTTCCACGGTGTTGCCGTACGCTTTGTGGTTTAGATGGGTGCTCGTCGTTTTTGCCTGCTGCATGAAGGCGTCGGCGATAGTGCTGGCTCTAAGACTGTGCCGGCGATGCAAAGCCATGTATGCGGCATCGATAGGTGCCGTGGCTGTTTACGCCATGCTGAGTGTGATCAACGGCGCGACGTACGGCCTTTACAATATGGGCATTACCATCAAGCTAATGACCGTGCTGTCGCAGACAAACGGCGATGAGGTGCAGGAGTTCATGCCATTGTTGATTTCCAATATTGCGGCCGTGCTGAGCAGTCCGCGCACCTACGCGATTGCTGCCATTGCAGGCCTGTCGCTGGCGGGAGCGGCGAAGCTGAGCGGACGTGTGTCCGGCATATCGGCAGCTGTCCTGTCGCTTACGGGACTTGTCGTGCTCGCGGCGGCATTGTATCCCGTCAAGTCGGGGCGCATCAATTTCAGTGTGATTGGCCGAACGTTCAAATGCGTATGCAAGACGTACAACGAACGTAAGCAGATAGAGCGGTACATGTCGTCTGTTTCGCCTCTGCCGCACCCCGAAAGCGTCAGAAGCCGCAGGCTCGCCGATGTATATATGATAGTCGGAGAGTCGGTGTCGCGCGCGCATCTGTCGATTTACGGCTATCCGCTGGCCACAAGCCCCGCCTTGGGCGAAATCGACGAGGGCCTGATTGTATTCGACGATGCCATAGGGTCTTCCACGACCACTGCGTTTAACGTGAGCCGCATACTGACCTTCCTGTCGGACCGCGACGACGCTGCCGCATGGGGCGAAAGCCCCATGCTGTTCGGCCTTCTTAAAAAAGCCGGTTATTATACCGCATGGATATCCAATCAGGAGCGAAGCGGCATTTGGGAAAATCCCACGGTGGCCTTGGTGTCGGACGCCGATTATATAAAATATGTGGGCAGCTTATCGTCTGACGATGCTACGCTCATGCGATACGACGAGGCTGTATTGCCCGAGGTCGCTCAAATGGCAGAGCTCGAGGCCGGGCCTAAATTTGTCGGCGTGCACCTCATGGGGTCGCACAGTCTGTACCGAAAACGCTACCCCGACTCATACGGCATCTTCAACGCCGACTCGGTATTGGGAATCAAACGTGATTTTGCGCTGTCGCGCCCGCATGCTGCCACCATAGCCGAGTACGACAACTCGATACGCTACACTGACCATATTATAGCTCGGATTCTCAATCACGTCACATCGAGCCCGCGGCCGACGGTGATGATATACTTCTCGGACCACGGTGAGAATGTGTATGACGACAGCGACGACTTTATGGGCCGTGACCCCAAATATGTAGAGGTTCCGTTTGTGATTTATGCCAACTCAAGCTTTCGCGAACACAACGGCGAGCTGTACGAACGGCTCGTAAACGCAGCCTCACGGCCCTTTAGCACCGCCAACATAGCGCACCTCATATGCACGCTGACAGGCACGGAATATCAATATTATAACGCCGAACTCGACGTCGCATCGCCACATTATGCGCCCGCTCCGCGATACGTGGACGACGCCGTATGGGCCAGCGACCGCAGCCGTTGAGCCTGCTGCCGCATGCCCGGCTCTTGCAAAAAAGCGGAATAGGCTGTGTCGTAAAACCGAATTACGACACAGCCTCACCGTATGAGGTTGGCGAAAAGACGCTTATTCTTCGGTTAATATTTGTATGATATATTCAGACGTTAATTCAGGAGCAGTCCGACCAAACCAAAAGCGGCGGATATTTTCAGTGCCCATAGCTGATGCACGGCGCTTTAACTCCGTTACAAATTTCTCATCAAAAATCTCTGTCAATGGCCTTGCCTTTGGCTCGTCTACTATAGGATGCAGAAACAGATATCCGTCAAAATTATCTGAATACGTTCCGGTAGCGACATTGTATTTTATTTCATAGATTCCATCAAACGGTTCTCTGCCGAAAGGCGAATCTGCAAGACTAAAACCCAACGGACGGTTTCCATCGGCTTCAAATGCCCGGTCAAAAACTCCACCACGAATTGGCGATTTATTATTTCCTATATTATCACCCGGTAAGACATGCTGAAATATTGTAAAGACATTGTTTTCGCCAAGTTTTGCGGATAACTGTGCTCCGGCTGTCAAGGCCGCTTCTTGTCCTGCTGCAGAAGATGCAAAACCAGACTGATGAGATTTATAAGCATGTGCGCAGCCTACAAGGAACAAATTGCTACGTCTATCTTTACTTGCGGCAATGGTATTGGCAATAATATTAGCCATGTGTGTATTGCGGTCTTCTTCCTCTATAAAATCGCCCCTATTCGCAGCGAGCGAGTACGGTATCTGATAATCTGCCAAGATTACTCTGATGCCCTTGTCTTTAGGCAGAGATTGGTTAATGTGCCATAAATCGCAGATAAACTCAAATTCTCCGCTATCCCACCATCCAAGAGGTTGTTCCTCACGGAAAATCTGCAATATCAGTTCGGGGTTGATGGTGTCAGAGTTTAGAAATTCATCAATTTTAGGCTGACACCAAGAAGGCAGTTCCATAAAGATTGTGCCGGTTGTTTCGGCAAATTCGGGTAATGCAATGAGATTTTTAAGTACATCCCATGAAACTTTTCTTCTGTGATATTCACCGTTTATCACTAATTTATGCGAGCGCAGCATTTCAAGCATAAATTGTTCGGGATTTGTGTCAATATGGGAAAGAAAATCAACAAAGGGCGCAATGTCGGTTGGAATATCTTTGATTTGCTTTATTCTTGGCAGATTACTATGATGGAACGGCAAATCTGTCAAGAGTTTATCTTCTGCCTCATTTAAGTTGTCGGCCATTCCCTGACCTCCGTTGACCCAACGTCCATCCTCTATCCAACAATAATTAAGCATGTATAAATCTTCTCCTTCCGTATGCGTTACAAGTGCTGCTACCGAATCACGGAAAGAAACAATCGCATCAATGGTTTCATTAAGGACGTAATTGCGAAAATCCTCATCAACTATTTCATCAGGAGCGTCTGGGTCATTATAGAATTTAGAAGTCGATATGTCAGCCCAATGTTTGGCCTTGCCGCTGACTCTTACCCATGCCCGCGACAAGTAATAGTCAATAGGAGAAGTCAACTCTATGGAATCAAGTTGAAAATCTTTTACAGACTTGCCAATAGATTCAATTCTAAAGCCATCAGGTAATGAAGCAAAAGCAGTTGAGGAAAACCCGATTAAGAGTAGTAAAATTGGAATAAGTCGATTCATAAGCGGTTAATTTTATTGCATACCTTTTTGGGCCTGAATTTGTTTTAATCAACAAAAATCACCACCTTTGCGGTGTTGATTCCCGGTAGCCCCTGACTCGTCAAGCTATCGGGTTTAGTTTTTATACCCACAAAGGTAAAAATAATCGCCGAGATAAGGGGTATAATCAGAAAACTTTGCAATCATTCACGCGGAATATACAGCAGTCGCGTATCTTTCGGCACTCGCCGGAGGAAAGTATCTTTACGTTGCGCCAGCCTCTTTGTTTTATGTTTTTCAACAGGGTATAAAAAGAGGCTGCGCCCATTCTGACACAGCCTTTTTTCGTGGATGGAGAGGGCGGGCCGGCGCGCGCGGCGCCGGGGCCCGATGTGCCTTACTTGCGGTGGTCGCGGCGTTCGATGCTGCGATGCACTTTGTGTATTTCCTTTACCATGCAGAAGGCGGCGGCCACAGCGGCAGCCTGGAGGGCCAGGCGCGCTACCTTGAAGCCGACATGAAGAGCGGAGTGGCAGCTTTCGTGTGTCATAATTGTTTTACTTTAGGGGGTTAGTGTATCAAAAAGGGTGAAACTGACTCTATAACGTCTGACGGCGACGCGATGTTCGCGGCGCGCCGTTTTTTTGGTGCGGCATTTTTGCTCTGAAATGGGTGCGTGCGACAATAAAACGGCCATAAAACCGTTGTTATAGCGTGCGAAGACACTTTGCAAGACATATCACAGGACTCCTGCGCCGCGTGGCGCTTGCGGCTGCGGCGCTGTGTGCCGCGGCACCCGTCGTGTGCGCGCAGGACGGCTCGTCGGCCTATTCGTTTCTCAACGTCACGCCGTCGTCGAAAATCTACGGCCTCGGCGGAGTCAACATCTCGCTTGTGGACGACGACCTTATGTCCACCTCCGGCAATCCGGCCCTGCTCGGCCCCGAGATGCACAATCAGATAGGCCTGAACTACATGCACTACGTGGGCGGCAGCAATTTCGCCGGACTGCGCTATGCGCGCGCCGCGGGCGAGCGCGGAGCCTGGAGCGCCGAGGTGCGATATTTCGGCTATGGCCGGATCACGGAAGCCCTGCCCGACGGCACCGTCACCGGCAGCTTCTCGCCCACCGACGTGGCTTTCGGGGCCACGTATTCCCACGACGTGGCCGACCGCTGGCGCGCGGGCATCACGCTGCGCGCGCTGTGCAGCTCGTATGCCGACTACTCGGCTTTCGCCCTCGGCACCGACCTGGGCGTGAACTACTACGACACCGACCGCGACCTGTCGCTGTCGCTGGTGGTGGCCAATCTCGGCGGCCAGGTCAAGCGTTTCAACGAGAGCTACGACCGCCTGCCCGTCGACGTGCGCCTGGGCTGGTCGCAGAGTTTCGGCGAGTTTCCCGTGCGCTTCAGCGTCACGGCATGGAATCTCACGCGCTGGAAGCTGCCCTATCTCGACGCCGGCGACGGCACCACCGACCCCGAGATAAAAGACTCCTTCGGCAGCAACCTGTTTCGCCATCTGGTGTTCGGCGCCGACCTCATCTCGTCGCCCAACTACTACATAGGCATAGGCTACAACTACAAGACGCGCACCGACATGAGCACCTACTCGCGCAGCTTCCTCTCGGGCTTCTCGCTGTGTGGCGGCCTGAACGTGCGCAGCTTCGCCATAGGTGTGGCGCTCGCGCAGCCGCACACCGGCGCCACCACTTTCATGCTCAACATCACATGCAGCTTAAACGACTTGCTCTGACAGCCGCCGTGACGCTGTGCGCGGCAGGCTTTGCGGCCGCCCGCGAACTGCCGCAGGGGCCGTGGCACGGCAAACTCTCGCTCGGCATCAAACGTCTTAACCTCGTGCTGCGCTTCGGCGCCGACGGGCAGTGCACGCTCGATTCGCCCGACCAGGGGGCGACGAGCATACCCGCCGAGGTGCTCGTGCGCACGCCCGACAGCGTGGCCGTGGCCGTGCCGCAGCTCGATGTGCTCTACACAGCGAAGGTGACCGACAGCACCATAGCCGGACGCTTCCGGCAGGGGCCCTACACGTTCTCGCTGACGCTGCGCCCCGGCGAGGTGGATGTGCGCAGGCCTCAGACGCCGCGTCCGCCGCTGCCGTACCGCACCGAGGAGGTGACTGTGGACGCCGGCGACGCCACACTCAGCGGCACGCTCACGTATCCCGCCGAAGGCCCGGCGGCCGGCGCGCCGCTGGTGGTGATGGTGAGCGGCAGCGGGCTTCAGAACCGCGACGAGGAGATAATGCAGCACCGCCCCTTCGCGGTGATAGCCGACTATCTGGCGCGCCACGGCATAGCCTCGCTGCGATACGACGACCGCGGCTACGCGCGCTCCACAGGCAGCAACGAACACGCTACCACCGACACTTATGCCGCCGATGCGGCTGCAGCCGTGGCCTATGCCCGCGCGCTCGGCACTTTCGGCAGGGTAGGGGTGCTGGGCCACAGCGAGGGCGGCACGATAGCGTTCATGCTGGCGGCGAGCGGCGATGTGGACTTTGCCGTGAGCATGGCCGGCGCCGCCGAGCGGGGCATGGACATACTGATGCGTCAGAACCGTCACGCGCTGCGTGAGGCCGGCGTGGCCGACACGGTGGCCGCACAGTATTGCAGCGCGCTGGCCGAACTGCTCTCGGGCCGGGAAGCGCACACGGCCGGCCTGCCCGACAAGCTCGTGGCCAACCTCGAACTCATCCGCGACAGCCGCTCGCCCTGGCTGCGGCATTTCGCCGCCTACGACCCGTCGGAGGCCATACGCGGCGCCCGCTGCCCGGTGTTTGCTTTCGGCGGCACGCTCGACAAGCAGGTCGACACCGACGCCAACCTGGCGGTGGTGCGCGCGTATCTCCCCGCCGACCCCCGCAACTCCGTGCGCGCCTACGAGGGCCTGAACCACCTGCTGCAGCCATGCCGCACCGGCTCCGTGGCCGAATACGGCACCATAGAAACCACCATCGCCCCCAAGGTGCTCGCCGACATCGCCGCCTGGATAGCCTCCTCCGCCATTTAGCCGTCATCGCCGGCTATCGTTATGCGCATTGTGGGCGCGGCTGTGAAACTTTTTTTGTAATTTTGCAGTCTATGAATACTACAAAACTGAAATGCTGGGTCGAGGCCATGCGGCTGCGCACGCTGCCCGTGTCGCTGGCCGGTGTGGTGGCCGCCTGCGGCTACGCGCTGTCGGCGGGCTGTTTCCGCGCGGCTCCGGCGGCGCTGTGCGCGGCGTTTGCCGTGCTGGCGCAGATTGCCAGTAATTTTGCCAACGAGTACTACGACTATACTGCAGGCCTCGACCGCGCCGGGCGCGAGGGCCCGCGCCGCGGCGTCACCGAAGGCGACATCACCCCGCGGGCCATGCTACGCGCCACCTATCTCACGCTGGGCGTGGCGTGCATGACGGGCCTCTCGCTTGTGGCCTGGGGCGGCTGGTGGCTGGTAGTGGCCGGGGCGTTCATAGCGCTCGGCGCGCTGGCCTACAGCGCCGGTCCTTATCCGCTGTCGCGCCACGGACTCGGCGAGGTGGCCGTGGTGGTGTTTTTCGGCGTAGTGCCTGTGTGCCTGACCTACTACGTGCAGGCCGGCGCGGTCACGCTGGCCGTGGCCATGGGTTCGGTGGCCGTAGGACTCATGGGCGCCAATGTGCTCATAGTAAACAACTATCGCGACATGGACGACGACCGCTCCGTGGGCAAGACCACCCTGGCCGTGCGCTGCGGGCGTCCGGCCGTGCGCGCGCTGTATCTGCTCAACGGCATTGTGGCCGTGGCGCTCACGCTTTCGGCCTGGCGTGCCATGCCGGCCGTGGCCCGCATAGTGCCCGTGGGCTATCTTGCCGCGCATGTGGCGCTGTGGCGCGCGCTCGGACGCCGGCGCGGCAGCGCCATCAACCCCCTGCTCGGCATGACGGCCGTGCTGATGCTCGCATATGCAGCCGGCTTTGCGGCTGCGGCTCTCTGTTAAACTTCAAAACCACTCACTAATACATAATACCACTATGTTTTCCGGAATAGTAGAAGAAGCGGCCACCGTGGTGAAGGCCGTGCGCGAAGGCGGCAATCTGCATCTGACCATGCGCTGCTCTTTCGCCGACGAACTGAAAATCGACCAGTCTGTGGCCCACAACGGCGTGTGCCTGACCGTGGTGTCGCTCAACGCCGACGGCACCTACACCGTGACGGCCATACAGGAAACCCTCGACCGCTCCAACCTCGGCCTGCTCGCCGAAGGCGACCTCGTCAACCTCGAGCGCTCCATGCTCATGAACGGGCGCCTCGACGGCCATATAGTGCAGGGACATGTCGACACCACCGCCGTGTGCACCGCGGTGGAGGAAGTGGACGGCAGCCGCTATTTCAAGTTTGAGTATGAGGTGTCGCCCGAGATGGCAGCCAAGGGCTATATGACTGTGGAGAAAGGCTCCGTGACCGTGAACGGCGTGAGCCTCACCGTGTGCGACAGCGAGCTGCGCTCGTTTCGTGTGGCCATCATACCCTACACGTTCGAGCATACGAATTTCTGCCGCATAGAGCCCGGCACGCGTGTCAACCTCGAGTTCGACATCATAGGCAAGTACCTGGCCCGCCTGCAGGAGATAAAGGAATCCTGAGCCGCCGCGCCCCGCATGTGGCCTTACAGCGCGGGCCGTGTCAAAAATGAACTGCACCCCAAAAGTTGAATACAAAACTTTTGGGGTGCTGTGTCAAAAGACGCAGTTGTTTTCCGAAATATTACTGCGGCGCAGCCTCGTCGGCAGCATGAGGGTGCGCTCAGCGGCGCAGCATGCGGCGCAGCACTCGGCGCAGGCGGCCGGGGATGGCCGAGGGGGCCGAGCCCGTGCCCGACGACAGCGGGTCGACAAACGAGGTCAGCGCCGGAGCCTCGCCGAACTGCTCGGGGTAGATTACCATCAGATTGTGGCTTGCGAAATAGCGCTGCAGGAATTCCGGCAGATGCACCATGTCGGAATCGTGGCTCACGGAATTGGCGCGCGCGCCTATCACCACAAACAGGTCGTCGGCGAGCACGCGTCCGGCCATGGGTATGAAGTCGTCCCACGTTTCGGCCGTGCGGAACTCGCAGCGCACCCCGTAGCTGGCCTCGTACAGCACGCCGCGTATGAGCGGCTGCACGGCGGCCGGGCAGCAGAATATGATGCGGCAGCCGAGCTGGTGGGTGAGCCGCGCGAGGCAGCGCACCCAGCGGCTGAAGCCGGTTTCGTACTGGGCGCCGGCGGGCACGCGCACCACTATGCGTGTGAGCGTGTTGGGCGGTATGTAGCAGCGCGGTATTATGACCATGCGGTTGGTGGTCTGCAGCAGCTGGTCCACCTTGGAGCCGAAAAACGAGTCTATCACGCTCGCGCGGCGGTGCATGCCGAGTATCACCTCCGAGATGTCGCGCTCCTCCACCACATTGACCATGCCTGTGATGGCATTGAGGTCGTAGCGCTCGAGCGGCGTCACGGTGCAGTCCATGGCCGAGCCGGCCTTGCATGCGGCGTCGAGGGCGTAGCGCGACTGGCGCCGTGCGCGCGGCGTGTTCTCGTCGCGCACGTGCAGGGCGTAGAAATCGTGGCTGCCGCGGTCGTTGCGCATCAGCACTGCCATCTCCACGAGCGAGGGCGCCGTGAGCGGGTTGGCCACCGGGATAAGAGTGCGGTTGTGGCGCTGCGGGCCCTGCTGCGAGTCTTCGTCCTCAAGCATGGCTATCTTCACGCGTGCGGCAGCGCGGCTTGTGATCATGGGGGCTATGGCGCACGTGACGAGTATGACGAGCACGGTGCTGTTGAGCACGCGCACGTCGAGCAGCCCCATGTTGAAGCCCACGGTGACCACGGCCAGCGCCACGGCCGTGTGCGCGCACGTGAGTCCGAACAGCACCTCGCGTCCGGCGGCGTCGAAGCCGTTGATGCGCTGTGCCAGCAGCGCGGGCAGCCATTTGCCGGCTATGGCCACGGCCAGCATCACGGCGCTCACGGCCAGTGTGTCGGTGTTGAAAATCACGCGCACGTTGATCATCATGCCCACGCTTATCAGGAAGTAGGGTATGAACAGCGCGTTGCCCACGAATTCTATGGAGCTCATCAGCGGCGACGCCCCCGGCACATAGCGGTTGAGTATCAGGCCGGCGGCGAAGGCTCCGAGCACCGCCTCAAGGCCTATAAGCTGGGCACTCCACGCCGAGATAAACACCAGGGCCATTATGAACACGTATTGCGTGACGCGGTCGCCGTAGCTTTTGAAGAAGCGGCGCGTGAGCCGCGGCAGGCAGTAGAGCATGGCGGCCGCCCACAGCAGCATGCGCGCGAGCAGCCATAGCATCGACAGCGGGCTGAAGGAGCCGTCGCGCCCGATGCTCACAGTGGCGGCCAGCACGAACAGCGCGCCCACCACGGCCGCTATCGTGCCCACGATGGCCACCAGCACCGGCGCCGCTTTCGTGATGCCGAAGCGCGCCGCCACGGGGTAGGATATGAGTGTGTGCGAGGCATACATGGCGCCGAGCAGCATCGATGTGAGCCAGCTCAGACGCAGTATGAACACCGAGCTCAGCACGCCGAGCACGAGCGGTATGACCAGCGTGAGCACGCCGAACACTATGCCGCGGCGCAGGTTGAGCCGCAGGTGATACATGTCTATCTCCAGGCCCGCAAGAAACATGAGATACAGCAGCCCCACCTGTCCGAAGACGGCGAAGCTGGAGTCGTTGTCGAGCACGTTGAAGCCGTAGGGCCCGACAATCACGCCGGCCACAATCATGCCCACGATGTGCGGCACCTTGAGCCTGTTGAGCAGCAAGGGCGCCAGCAGGATAATCATCAGCACTACTGTGAAGATGGCTACGGGCTGTGTGATCAGAGGTGCGGTGTTCACGGCGGGGGAGGCGGAGAGTTGTGATGCGGGTTTGTTGCGGGATTCAGCGGTGGCTGAGTATGTATTGCGCTATCTGCACGGCGTTGAGCGCGGCGCCTTTCTTGATCTGGTCGGCCACGCACCAGTAGGTGAGGCCGCAGGGGTCGGCAAGGTCGGCGCGCACGCGGCCTATGAACACGGGGTCGGTGCAGGCGGCGTGCAGCGGCATCGGGTAGCCTTCGTCCACCACGGCCACTCCGGGGGCCTCGCGCCAGGCGGCTATGGCCTCGGCGGGCGCGATGGGGCGGTCGGCCGACACCCACACTGCCTCGCTGTGGGCGCGCATCACGGGCACGCGCACACACGTGGCACTCACCTCGAGCGACGGAGCGTGCATGATTTTCTTGGTTTCGAAATGCATCTTCATCTCCTCTTTGGTGTAGTCGTTGTTCTGAAACACGTCGATGTGCGGTATCACATTGTCGGCGAGCTGGTGGGCGAATTTCTCCACGCGGGGCTTCTCGCCCGAGGCTATGGCGCGGTGCTGGTCGGCCAGCTCCTGCATGGCCGGCAATCCGGCGCCGCTTGCGGCCTGATAGGTGGCCACATGCACGCGCTGCAGCTGTGCGAGCTGCGCGAGGGGCTTGAGCGTGACCACCATCTGTATGGTGGTGCAGTTGGGGTTGGCTATTATGCCGCGGGGCGCGTGGAGAGCGTCGTCGCCGTTCACCTCCGGCACCACCAGGGGCACGTCGTCGTGCATGCGGAAGGCGCTGCTGTTGTCAATCATTATGGCGCCGTGGCGCGTGATGGTGTCGGCAAACTGTTCCGAAACTCCGGCTCCCGCGCTCACGAAAGCGAAATCTACGCCGCGGAAAGCGTCGCCCTGCTCGAGGGCTTCTACCGTGACCTCCCGGCCACGGAAGCAATAGCGTGTGCCGGCGCTTGTGGCGCGGCCGAACAGCCGCAGCGTGTCGACGGGAAAATTTTGCTCGTCGAGCACTCTCAGAAGTTCCTGACCGACGGCGCCGCCGGCTCCAACGATGGCTATATTCATTTCTTCGTAACTACTATATTATATTTTAGCCTACAAAATTACAAAAATTGCAAATACAAAAGCCCGCGGGACTGATTTTTTTCAGTTTCGCGGGCTGTTATATAAAAAAAAAGGGGCAAGCTATCTACATCGCGACGCTCAACCCGATACCCTTGCTTCGGTCAAGACCTGG
>CAMWTJ010000051.1 GCA_947177185.1 uncultured Porphyromonadaceae bacterium | reverse complement strand
AGCTGCGGGCGCTTGTTCTCGCTGCGCGACTCCACGCTTCGGTTGAGCTGCGACAGCGCCACTATGGGCAGATTCAGCTCCTTGGCCAGCTGCTTGAGCGAGCGCGATATCATGCTCACCTCCTGCTCGCGCGAGCCGAACTTCATGCCCGAGGCGTTCATGAGCTGCAGATAGTCGATTATGATCATGCGCACGCCGTGCTCCCTCACCAGGCGGCGCGCCTTGGTGCGCAGCTCGAAAATCGACAGCGACGGCGTGTCGTCGATAAACAGCGGCGCGCCCGTCAGGTGCTTTATGCGCGCCATCAGCTGGTTCCACTCTATGGGCGAGAGCTGGCCGCTCTTGATTTTGGAACCTTCGATTTCGCACACGTTGGATATCAGACGGTTCACCAGCTGCACGTTGCTCATTTCGAGCGAGAATATGGCTATGGGCGTGTTGTAGTTCACAGCCATGTTCTTGGCCATCGACAGCACAAATGCCGTCTTGCCCATGGCCGGACGCGCGGCTATGATTATAAGGTCGGAATTCTGCCATCCCGAAGTCAGCTTGTCCAAGTCGTGGTAGCCCGACTCCAGGCCGCTGAGGCCCGAGGTGCGGTTGGCGGCAGCCTGTATCTGGTCTATGGCCTGCGTGATTACGGGGTCGATCTGCGTCACCTCCTTCTTCACATTGCGCTGCGAAATCTCAAACAGACGGCCCTCGGCCTCCTGCAGCACATCGTCCACGTCGATGCTCTCGTCGAAAGCCTTCGTTTCCAGCTCCGACGCAAAGCCTATGAGCTGGCGCGACAGATACTTCTGAGCTATGATGCGCGCGTGAAACTCCACATTGGCGGCCGAGGCCACCTCCATGGTCAGCTGCGCCACATAGGCCGTGCCGCCCACAGCCTCGAGAGTGCCGTTGAGCCGCAGCTGCTCCACCACGGTGAGCATGTCGATAGGGCTCTGCGACGCGCCCAGCGTCTGTATGGCCTCATAGATGCGCTGGTGCGCAGGCTCGTAAAAACTGTCGGCGTGCAGTATGTCGCACACTATCGTGTAGGCGTCCTTCTCGAGCATGAGAGCGCCCAGCACGGCGCCTTCGAGGCGCGTGTCGCGCGGAGCTATGCGGCCCGCCGAGTCGCCCACTATCGTGTTGGCTGTAGCGCGGCGCTGTCCGCCGCCGCTGTTGTTCTGCTGGTATGGAGGCATGAATATGATTTGCTTGTCGGCAGCAAATTTACGACTTTTTTCTCAACTACCCGCATAAAAAGAACGCTCACGGTTCAGCTTTTGCACCGCCCGCGGGGGTGTCGGCTATGGCGAGGTCGCGCACCAAGGTGTCGGAGGCTATGCGCTGCACGGAGGCGGTGATGTCGGCATACAGTTTTTCCACGCCCGGAAAGCGCTTGTCGAAATCGGCCACAAAATCGTGGGCGCCCATGTTGTCGAGCCGTTTCCACACCAGCCCCACCGTGAGGGCGTCGGGAGCAATGGCCGGCTGGTAGCCGAACACCTCGCGCTTCTCGTCGATCACCACCTGGCTGATGATACCGCACGTGGTGAGGCGGTCTATGGCGTCGCCAGCCAGGCGCGCCGGAAAGCCGTAGCTGTGTATCAGGTCCGACGCCGAGGGAGGCGTCTGCTGCAGGTCGAAGCGGCGCACCACCACCGCCGCCACCGCCAGCACCACCCGCCGCCGGTAGGCGAGCGACACTTTCGACGATTCGTTGGCGAAATTAAACTGGAAAATATTCTGCGACGAGTAGCATATCACCGCTCCCGCCAGCGTGATCACCCACACCAGCTGAAGCCATATCAGCAGCAGCGGCAGAAACGAGAAGCTGCCGTAGATGGCGTTGTAACGCGCCACATACATCTGGCCGCTCACGAATATCCACTGCAGCACCAAAAAGCCCGTAGCCGCTATGGCGCCCGCAGGCAGAGCGTTGGCAAACTTCACGCGCGTGTTGGGGATGGCCATGTACGAGATGGTGAAAAACAGCCACGTCAGCACCCACGACCCCACCTCCATGGCCCCGGATATGAGCGGTGTCATGAAGCCCCAGTGCAGCAGCGACTGCAGCGTGGTGCTCACAAGCAGGGTGATGCCGCCGCTGCATATGAGCAGCACGGGCAGCACTATCAGCATGGCCGTGTAGTCGGTGAGCTTGCGCCATATGCTGCGGCCCTCCTTCACGCCCCACACCAGGTTGAACGTGTCCTCCACGTTCATCAGCAGCGATATCAGCGTCCACAGCAGAAACACTATGCCCACGCCCACAAACACACCCTCGGAGCTCTGGCTGAGGTAGGAGTCCACGAAGCCTATCGACGTGCGCACAAACGTGCGCTGCGCCGGAAATATGTGCATCAGCTCGTCGGTGATAAAGTTCTGCATGTTGAAGCCGCGCCCTATCGCAAACAGCAGCGCCAGCGCAGGCACTATGGCCAGCAGTGTGCGGTAGGTCATGGCGCACGCCTGGCTCTGGAGGTCGGAGTTCAGAAACGAGCGCACCGAGAGGTTCAGCGTCTTCACTATGCGCACATACCAGTGCGGGCGGTTGTCGGTCCACACGTCGGCGCTCACATAGCGCCACATCTTCATGGCGCGGTCGGTCAGGCGTGTCAGGCGCGACTCCGCCTTGCGTGTTGTTGTATTGTCAGAGCTCATGATACTATTAAAACGCAAATATACCCATAAGTTTTCATTGCGGCGGCCTCCGGCGCCCACATTTTGCCGCCGCGCGCGGTCCCGCTCGGAAGAAATAGCTATATTTGCGCCGTAAACACAAAAAAACAATGCACAAAGTGCATCTCACCCACACGCATACCGCATGGAAACAATAGCCCTCATATGCCTCGCGGCGGCCATAGCCGCCGCGGCCTACGCAATTGTGGCCGACCGGCGCGCCGCGCGCGCCCGCGCCGAAGCCGACATGGCCCGCCGCATGCTCGACGAACGCACCGCCGACGCCGCACGCGCCGAGGAGTGTTTCCGAGCCATCGCCAACGAAGCGCTCCTGGCCAACGCCCGCTCCATCGACGCCGGCGCGCGCCGCAACATCGACGAAGCGCTCGCACCCATGGCCGAACGCCTGCGGCAGATGGAACACAGCTTCCGCGAGGCATACTCGGCCGAGGCGCGCGAGCGGTTCTCGCTGCAGGATCGCGTGCGCGAGCTCGTGGAGCTCAACCGCACCGTGGGCGAGGAAACACGACGCCTCACCGACGCGCTCAAGGGCAACACGCGCGTGCAAGGCGACTGGGGAGAAATCATACTCGAAAACATACTCGAGCGCTCGGGCCTCGAACGCGGACGCGAATACGACGTGCAGCGCGTGGTCGAGGCACCCGACGGCCGCCGACTGCGCCCCGACGTGGTCATAAACTACCCCGACGGACGCTGCGTGGTCGTGGACTCAAAGGTGTCTGTGTCGGCCTACCTCAACATGCTCGACGCCACCGACGCCGACACACGCGCGGCATGCGCCAAGGCACACCTCGCCTCGGTGCGCGCCCACATAGCCGAACTCAAAAACAAAGCCTACCAGGACATCACCGGCAGCCGCCATTGCGATTTCGTGGTCATGTTCATACCCCACGAAGGCGCCTACATGGCCGCCATGCAGCTCGACAACACCATGTGGCAGCAGGCTTTCGACGCACGCGTGCTCATAGTGTCGCCCACGCACCTGATGGCCGTGGTGAGGCTCGTCGAGCAGCTGTGGCGCAACGACCGCCAGAGCCGCAACGCCATGGACATAGCTGCCGAGGCCGGGCGCATGCTCGACAAATTCAGCGGCTTTCTCGCCGACCTCGAAAAGATAGATTCCGCCCTGGCCTCGGCGCGCCGTGCCGCCGAGGCCGCGCGCGGCAAGCTCTCGTCCGGCGCGGGCAATCTCATAGGCCGCGCCGAGCGGCTGCGACGCCTCGGCGCCAAGGCCGCCAAGGACCTGCCGCCGTCGTTCCGCACCGAAGCAGAAGCCGACGCCGAAGAGTAGGGGCTCTTATTTCGGAGGATAGGCCACGCGCGCGTGGTACATGGTCTTCATGCGCTTTATAAACGCCTCCTTGATGGCCGGTATGTCGCGGAACGAGATTGTGCTCTCGTTGTGCAGCCCCTCGGCTATCTGGCTGTCTATGATGCGGTTCACGAGCTCCGTGATGCTGGCCGTGGAGTAGTCGGGCAGCGAGCGGCTCGCAGCCTCCACGGCGTCGGCCATCATCAGCAGCGACGTTTCGCGAGTGCGCGGATTAGGCCCGGCGTAGCTGAACGGCGCCTTGTCCAGGTCCTCGCCCGCAGCGCGGCAGGCCGTGATGTAGAAATACTTGGCAAGCCCGCGCCCGTGGTGCTGGGCTATGAAGTCGCGCACCTCGGCCGGCAGCCCGGCCTTCTCGGCCATGCGCAGGCCGTCGGTCACGTGCGCCGTTATGATGCGGGCGCTCTGCTCCGGCGGCAGTGTGTCGTGAGGGTTCACGCCGTGCTGGTTTTCGGTGAAGAACGCCGGATTGCGCAGCTTGCCTATGTCGTGATACATGGCGCCGGCGCGCACCAGCATGGTGTCGGCGCCTATCTGCCGCGCGGCGTCGGCCGCCAGGTTGCCCACGGCCATCGAGTGCTGGAACGTGCCCGGGCACTCGTCGCTGAGCCGCCGCAGCAGTGGGTTGTTGGTGTCGGCCAGCTCCACAAGGGTGATGGTGCTTACGAAGCCGAACGCACGCTCGGCGGCAAACATCAGCACATAGGCCACCTGCACCAGCGCCGCCGAGCACACTATGAACGTGACCATGCGCCACGACCACCCGTCGAACGACCCGTTGAACATCAGCTCTATGGCCGGATACGCCAGCAGGCAAGCGATGCCCACGAACGCCGACGCGCGCAGCATCTCCGAGCGGCGGCTCACCTCGCGCAGCGAGTACACGGCCGCGCATATCGCCACCGACTCCAGAAATATGTATTCGAGCGGAAATATGGCCGTGGCCGCACACAGCAGCGTGATCACGAAGCTGCTCACCAGCGCCGTGCGCCCGTCGAAAAACACCTGCAGCAGCACCGCCACCACCGCCATCGGCACCAGGTAGATGCCCATGGCCACATTGCGCTCGAGCAGCGCCGAAAACATGAAAAACAGCACCGCCAGCAGCATCAGAAACAGATAGGCGCGCGGATTGCCGTCGATGGCGGGGCAGAAGAAATGGCAGTAGGCCGCGAGCATCGCAAGGCAGAACGCCACGTAGAGCACCCGCCCGGCGAGCATCAGCGTGTCGCTCGACGTGCCCCCGCGCAGCTGGTCGCGCACCATGCTCTCGTAGGTCTGCAGGTTGGTGAAGTCCTGCGGCGTGATCACGGTGCCCTTGTCCACTATGGTCTGTCCCTGCTGTATCACGCCGCGGTCGGCCGTCATCGTCAGATAGTCGTAGTCGTAGTGCCGGCGGCTCTCCACCGAGTCAAACACTATGTTGGGCCGCAGCAGCGAGGGCAGCGCGGCCGCCAGGTAGTGGCGCCGCGCCGAGTCCGACGCCAGCGAGTCGAGCCGCCGGTATATGTCGGCGGGCGAGGTGAACGCCGCCGTGCTCATCTCGCTCAGTATGTTCTTGTCGAGTATGCGCACCCGCGGCAGTGTGCCTTCGGCTATGTGGCGGCGCGTGTCGGTGTCCACCACGCCCGAGGCATACAGGCGCCGCAGCGCCGCAGCCGTGTGCGCCCGGTGCGGGCCGCCCGGCAGCGAGCTTATGATGGAGTCGGCCATCAGCTGGTTTATGCGGTACACGGGCACGAAATGCGCGTCCAGCGTGTCGCGCATGCGCCGTTGTGTGGCCGAGTCGGGATGCACGGGGATGTCGAACGGCGCTATGAGCTTGGCGTAGTTCCACGGGCGCCCTTCCTCGTATTTGAAATGGGTGGTGTCCACTTTCGGGAAGCACAGCAGTATGAGCGCGGCGGCCGCGGCCAGTATGGCGCCCTGCCACAGACCCTTGCGGGCAGATATTTTCTGTACGATAGTCATTGCGGTGTCGGAGTGACGGGAGGCATGCGCCGCGGCCTTACTTGATGCGCGCGGCGCTCTGCACGCCCTCTATGGTGAGTATGCGCCGGCACAGGTCGGTGGCCACGTCGGCGTCGGAGATGCGCACCCACAGGTCGCAGTGAAACACACTCGACTCGGCCTCTATGTCGAGCCGGCGTATGTCGATGGCCAGATGGGTCGATATCATGTAGATCAGTTCCTGGAGTATGCCGTGGCGGTCTATGCCTTCCACGCGCACATGCGCCATGAAGCGCGCCGCCGCGGTGTCGTCCCACCGCGTGGCCACTATGCGCGGGCCGTAGCCGGCCTTCAGCAGCGCCGCGCGCTCGCACGTGAGCGCGTGCAGTTCCACGGCGCCGTCGTCGGCTATGAAGCCCATCACGTCGTCGCCCGGAATGGGGTTGCAGCACTCGCACAGGCGGTAGTTCGACACACCGTCGGCCCCGGTGCGCAGCACATACGTTTCCTTCGTGCTCACCGGCGCCGCGGGCGCAGCCTCGCCGCCGGCCTGCTTCTCGGCCGCCTCGTCCGAGCTCAGCTTGCTCAGCCGCAGCAGCTTGCGCAGCAGCCCTGTGGCCGATTTCTCTTTCTGCTTGCGCAGCGTGTCCACAAGAAACTCGCCGAGCACTATCTCGTCGGCGCCGAGCTGATAGTAAAGGTCGTCGCGGTTGGCCGCGTGATACGTGCCCAGCAGCTTCGACATCACCGCCGGCGACTGCTCCAGCCCGTTGTCGGCCAGCCACTGCTCCAGCATCTCGCGCCCGCGCGCTATGAGCGGGTGGCGCAGCTTGCGCAGCGCCTGGCGCAGGCGTGTCTTGGCGCGCGCCGTCACCAGGAAGCTCTCCCACTGCGGCTGCGGCATCTGGTTCTGCGACGTCAGCACCTCCACCTGGTCGCCGCTGCTGAGGCGATGGTCGGGCGGCACCAGGCGGTGGTTCACCTTGCCGGCTATGCAGTGCGTGCCCAGCTCCGTGTGCAGCTCAAACGCGAGGTCCAGCACCGTGGCCCCGGCAGGCAGCGTCACCAGCTCGCCGCTGGGTGTGAACACCACTATCTCCGAGGCGAAGAGGTTCAGCTTCAGCGTGTCCAGAAAGTCTATGGCCGAGGGCTCGGGGTTCTCGAGTATGTCCTTGATGGTGCGCAGCCACGCGTTGAGCTCGCTCTCCTCGTCGCCCTCGCCTATCTTGTAGCGCCAGTGCGCGGCGAAGCCCTTTTCGGCTATCTCGTCCATGCGACGCGAGCGTATCTGCACCTCCACCCAGTTGCCGTCGGGGCCCATCACCGTCAGATGCAGCGCGCGGTAGCCGTTGGCCTTGGGGTTCACCACCCAGTCGCGCGTGCGCTCGGGATGCAGCTTGTATATGTCGGTGATGGCCGAGTAGATGTTCCAGCATATGGTCTTCTCGCGCGCAGGGTCGTCGCACTCAAACACTATGCGCATCGCATACAGGTCGTACACCTCCTCGAAGGGTATGTGCTTCTGCTCCATCTTGTGCCATATGCTGTACACGCTCTTGAGCCTGTCCTTGGCCTCGTAGGTCAGCCCCATCTCGTCGAGGCGCTGCCGTATGGGCGCGGCAAAGTCGGTGTACGCCTCGCGGCGGCGCTTCTCCGTTTCTATTATCTTGGCGCTTATCGACGCATATTCCGCCGGGTGCTCATACTTGAAGCTCAGGTCCTCGAGCTCGGTCTTTATGGCGAACAGGCCCAGGCGGTGCGCCAGCGGAGCGTAGATATACAGCGTTTCGCCCGCTATCTTGTACTGCTTGTTGGGCGGTTGCGCGCCCAGCGTGCGCATGTTGTGCAGGCGGTCGGCCATCTTTATCAGCACCACACGTATGTCCTCGCTCATCGTCAGCAGCAGCTTGCGGAAATTCTCGGCCTGCGCCGACGCCTTGTCGCCGAAGATGCCGCCCGAAATCTTCGTCAGCCCCTCCACTATCTGCGCCACCTTGTGGCCGAAGGCGCGCTCTATGTCCTCCACCGTATAGTCGGTGTCCTCCACCACGTCGTGCAGCAGCGCCGCGCATATCGACGTCGAGCCCAGGCCTATCTCCTGGCTCGCTATGCGAGCCACCGCTATCGGGTGCAGGATATAAGGCTCGCCCGAGCGCCGCCGCACTCCTCTGTGCGCCTCCCGCGCGAAGCGGAACGCACGCTCTATCACCTCCACCTTCTTGCGGTGGTTGCTGCGCAGATATCCCTGCAGCACCTCGTCGAAAGCCTCCTGCACCATGCGCTCTTCCTGTTCGGGAGTCATGGTATGGCCGGCGGGCGCTTTGTCGTGTGGTTTGTTGTTGGCATCCATAAACGTGTGGCTGTGCAGGTGAATAATAAACCTACATAAGCACAAAAATATAACAATTTTGCCAAACGGCCAAGAAATCGCGCCACTCTGCCGCGCAAAACAGCGCAAAACACTGTGCCCGGCACCATTGGTGCCGGGCACAGCATAGTATTCATAGGGTCAGAGATGCACATCTATCGGGCCGTCGGGCGCAGCTCATAGGCTGCGATGGCGATGGTGAAGCCCCAGTATATGAAAGCTATGCTCACAAGGAAGCTCACCATAAACATATTGCTCACCCAGCCGGCCTCCATGAAGAAGAAACCGATCAGGCACAGCAGCACGCCGTTCACAACGCCCAGCCAGCGGTACTTGCCGCCGCCCGCGCCGCAGGCGTCCACCAGGGCCTCGACGCCCCAGAACAGAAACAGGAACGCCAGAAAATAAGGAAACACCATCTCGCTCAGAAACACATTGCGCACCAGCACAAAGCCGATGAAAATATCAATGATGCCTCCTGCCAGCCACCAGCCCCAGCCGCGGCGCGACCGACCGCTGGCCGACACCGTCAGCTGCACGGTGCCCGCGAGTATAAGAAGCCAGCCGAAAATCTGCGATGCCACGGCATAGCCCGCTTCGGGCCAGAACCAATAGGCAAAGCCGCCCACCACCATCAGCAGGCCTACGAGCAGAACCGCCCACCATGCGCGGGTAGTTCCGTAGTTGGTTACATTCAAGGCTTTCATAATTGTAATAAGTTGAAAAGAGAGATTAAACCTATGTTGATAATTCAGTCGAAACACCCGGAGGCACCTCGCCGCCGGATGTATCTTTAGAACAAACCCCGCTTCATTTTTGTTGCAGCGCCACAGCTTTTTTCGTAATTTTGCCCACGATTATGATATACCCCGACGCATTTGAGAAAAAAGTAGGCTTCGACGCCGTGCGCCGAGCCCTGCACGAAGCATGCACATCGCCCATGGGGCGCGAGCACGTCGACGCCATGAGCTTCTCGCCCGATTTCGACACCGTGAGCCACGCACTCGGAGCCACAGCCGAAATGCTCGCTCTCACCACTGCCGATCCCGATTTCCACCTCGGACCCATACACGACATGCGCGCGCCACTGCGCGCCATACGCCTCCAGGGCGCCTTCATGCCCGCCCCGGAGCTCATGCAGCTGCGCGCCGTGCTCGCAACCGTGGCCGAACTCCACGCCTTCTTCGCCGCACGCCGCGACGACACCGACGGCACTTCCTCGCTCCCATGCCTCGACACCATAGCCGCAGGCCTCGAGCCCCTGCCCGACGCCGCCCGAGCCATCGACACCCTCCTCGACCGATGGGGCAACGTCCGCGACAACGCATCGCCCGAACTCGCCGACATACGCCGCTCGCTCGCATCCATGAACGGCGTCATAGCCTCCACCATGCGCCGAGTGCTCGCACGCGCCGTCAGCGAAGGATGGGTAGAGCCCGACACCACACCCGCCGTGCGCGACGGACGCCTCGTGGTGCCCGTGGCCCCCGCCAACAAACGACGCATCGCAGGCATCGTGCACGACGAATCGGCATCCGGACGCACCGTGTTCATCGAACCCGCCGAAATAGTCGAGGCCAACAACCGCCTCCGCGAGCTCGAGGCACGCGAGCGACGCGAAGTCACACGGCTGCTCACAGCGCTCGCCGACACCCTCCGCCCGCACACACCCGTCATGCTCGCCGACCTCGACCTGCTCGGACACATCGACTTTATACACGCCAAGGCACGCTACGCCGCAGCCACCGAAGCCACACTCCCGGCCGTCGCCCCCGAGCCCGTCATGGACTGGTTCCACGCATGCCACCCCGTGCTCAAAGCCGCACTCGAGCGCCAGGGCAAGCACATCGTGCCCCTCGACATCGCACTCTCCGCCCCCGACAGCCGCATACTCGTCATCTCAGGACCCAACGCCGGCGGCAAATCCGTCACACTCAAAACCGTGGGAATCATACAATACATGGCGCAGTGCGGCCTCCTGCCGCCCCTCTACGAAAACTCCCGCATAGGCATCTTCGACAGCATCTTCATCGACATCGGCGACGACCAGAGCATCGAGGACGACCTCAGCACATACTCCTCCCACCTGCGCAACATGAAGCAGTTCCTCGCCCACGGCACGCAGCGCACACTCATACTCGTCGACGAATTCGGCGCCGGCACCGAGCCGCAGATAGGCGGAGCCATCGCCCAGGCCATACTCGCGCGCTTCAACACCAAGGGCATGTGGGGAGTCGTCACCACACACTTCCAGAACCTCAAGCAGTTCGCCGAACACACGCCCGGACTCATCAACGGCTCCATGCTCTACGACCGCGCACTCATGCAGCCGCAGTTCAGGCTCCTCATAGGCCACCCCGGCAGCTCCTTCGCCGTAGAGATAGCGCGCAAGACAGGCCTCCCCGAAGCCATCATAGCCGACGCCGAAGCCATCGTGGGCAGCGACTACGTCAACATGGACAAATACCTCCTCGACATCACCCGCGACAAACGATACTGGGAAAACAAACGCGCCGACATACGGCGCAAAGAAAAACGCCTCGAGGAAACACTCGCCCGATACGAAGCCGACGCCGACACACTGCGCGCGCAGCGACGCGAAATCATTGCCGACGCGCGCGAGCAGGCACGCAAGATACTCGAAAGCAGCAACGCCGCCATCGAACGCACCATCCACGACATCCGACGCGCGCAGGCCGACCGCGAAGCCACCATGCAGGCACGCCGCCGCCTCGCCGAAGAGCGCCGCGCCCTCGCCGCCGACAGCCCCGACACCGCCGCTGCCGCCGACCATCCCCTCACCGCACGCGCGCCGCGCACCCGCCGCGCTCCCGCCGCGCCCGCTCCCAAAAAAGAAACACGCCCCATAGCCCCCGGCGACACCGTGCTCCTCGACGGCGCAGGCACACCCGGCACCGTCGAAACCGTCAAAGGCGGCAGCGCCACCGTAATCTTCGGCCACCTCCGCACCACCGTGCCCCTGGCGCGCCTCACACCCACCATCCGCCGCGCCCCGTCAGCCCCCAAAGCCGCATCCATAGTCAGCACCACCACCGCCGACGACATCCGCGCCCGCCAGCTGCGCTTCAAGCCCGACATCGACGTGCGCGGCCTCCGCGCCGACGAAGCCGTGCAGGCCGTCACATACTTCATCGACGACGCCCTCCAGTTCAACGCCGGCCGCGTGCGCATACTCCACGGCACAGGCACAGGCGCCCTCCGCCAGTACATACGCCAATACCTCGCCACCGTGCCCGGCGTCCGCGCCTTCCGCGACGAAGACATCCGCCTCGGCGGCCCCGGCGTCACCATCGTCGACCTCGCCTAACCCCCCCCCGCCTCCCCTCCCGCTCGCGTGACGCCTATCCGTGCACATCTCGCGCGCGTGCCCTGCGGGCATCCCGCTCGATGTACACGGTTATGAGAGATCGGTGTCCTGCGGACACCCACAGCCTCCCCCGCCCTCGCATCTCCACCTCCCGCATGGCGTCACTCTCAGCATAGCCTGACCATATAGGGCCCTCACGGCAGGGCCGCCCCGGCGCAGCCGCGCAGGCGCCCCGCGAGGGCGGGGGCGTCCGTGAGGACGCCGATTTTTTCGTAACCGTGCACATCTCGATGGCCCTGCGGGCATCCCGCTCGATGTACACGGTTATGAGAGATCGGTGTCCTGCGG
>CAMWTJ010000050.1 GCA_947177185.1 uncultured Porphyromonadaceae bacterium | reverse complement strand
CCATCTCGAAATACACGACCCACGGTTTAACAAAAATTGGGGAACGGGCTCTTAGAAGGCCACGTAGTCGGCCGGGTTGAGCGCGTTGCCTTTGTGCCACAGCTCGAACGTGACGGGCGCGCCGTCGGCCGGCGCGAGGCCTATGCGGCTGCCTGTGGCCGCCGCGGCGCCGCGTGCCGTGAAGCACTCGGCCAGGCCGCTGTACACGCTGATGAATTCGTTGGGGTGCTGTATCACTATGGTCCACAGGCCGCGGGAGTCGGCCGTGGCGCTCACCACGGAGCCGCGGTACACGGCGTCGACGCCCTGGCTGCGCGCCCCCTGCAGCGACACCGACTTGCCGTCGGACGCCGGCGTGGACTCCGCGCCCGGCGCCGGGCTGTAGAAGGCCATGGCCTCGGCGGCTATGGGCGCCAGCACCGAGAGGTTGTAGCGCTGCGAGCTCTCGAAGGCCTGCACGAAGGCGCGCTCGGCGTCGGAGGCGCTCATGAGGGTGTCGGTCAGCTCCGTGAGCGGCCGCTGCGCGGCTTTGGCCGAGTCTGGGTCGACGCTTCCTTCCATTATGGCCTGCACGTTGGCCATATAGGCGTCGGTGGCGCGCACGGCCCGCGACAGCGAGTCGAGCCTCAGCGTGGCCTCGATGTAGCGTCCGCGCATGTCGCCCGGCAGAGCGCCCGGCAGCAGGCGCCGCAGGGGCGTGAACGCCATGATCATATACACCAGGGCGGCCACGGCCGCTATGGCCACGGCGCCGAGCGCCAGCGCCTGACGGCGGCTGAAACGCACGCTCCACACGCGTGAGAAAGCGGCCTCGTTGATGTAGTCGAGGCGGCGCATGCGCCCGCGGCGCAGTTCCGATTTATGGCCCTTAAAAAGTTTCATTGCGCAAATATAGCGAAATTTTTGTGAACAAAGTTTTGCCCGGGGGTGTTTCAATGATACTTTCGACTATTTATGAAGAAACAAGAAAAATTAACCCTCATTACTTACCCACACAATCTCCCGAACAGATGAAAACAAAAGCAATGACAGCTCTGGCAGCTCTGGCCCTGTCGGCCGGCATGCCCGCAATGGCCCAGGATCCCGACGCAGTGGCCGTCGTGGAAGAAACTGTAGTGGCCGTAGAAGAAGTGCCTTGTGACACACACTATTACAGCCAGGCCAATGAAAACTGGTTTATCCAGCTCGGCGCAGGCGTCAACTCCCTTTTCGGCGAAAACTCTCCCGTCAACGGCGACGAGCACCATAAACTCACCGCAGCCTACAATTTCGGCTTCGGCAAATGGTTTACACCCTACATGGGCTGGCGCCTCAACTTCCAGGGCGGCACTCTGCACTGGAACAACAATGTGTACCACAAGATGAACCACGTGAGCGGACAGCTCGACTTCATGTGGGATATGTTCAACAGCTTCGGCGGCGTCAACAGCGAGCGCGTGTTCTCCATCGTGCCCTTCGTGGGCCTCGGAGCCGCCTACGCCTGGGACATGCAGCCCGCAGGCTACATAGCCGGCGGCACCACACACCGCAAGAGCACCACCTGGGCACCCGTGGTGGCAGGCGGCCTGCAGCTGCGCTTCCGTCTGTGCCGCTACGTCGACTTCTTCGCTGAAGGACGCGTACAGGCCATGGGCGATGTGTTCAACGGCACTGCCTACGGCGTGCCCGCCGACCTCACCATCTCCGCCATCGGAGGCTTCAGCTTCAACATCGGTGGCGCAGGTTTCCACTCCTACAACCCCTGCGACTACACCGGCTACATAGCCAACCTCAACAACCAGGTCAACGACCTGCGCGCAGCCCTCGCCACCACCGGCGCAGCCCTCGCCGCCGCCGAGGCACAGCTGCCCTGCCCCGAAGTCGAAGTGGCCGAAGCCACCGTGGTCGAACCCGCACCCCTGATGGCAAGCGTGCGCTTCTCGCTCAACTCCGCACGCATCACACCCATGGAGAAGGTCAACATCTACAACATCGCCGAATGGATGAAGGCCAACCCCGACCAGAATGTGGCCATCGTGGGCTACGCCGACGCCGACACCGGCACCTCGGAATACAACAAACGCCTCTCCGAACGCCGCGCCAAAGCCGTCTACGACATGCTCACGGGCGAATACGGCATCCCCGCCGCACGCCTCACCACCGCAGCCGAAGGCAGCTCCGTGCAGCCCTACGACGAAAACAACTGGAACCGCATAGTGCTCTTCAACGTCGCACAGTAAGCCCTCTTTCCAGACCCTGACCCCACCCAAGCGCCCGGCGCCGGAGCACCCGCTCCCGCCGGGCGCTTTTTTGCAATATGCACCGAAATATCTGATAACTAATCGCCGAAAAATTAGTAACTCTTATGCCACAGCATCGCAAAGATATACCTACCGTATGCCTGAGCAGGAAAACATATGGGAGAGTTTTCAGCTGATAATGCACCGCCTGCGCAATTTTGTGGATGCTCCCTATGTGGAAGGCCCCGACATATTTGGTGTGGAGGATAACTCGCAGCTGTTCTGCTTGCGTGAGGGTTTGGTGAACTTTTGCGCTCACTCCGATTACTTTTCATCGGCGCACCCTACAATAAGGGTATTTGATAACAGAATTGTGATGCAGAACCCGGGACGGTTTATTCTTGATGCCGACGAACTTCGGAATCGCGTCTTGTCCATGCCACGTAATCCGAGTATAATCAGACTGTTCCGACATCCAAAATTGTCCGAAAATGCAGGATACGGCATTGACAAAATATTAGGTTGGAAAAATCTGACAGGGAAGACAGTTACCTTTGAAAGCGATATGCTAAGTTCAACGGTTACTTACCTATTGGCATCGACCAAGGATTCTCGCAACGCCGGCGAGAATAATGGCGAGAATAATGACGAGAATAAAGTACTTAAGATTATTCGCAAGACTCCGGGCATTACGCAGCCGCAGATAGCCATACAGACAGGATTCTCAACAAGAAAAGTCAACAGGATTATAGCTTCTCTCAGAGGGAAAGATATAATAACACGTATTGGTAAAACCAAAGGCGGATATTGGAAAATATTATCAGATTAGGGTCTAAATCGCTAAGAGTGGCCGGGGCAAAGATTGCCAAGGGTTTGCAAAGCCGGCTGAAGGCGGGCGTCGGCAGTCCGGCGTTTTTTGGGGGGATGCGGGGCGGGGAAGGGCAAAAAAGCGCAAAAACATTTTGATAATAAGAAATTTATAGCTATCTTTGCGCCGCATTTTATGAACCAACATAAAGTCTAACCCATTAATCAAACCCTAATTTATTAACCCTTTAAATGGCAGAACTTAACAACACTCCCATCGCAGATTTCGACTGGGAAGCCTTTGAAAAAGGCGAAACCGCCGGTGCAAAGAGCCGCGAAGAGCTTACTCGCACCTACGACGAAAGCCTCAACACCGTCAAGGACAACGAGGTGATTGAAGGCACTATCATCGCTCTCAACAAGCGCGAAGCCGTGGTCAACATCGGCTACAAGAGCGACGGTATCATCCCCATGAATGAATTCCGCTACAACCCCGACCTCAAAGTCGGCGACGTAGTAGAGGTGTTCATCGAAAACCAGGAGGACAAGAAAGGACAGCTTATCCTCTCTCACAAAAAAGCACGCGCCGCACGCAGCTGGGACCGCATCAACGCAGCGCTCGCCAACGACGAAGTCATCAAAGGCTACATCAAGTGCCGCACCAAAGGCGGCATGATCGTCGACGTATTCGGCATCGAAGCCTTCCTGCCCGGCTCGCAGATCGACGTCAAGCCCATCCGCGACTACGACATGTTCGTAGGCAAGACCATGGAATTCAAGGTCGTTAAAATCAACGAAGAGTTCAAAAACGTCGTTGTCAGCCACAAAGCCCTCATCGAAGCCGAACTCGAGGCTCAGAAGCGCGAAATCATCAGCAAGCTCGAAAAAGGCCAGGTGCTCGAAGGCACCGTCAAGAACATCACCTCCTACGGCGTGTTCATCGACCTCGGCGGTGTCGACGGCCTCATCCACATCACCGACCTCAGCTGGGGCCGCGTCAGCCATCCCAGCGAAGTTGTCGAGCTCGACCAGAAGCTCAACGTCGTTATCCTTGATTTCGACGACGAGAAGAAGCGCATCGCTCTCGGCCTCAAGCAGCTGCAGCCCCATCCCTGGGACGCTCTCAACCCCGACCTCAAAGTGGGCGACCACGTCAAGGGCCGCGTAGTCGTACTGCCCGACTACGGTGCGTTCGTAGAAATCGCTCCCGGTGTGGAAGGTCTTATCCACGTGAGCGAAATGAGCTGGAGCCAGCACCTCCGCGCCGCACAGGACTTCATGAAGGTGGGCGACGAGGTGGAAGCCGTCATCCTCACTCTCGACCGCGAGGACCGCAAAATGAGCCTCGGCATCAAGCAGCTCAAGAAAGATCCCTGGGAAGACATCGAGGTGCGCTACCCCATCGGCAGCCGCCACACCGCCAAAGTGCGCAACTTCACCAACTTCGGCGTGTTCGTTGAAATCGAAGAAGGCGTCGACGGCCTCATCCACATCAGCGACCTCAGCTGGACCAAGAAAATCAAGCACCCCAGCGAATTCACCCAGATCGGTGCCGACATCGAAGTCGAAGTGCTCGCCATCGACAAGGACAACCGTCGCCTCAGCCTCGGCCACAAGCAGCTCGAGGAAAACCCCTGGGAAGTGTTTGAAAACATCTTCACCGTGGGCAGCATCCACGAAGGCACCATCGTCGAAATGCTCGACAAAGGCGCCATCATCGCTCTCCCCTACGGCGTGGAAGGCTTCGCTACTCCCAAGCACCTCGTCAAGCAGGACGGCACACAGGCACAGGTCGACGAAAAGCTCAACTTCAAGGTCATCGAATTCAACAAGGACGGCAAGCGCATCTTCCTGAGCCACAGCCGTATCTTCGAGGACGAAGTTCGCGCTGAAAAGAACGCCGAACGCCGCGCCAAGCGCGCCGCCCGTCCCGCCAAGCAGGAGGAAGCCACTGTGGCCACTCCCGCCATCGAGAAAACCACTCTCGGCGACATCGAAGCTCTCGCAGCCCTCAAGGAAAAGCTCTCGAAATAATAGAGCCTGAGGACTCAGACACACCATAACAAGCAAGCGGCGCCCTCGCAAGAAGGCGCCGCTTTTTTATGGGGGCGGCTTGCGTCCGGGTCCCGGACACCGCGCGCACGCTATACGACGCGCAGCATGGTCAGGCCGTCGCGCACGGGCAGTATCACCGTTTCCACGCGCGGGTCGGCCGCCACCAGGTCGTTGAATTCGAGCAGGGCGCGTGTCTGCGGGTCGCGTGCGGCCTCGGGGTGCAGTATCTTGCCGCTCCACAGCGTGTTGTCGGCCAGTATCAGCCCTCCGCGGCTCATGCGCGGCAGCAGCAGCTCGTAATAGTCGCTGTAGTGGCGCTTGTTGGCGTCTATGAAAGCCAGGTCCCACGGCCCGGGCAGCTGCGGCAGCACCTGCAGGGCGTCGCCTATGTGCAGCGTGATGTCGGCGCCGGGGTGGGGCGCCGCAAACAGCTCCGAGAGCTCGGGCTCCATCTCGTCGTCGATTTCTATGGTGTGCAGCTCCGTGCCGGGCGCCATGCCCTCGGCCAGACACAGGGCCGAGTAGCCCGTGAACGTGCCCAGCTCCACGGCCCGCCGCGGCGCGGCCAGCGCGGCCAGCATCTTCAGCAGCCGGCCCTGCGTGTGGCCCGAGCACATGCGCGGGTACACGTGCCGCAGGTGGGTGCGCCGCCACAGCGCGCGCAGTGCCGCAGGCTCGGCGTCGATATGCGCCTCGATGTATTCTTCCAGGTCTTCCATCTGTTCTTTTCTTTGCAAAGTTAGAAAAAATATCTATATTTGCGACATCAACCTTCCACACCCCTGCTACCGATATGGCCAAAAGTGACTCCGTGGTGATAATACCGATGTACAACGAGCGCGAGAACGCCGCTGCCATCATTGACGCCGTGCTCGGCCTCGAGCACGGGTTCGACGTACTCGTCATCGACGACAACTCTCCCGACGGCACCGCGGCCATCGTGAAAGAAAAAATCGAAGCCTTTCCCGGCCGCGTGCACCTCATAGAGCGCGCCGGCAAGCTCGGCCTCGGCACGGCCTACATCGAGGGCTTCCGCCGCGCGCTCGCCGACGGCTACGACTACGTGTTCGAGATGGACGCCGATTTCAGCCACAACCCCGCCGACCTCGAGCGCCTGCGCCGCGCCTGCGCCGACGAAGGCGCCGATGTGGCCGTAGGCTCGCGCTACGTCACGGGCGTCAACGTGGTCAACTGGCCCATGGGCCGCGTGCTCATGAGCTATTACGCAAGCAAATACGTGCGCCTCGTCACAGGTCTGCCCGTGCATGACACCACTGCCGGATTCGTCTGCTACCGCCGCCGCGTGCTCGAGGCTTTCGACCTCGACGCCATCAAGTTCAAGGGCTACGCCTTCCAGATAGAAATGAAATTCACGGCCTACTGCATGGGCTTCCGTGTGGCCGAAGTGCCCATTGTTTTCGTCAACCGCGTGCTCGGCACATCTAAAATGAGCAGCGGCATCTTCGGTGAGGCCGTGTTCGGCGTCATACGCCTCAAGTGGAACAGCCTGCTGCACCGCCCCCGCCGCCGCGGCTGACACACCGCTCCGACTCGCTTTTTCAGGCATTATTTTGTCCCTCGCCGCGCTTTTTGCTCGCAGGCGTGGGAAATTCCGCTTTTTTGTGTTAAATTTGCGGGTAATTTGCATAATAATATGGATACTAAATATATTTTTGTCACGGGTGGCGTGGTATCGTCGCTCGGAAAAGGTATAATTTCGGCGTCGCTGGCCGCACTGCTCAAGGCCCGCGGCTTTCGTGTGACCATTCAGAAATTCGACCCCTACATCAACATCGACCCCGGAACGCTCAACCCCTACGAGCACGGCGAGTGCTACGTGACCGAGGACGGCCACGAAGCCGACCTCGACCTCGGACACTACGAGCGCTTCACCAACATACGCACCTCGCGCGCCAACAATGTGACCACCGGCCGCATTTACCAGAGTGTCATCGACAAGGAACGCCACGGCGACTATCTCGGCAAAACCGTGCAGATAGTGCCCCACGTCACCGACGAAATCAAGCGCGCCGTGCGCGCGCTCGGCTCCACCGGCGGCTACGATTTCGTAATCACCGAAATCGGAGGCACCGTGGGCGACATCGAGTCGCTACCCTTCCTCGAAGCCGTGCGCCAGATGCGCTGGGAGCTCGGACAGAACGCCCTGTGCATACACCTCACCTACGTGCCCTACATCGCCGCCGCCAAGGAGCTCAAGACCAAGCCCACGCAGCACAGCGTCAAGCAGCTCCAGGAGCTCGGCATACAGCCCGACGTGCTCGTGCTCCGCACCGAGAAAAACATCGGCGCCGACATGCGCGGCAAGATAGCCCGATTCTGCAACGTAGCCCCCGACGCCGTGGTGCAGAGCATCGACGTCGACAGCATCTACAAAGTGCCCATGAAGATGCACGAGCAGCACCTCGACGAAATAGTCATGCGCAAGATGGGTGTGCCCGTACAGGGCGAGCCCGACATGGCGCCCTGGAGCGCCTTCCTCGACAAGCTCGACAACGCCACCGAAACACTCAACATAGGCCTCGTGGGCAAATACGTAGAGCTGCAGGACGCCTACAAGAGCATCAACGAATCGCTCTTCCACGCCGCCACCTACGCCGGACGACGCGTCAAAGTGCGCTACATACACTCCGAAAAACTGCGCGACGACAACGCCGACGAGCAGCTCTCGGGCCTCGACGGCATCATCATCGCCCCCGGATTCGGACAGCGCGGCATCGACGGCAAATTCGCCGCACTGCGCTGGTGCCGCGCCCACGACGTGCCCACCTTCGGCATATGCCTCGGCATGCAGTGCATGGTCATTGAGTACGCACGCGACGTGCTCGGACTCGCCGACGCCAACTCCACCGAGATGGACACCACCACGCCCCACAACGTCATCGACCTCATGGAGGAGCAGAAAAGCATCACCAACATGGGCGGAACAATGCGCCTCGGCGCCTACGACTGCGAGCTCGCGCCCGACAGCATCGCCGCACGAGCCTACGGCAAGACACGCATCAGCGAGCGCCACCGCCACCGCTTCGAGTTCAACAACGCCTACCGCGACGACCTCGAGAAAGCAGGCATGCGCTGCGTGGGCGTCAACCCCGCCACAGGCCTGGTGGAGGTGGTCGAAGTGCCCGCGCTGCGATGGTTCGTCGGCACGCAGTACCATCCCGAATACTCCAGCACGGTGCTCGCACCCAGCCCGCTGTTCGGCTCCTTCGTGCAGGCTGCCATAGATTACAGCAAAAACAACGCCCCCAAGGCCGAAAACTAACAATCAGCGGATCCCGAATCCACCACATACACATTCCTCTACAATGGATCGCAACACTCTCACCGGCCTTGCACTCATGGCCGTAATACTGTTCGGCTTCATGTATCTCAACAAGCCCACAGCCGAGCAGGACGCCCAGGCCGGCACGGCCGCCGTCGAACAGCTCGCCGCCGATACACACAGCGCCGCCACCGCCGCCGACACACTCACCGAGGCCGACATGGCCTCCCTGCGCGCCGCAGTGCTCGCCACAGGCTCGCACCGCCTGCGCACAGCCACACTCGACATCACCGCCGACTCCGCAGGCATGCACGGCACCATACTCGCCGCGGCACCCGCCGGCAGCGTCAGCCTCGCCGACCTCTCCGCCGGCGCCGGCGCGCTCGCCCCCGACCATCGCCGGCTCGCCGTCGCAGCGCTGCGCCAAGGCATCGCCGACGCCCACAAATACAAAGCCTTCGCCGCACACCTCGGCGGCGACAACGCCGAAACCGTGCTCGAAAACGACCTCATGCGCGTCACCTTCGCCTCGCGCGGCGGCCGTGTGAGCCAGGTAGAGCTCAAAAACTACAAAACCGAGCTCGGCGAGCAGCCCGAGCCCGTGCGCCTCTTCCGCAACGAGCGCGACGGCTACAACTTCGTGCTCACCACCGCCGACCAGCGACTCAACACATCCGAATTCAACTTCACCACCGTGGCCGAGAGCGACACATCGCTGCTGATGCGCCTCGACCTGGCCGACGGCGCATGGTGGGGCATACGCTACACCATCCGCCCCGACAGCTACCTCGTGGGCATGCAGCTCGTGCAGCAGGGCATCGGAGCCGTGCTCCCGCCCAGCACCGCCTCCATAGGCTTCGACTGGCACCAGACCCTCGGCCGCAACGAAAAAGGACGCACCTTCGAGGAGCGCAACTCGGCCATCATGTACAAATACGCCGGCGAAGGCCCCGACGAGCTCAGCAGCAACAAGGACGACCACGAAGAACTCAACGGACGCGTCAAGTGGGTGGCCTTCAAAAACCAGTTCTTCTCCAGCGTGATCATCGCGCGCGACAACTTCAGCACAGCCGACCTGCGCAGCATACGCCTCGACGCAGCCGACTGGCTCAAGGACATGGACATGGCCGCACAGCTCCCCTACAGCACCGCCGACGGCACAGCAGCCGAATTCACCTTCTATTTCGGACCCAACGACTACCCCCTGCTCAGCTCCATCGAAGACAACATCTACCCCGGCGAGGACCTCGACCTGCGTCGCCTCGTGCCGCTCGGATGGGGCCTCTTCCGATGGGTCAACCAGATTATCGTCATTCCCGTGTTCGACTTCCTCGGACGCTACATCAGCAGCTACGGCATCATTATCCTCCTGCTCACCATCTTCATCAAGCTCATACTCTTCCCCTTCACCTACAAGAGCTTCAAGTCGCAGGCACGCATGAGGGTGCTCGCCCCCGAAATCACCGCCATCAACGAAAAATACCCCGGACAGGAAAACGCCATGAAGCGCCAGCAGGAAACCATGGCCCTCTACTCACGAGCCGGTGCCAACCCCATGTCGGGATGCCTCCCCATGCTCCTGCAGATGCCCGTGCTCATTGCCATGTTCTCCTTCTTCCCCTCGGCCATTGAGCTCCGCGGCCAGAGCTTCCTCTGGGCCCACGACCTCTCCGCGCCCGACTTTATATGCACGCTCCCCTTCACCATACCCTTCTACGGCAACCAGGTGAGCCTCTTCTGCCTGCTCATGACCATCGCCAACATCGTCTACACCACCTTCACCGTGCAGAACCAGCCCGGCGGACAGTCCATGCCCGGCATGAAATGGATGATGTATCTGATGCCCGTCATGTTCCTCTTCTTCTTCAACGACTACGCTTCGGCTCTCAGCTACTACTACCTGCTCTCGCTGCTGATCACCATCATACAGACCACTCTCACACGCCACTTCGTCGACGAGAAAAAAGTGCGCGCCGAGATGGAGGCCAACGCCCGCAAGCCCCGCAAGAAATCGGGCCTGATGGCACGCCTCGAGGAAGCTCAGAAGCAGCAGGAAGCAGCCATGCGCGCGCAGGCAAAAGCCAACGCTCGCCGCAGAAAATAACCCAACACACGCTGCAGCCATGAACCACTTCGCCTCACACGCCTACGGCATCTTCGAGCGCGCCACGGCCGACTACCATATAGCCGACAACGTCGACGCGCCCTCGCGCAACCCCTACACGCCCGGCTCCATAGAGCACACGCTCTACGCCAAATGCCACATCGACGCCGTGCAGTGGCACCTCGAGGACATAATACGCGACCCCGCCATCGACCCCGTCGAGGCACTCGCGCTCAAGCGGCGCATCGACCGCTCCAACCAGGAGCGCACCGACATGGTCGAGGAATTCGACACCTATTTCCGCGACTACTACGCCGCCGTCACACCCGCCCCCGACGCCACCATCAACACCGAGAGCCCCGCATGGGCCCTCGACCGCCTGAGCATACTTGCACTCAAAATCTACCACATGGCGGCCGAGGCCGCACGCACCGACGCCTCCGACGCCCACCGCGAGCGCTGCGCCGCACGCCTCGCCGTGCTCCGCGAGCAGCGCGCCGACCTCACCCAGGCCATCGACACTCTCCTGGCCGACATAGCCGCCGGACGCAAATACATGAAAGTGTACCGGCAGATGAAGATGTACAACGACGCCGACACCAACCCCGTGCTCTACGCCGCCACCAAGTAGCCCCACACCATGCCGCGACACTCTCTCCGCACCCCGCCACCCGGCTCCACCGTGCTCATGGCGCGCTTCTCGGCCATCGGCGACGTAGCCATGACCGTGCCCGTCGTCTACAGCGCATGCCGCTGCTGGCCCGACAGGCACTTCGTGCTGCTCACGCGCCCGTCCATGGTGCCCATCTTCGTCGGCGCGCCGGCCAACCTGAGCGTCGTGGGCGTCGACCTCAAGGACACCTATGCAGGCGTCGCCGGCATACGCCGCCTCGCGGCCATGTGCCGCCGCACCTACGCCCCGCACGTGTTCGTCGACCTCCACAACGTGCTCCGCACCCGCCTGCTCGCCATCTTCCTGCGCATGCACGGAGTCCGCTCCGTGCGCATCGACAAGGCCCGCGGCAGCCGCCGCGCCCTCACGCGCCCGCACAACAAAGTGATGCTACCCCTCCCCGGCAGCCGCGAAGCCTACGCCGACGCCTTCCGCGCCGCAGGCATGCCGCTGCAGGAGTGCTTCGACGGCCTCTTCCCGGGCCCCCGCACAGCCCCCGAAGCCGACTTCGCCGCCATCACGGCACCCCGCGCCCCGGGCAAGCGCTGGGTAGGTATAGCCCCCTTCGCGGCCCATCCGCAGAAGATTTACCCCACCGCCCGTATGCAGAGCGTCGTGGCCGACCTCGCCGCACGCCCCGACATCGAAATCTTCCTCTTCGGCGGAGGCGACGCCGAAGCCGCCGTCCTGCAGCCCTGGACGCTCGGACGCCCCAACGTGCACTGCCTCGCCGGACGCCGCTACGGATTCGCCGCCGAGCTTGCCCTGCTCAACCACCTCGACTGCATGCTCACCATGGACTCCGGCAACATGCACCTCGCAGCCATCGCAGGCACACCCACACTCAGCATCTGGGGCGCCACACACCCCTACTGCGGATTCGCCGCCTGGAGGCAGTCCGACGCCGACACCATACAGCTGCCCGTGCCATGCCGCCCCTGCAGCGTCTTCGGCAACCGCCCCTGCCGGCGCCGCGACCTCATGTGCCTCGACGCCATACGCCCCGCGGCCGTCGTCGCCCGCGTGCTCGAGAAGCTGCCCCCCACGGCCGATTAGCCGCGGCCGCCCACCGCCCACCCAGCCCGCGCCCAAAGCGCAGAGGCGAGGAGGCAGGGAGCAGAGGCCCCCAGGCCGCC
>CAMWTJ010000049.1 GCA_947177185.1 uncultured Porphyromonadaceae bacterium | reverse complement strand
CGACCTCCACGTCCCGAACGTGGCGCGCTGCCAACTGTGCTACACCCCGATTGGCAAATGCGGTTGCAAAGTTAATACATTTTTTGCTTTCACGAAAGATTTCGGCCGAAAAAATACACTTTTCGCCGCTCTTTAATATTTTTTTATATACACGGCTCGTGCGATACAGAAAAAAAACGTACTTTTGTGGGCTATAACAATATATCAGTCCTATGGATTTGTTCGACACTATCAGCACCGACATAAAAGCCGCCATGATGGCCCGCGACAAAGTTCGCCTCGAGGCCTTGCGCGGCATCAAAAAAGAATTTCTTGAAGCAAAAAGCGCACCGGGCGCCGGAGGAGAGCTCTCGGACGACACTGCGATGAAAATACTTGTCAAAATGGCAAAACAGCGTCGCGAAAGCGCGCGCATTTACTCCGAGCAGAACCGCAGCGACCTCGCCGACAGCGAGCTTGCGGAACTCGCCGTCATTGAAGCGTATCTCCCCAAAGCCCTCACACCCGAAGAACTCGACGCCGAGCTGCGCCGCATCATAGCCGAAACCGGCGCCAAAGGGCCTGCCGACATGGGTCGCGTCATGGGCGCCGCCACCAAGGCCCTCGCAGGACGCGCCGACGGCCGCGCCATCTCCGCCGCCGTAAAGACCCTGCTGGCCCAGGGCTGACCCGCGCGCACACACCCTTCTGCAACCACACATTTCCCCACATATGCTTACCCTTCAGCAAATCAAATCCAACCCCGACGATATAGTGCGCCGCCTGGCCATAAAAGGCTTCGACGGCAAAAACGAAATAGCACGCGTGCTGCAGCTCGACTCCGAGCGCCGCGCCCAGCAGCAGAGCAGCGATGCCGAAGCTGCCGAACTCAACAACCTTGCCGCGCGCATAGGCGCGTGCATGAAGGCCGGACAGCGCGAAGATGCACAGGCCCTCAAAGAGCGCGTGGCACAGCTCAAACAGAGCCAGAAAGAACTCGCCGACAAGCTCGCCGGCACTGAAGCCGCCATACGCGAGATTCTGCTCGGCGTGCCCAACGTGCCCTGCGACATGGTGCCCGAAGGACGCTCCGCCGCCGACAACGTGGTAGACAAAGAAGGCGGCCGCATGCCCGAGCTGCCCGCCGACGCGCTCCCCCACTGGGACCTGGCCCGCAAATACAACCTCATAGACTTCGACCTCGGTGTGAAAATCACCGGCGCGGGATTCCCCGTATATCTCGGTAAAGGCGCACGCCTGCAGCGCGCGCTCATACAGTTTTTCCTCGACGAGGCCGGCAAAGCCGGCTATCTGGAGGTGCAGCCCCCGTACGTGGTCAACGAAGCCAGCGGCATAGGCACCGGCCAGCTCCCCGACAAGGAGGCGCAGATGTATGTGGTGACACTCGACAATCTCTACCTCATACCCACGGCCGAAGTGCCCGTGACCAACCTCTACCGCGACGTGATCATACCCGACGACCGCCTGCCCATAAAGAACTGCGCCTACAGCGCATGCTTCCGCCGCGAAGCCGGAAGCTACGGCAAGGACGTGCGCGGCCTCAACCGCCTGCACCAGTTCGACAAGGTGGAGATAGTGCGCATAGAGCGCCCCGAGGACAGCTACGCCGCCCTCGAAGAAATGAAAGACCACGTGCAGGGACTGCTCGACAAGCTCGGCCTGCCCTGGCACATCCTGCGCCTGTGCGGCGGCGACATGAGTTTCACCTCCGCCATCACCTTCGATTTCGAGGTGTACTCCGCAGCCCAGGAGCGCTGGCTTGAGGTGTCGAGCGTCAGCAATTTCGAAACCTACCAGAGCAACCGCCTGAAATGCCGCTACCGCGGAGCCGACAAGAAAACGCATCTTGCCCACACCCTCAACGGCTCGGCCCTCGCACTCCCGCGCATCATGGCCGCGCTGCTCGAAAACAACCAGACGCCCGAAGGCATAGTGGTGCCGGAATGTCTGCGCAAATACACCGGCTTCGATATCATCGACTGACAGTCGAGAGCCTCTGACCCCGACTGCCACACCACAGCCTAATGGCCATATACGCAAGCATCGACCAAGGCAACACCGCCACCAAGCTCACCCTGCGCGACAGCGAGGGCAGGCTGGTGGAACGCCTTGTCGGCAAAGGTCTTACCGCGGCCGACATAGCCGTAGTGCTCGAGCGCCACGCGCCCATAGCCGGCGCCATATACTGCGCCGTGCGCCCGCGCATCGAGGAGCACTGGCAGGCGCTGCTGCGCGTGTGTCCGGGCGCCATAGAGCTCACACACGACACTCCGCTGCCCCTGCGGCTGCACTACACCACCCCGCGCACCCTCGGCCTCGACCGCATAGCCGCTGCCGCCGGCGCGCTCGCGGCCTATCCCGGACGCCGCTGCCTGGTGGTGGACATCGGCACGGCTGTCACCTACGACATAGCCGGCCCCGACGCCGCGTTCTACGGCGGCAACATTGCCCCCGGGGTGGGCATGCGCCTGCGCGCGCTCCACACCTATACGGCGTGTCTGCCGCAGGTGGCTGTCGACGGCCCCATGACCACGCCCGGCGACTCAACCGAAACAGCCATGCGCTGCGGCGCTGTCTACGGCATCGTGGGCGAAATCGCATACTACCGCAGCCTGCTGCCGCCCGACAGCATAGTGCTGCTCACCGGCGGGCGCGCCGACACCATAGCGCCGCTGCTGCCCTTCAGCGCCACCGTGGACCACGACCTTGTGGGCAAAGGTTTAATAAGCATACTCCATTACAATGAAAATACGTAATCTCATCTGCACAATGCTCATAGCCGCCACCGCGGCTATCGGCGCCGCCGCACAGACCGGCACCATGACCCCCTACTCGCGCTATGGCCTCGGCATACTCAGCGACAACGCCACCGCCGCACAGCGACAGATGGGCGGCGTGGGCTACGCCATGCACTCAGGACGCACCATCAACGTAATGAACCCGGCGAGCTACGCGCGCATAGACTCCATGACTTTCCTCTTCGACATGGGACTCGACGTCACATGCCTCTGGAACGAGGAAACAGCCGCCGACGGCACGCGCACGCGCAGCAACGATTTCGGAGGCGGCCTGGACTATATCACCATGCAGTTTCCCATCATGCGCGGCCTCGGCGCCAGCATAGGCCTGCTGCCCTACAGCAGCGTGGGATACGCCTTCGGCAACAGCATCGACAACGGCTACGCATCGCGCAGCGGCTCCGGCAGCATCAACGAAGTGTATGCCGGCCTCGGATACTCCCCACTGCGCGGGCTCAGCATCGGCGCCAACATAGCATATATGTTCGGCTCCACGTACAACGACAGCTACGCCATCACCTCCGGCGGCAGCACCACACTGTTTGAGCGCCAGCTCGAGGTGCACGACTGGAACCTCAACCTGGGCCTGCAGTACTCGCTGCCCATAGCGCGCCGCCACGAGCTCACCATAGGCGCCACGTTCAGCCCCGGCAAAAACCTGCACGGCAACATAGCCGAATTCGCCTACGACCAGAGCTTCGACAGCGCGCCCACCGAAAGCGAAGAAAGCATCGACGGACGCTACTCCACTCCCTACAGCCTCGGCGTGGGCCTCGGCCTCACGCTCAACGAGCGTCTGCACATCGAGGTGGACGGCACCTACCAGCCCTGGAGCAAAGCCAAATACGCAGGCATCAAGGGCGACCTCAACGACCGCTACAAAATCGCGGCCGGCATGCAGTTTGTGCCCAACCCCCGCGGCAGCTATTTCCGTCGCGCGCACTACCGCGTAGGCGCGTTCTACAACCGCGACTATCTCCGCGTGCGCGGCAACGAGCTCAAAGACTTCGGCATAGGCGCTGGCATAGGCCTGCCGGTGCCGGGCTTCAAGACCATCGTCAACGTGGGCCTGGAGTGGCGCCACCGCCAGGGCAGCCCTGCGGCGCTCATCAAAGAGAATTATCTCAACATCACCCTTGGCGTCAACTTCAACGAAATGTGGTTCCGCCCCACAAAGATTTATTAATCCGAAGTTGGAGCACCACCCACACCGCATGCGCGCCATCCTGCCGGCGGCCATAGCCGTAGGCCTGGCCGCCGCAGCCGCATCAGGCTGCGGCGAAGAGCGCCACAGCTACGTGCAGAACGTGGGCGACGACACGCCCACCATGACCACGTCCGACGTCAGCACCTTCATCAGCGACAGCGGCTACACGCGCTACCACATCACGGCACCCGTATGGCAGATGTTCGAGGAATCGAAAGACCCCTACTGGCGCTTCCCGGATGGGCTCGACCTTGAGCAATACGACCTGGCCATGCAGCCCGAGGCCAACATACGCAGCGACAGCGCCACCTATTTCAGCCGGCGACGGCTCTGGCGCCTCGACGGCAATGTGGTGATGGTGAACGTCGACGGCGACTCCTTCCTCACGCAGCAGCTGTTCTGGGACCAGCAGAAACGCAATGTGTATTCCGACTCCTTCATACACATAGTGCGCACCGACCGCATAATCGAAGGCTACGGATTCACCAGCAACGAGAACATGACTGCCTACACCGTGCGCCGCCCCACCGGCATCATACCCGTGGAAAACCGCGGAGAGCGCGCCGCCGCTGCCGACACTGCCGCTGCCGCCGACAGCTCCGCCACACCGGCAGCCGGCACCAAACGCCGCGCGCCCGTGCGCTCAAGCCGCCGCGAAGCCGCCGAGGCAGCTCCTGCCGCTGCGGGACCGGCCAACACACAGATAACCACCACCAACACCGTCACGCCCGCAAAAAACACATCACGATAGCCCCATGGAACCCACCTGGATCATCATCACCGCCATCTCGCTCGTGCTTTCAGGATTTTTCTCCGGCACGGAAATGGCATTCGTCACTGCCGACCGCGTGCGCACGGCAGTCGACGTGCAGCGCGGAGGCTTCATAAGCCGCCTTGTCAAACGGTTCTACGCCAACAGCGAATTTTTCATCTCCACCATCCTTGTGGGCAACAACGTGGTGCTCGTAATCTACGGCATGGGAGCCGCCATGATGCTTGAGCCCTGGCTCGGGCGCTACATACACAACGAAGCCCTCATACTCGCGGCGCAGACGCTCATATCCACCGCCGTGATACTGCTCACGGGCGAGTTCCTGCCCAAGACCATGTTCGGCATCAACCCCAACAGCAGCCTGCGCTTCGCAAGCATCCCCATAGCCATATTCTATGTGGTGCTCTACCCGGTGTCGATGCTGGCCACATTTCTGTCGCGCATGCTCATGAAAATCGTGGGCGCGCAGACACACAGCTCATACGTGAGCCTGATTTCTGTGGGCGACCTCAACGACTATCTCGAAGAGGCCATCGACTATATGGAAGAGAAGAAAACCACCGTGGAAAACGAGGTAAAACTCTTTCAGAACGCACTCGACTTCAGCACCACCCACGTGCGCGACTGCATGATTCCGCGCAACGAGATTGTGGCCGTGCCCTACGACACGCCCACGGCGGAGCTGTCGGCCCTGTTCACCTCGACCGGGCGAAGCAAAATCATAGTGTACCGCGACGACATCGACGACATCGCGGGCTACATACACGTGAGCGAGCTGTTCACGCCGCACACCGACTGGCAGCAGCACATAAAGCCGGTGCTGTACGCGCCCGAAAATCTGATGGCCAACGTAATGATGCGGCGCCTGCTGCAGCAGAAACGCTCCATAGCCATAGTGGTGGACGAATTCGGCGGAACCAGCGGATTCCTGACGCTCGAGGACCTCGTGGAAGAGATATTCGGCGACATACAGGACGAGCACGACAAGGGCGGATTCACGGCGCGCACGCTCGAACCGGGCGTGTACGAAGCCGCCGGACGCTGCGAGATAGCGTGGCTGAACGAGAACCTGCACCTCGACATCCCCGAGGACGACGCTTATCAGACGCTCGCCGGCTACATAATGCACAGCACGGGCACAATACCGCAGGCGGGCACGCCCGTAGAACTCGGCGGCCTCACGTTCGAGGTAATCAGAAAGAGCGCCACGCGTCTGGAACTCATCCGCATCACCGCTCCCCGCCCGTAGCCTGCGAGCGGGCCACAAGCTCGCGAAACGCAGCCGAATCGCCGCAGAAAGTGTTCAGATCGACGTGGCCGGCCACGCCGCGCACGCGGCCGCTGTGGCTGTGCTGCCAAAAAAGCCAGTCGGCGCGGCTTATGGGCGGATTCGTAAAAGAACTTATCCACAGCGGCATGTCGCTGAAACGCCCGCGCACGAAGCGGTGGTGGCCCGACTTGTTGGTGTACAGCACCACGTCGTAGCCCTGGCCGCGCAGATAGTCGATCATGCCGTGCAGCTGCACCACAATCTCGCCTGTCGGCACGGCAGCGGCATTGTGCGCCTCCTCGATGTCGATGGCCAGCGGAAGGTCGACGGGCTTGCCGGCGAGAGCGCGCAGCATATTGTCGCCCTGGCGCCACCCCTCGCAGTCGAAACGGAAGAAATGATATGCACCCACGGCCAGTCCGGCCTGACGCGCGCGGAAATAATTGTCGTCGAAAGTGGCGTCGCGGAAGCTGTCGCCCTCCGACGCTTTCAGAAACACAAACGCCACACTGTCGGCCGCCACGCGGCGAAAATCGACAAGGCCGTTGTGGGCCGAAATGTCGATGCCGCGCATCGGATAGCGCGCGCGGTCGGGGTCGGCATGGTCGGCACGCGGACGCATCATGCGCGATACGCCCAGCGACAATACCGCGAGCCCTACGGCCGCGACAAAGGCCGCGGCCAGCAGGCGCGCAAGTCGGTCGGAGTCGTGCATCAGGGGCGTTTGAGCTGCGCGAGAGCGTCGGCAATGCGGCGCATGGCCTCACGCAGGTTGTCGTCGGACGTGGCGTAGCTGAAACGGATATATCCCGGCGCGCAGAAGGCCGAGCCGGCCACGGTGGCCACATGCGCCTCGTCGAGCAGATACATGGCGAGGTCGGAATCGGTGTCGATGGCGCGGCCGTCGGGAGCCACGGTGCCGAGCAGGGCACTCACCTCGGGGAACAGATAGAACGCGCCCTGAGGCTCGTTGACTTTCAGTCCGGGAATCTCACGCGCGAGGCTCACCACGAGGTCGCGGCGGCGACGGAAGGCCTCGCACATGGCACCCACGCACTCCTGAGGCCCGGTGTAGGCTGCCTCGGCGGCTTTCTGGGCTATGGACGACGCTCCGCTGGTGTATTGTCCCTGCAGCTTCGACACGGCCTTGGCCACCGGCAGCGGCGCTGCGCAGTAGCCTATGCGCCAGCCGGTCATCGCGTAAGCCTTGCTGACACCGTTGATCACCACCACGCGTCCCTCGAGCTGCGGCAGCGAGGCCATGGAGGTGAACGAGCCGGTATAGTTTATGTGTTCGTATATCTCGTCGGCCAGCACGAGCACCTGCGGGTGGCGTGCGAGCACATCGGCCAGCGCCTCGAGCTCCTCGCGGCTGTAGACGCTGCCTGTGGGATTGCTCGGCGAGCAGAACATCACCAGGCGCGTGCGCTCCGTGATGGCCGCCTCAAGCTGTGCGGGTGTGAGCTTGAAATCGCTGTCGATGCCCGTGGGCAGCTCCACCACCCGGCCTTCGGCCAGCTTGACCATCTCGACGTAGCTCACCCATGCGGGAGTGGGTATGATTACCTCGTCGCCGGGGTTGACCGTGGCCAGCACCACATTGCACAATTCCTGCTTGGCGCCGTTGCCCACCACTATCTGTTCGGGGGCGAACGACAGGCCGTTTTCCTTCGAAAGTTTCTCGGCTATGGCACGGCGCAGGCTCATGTAGCCCGGCACGGGTGTGTAGCGTGTGAAATTGTCGTCGATGGCCTTTACGGCTGCTTCCTTGATGTGTGCGGGTGTGTCGAAATCGGGTTCGCCGACGCTCAGGTTAATCACGTCGACTCCTTCGGCCCGGAGTTCCTGGCTGCGCTGCGACATGGCGAGTGTCTGCGACACTGCGAGCGCTGCTACGCGCTTTGATATAACGTCCATAGGTATGTGTTCTAATTGTTACGCAAAGTTAGCAAATATTTTTCAGAATCAGTGCGCCTCAAGCCAGTTGGGTGCGACTCCGGCGGCCACTTCGAGCGGCACGCGTCCGCTGTAGGCCGCAGCCATGCAGCGTTCCACCATGGGTTGCAGCACGGGCAGCTCGTCGGGCTTGACGTTGAAAACCAGTTCGTCGTGTATCTGAAGAATCATGCGCGAGCGCAGCCCGAGCCGGCGTATTTCGGCGTCGATGCTTATCATGGCTATCTTTATGATGTCGGCGGCGGTGCCCTGCAGAGGCGCGTTCACGGCGTTGCGCTCGGCAAAATTGCGCACGGTGGCGTTGCGCGAATTGATGTCTGGCAGATAGCGTTTGCGGCCGTGCAGCGTGGTCACGTAGCCCTGCTTGCGCGCGCGCTCCACGGAGTCGGCTATGTAGGCTTCGACGCCTGGATATGTGCGCATATAGCCGTCGATAAGGCCCTTTGCCTCGGCGCGTGTGATGCCGAGGCGCTCGGAGAGGCCGAAGGCCGAGATGCCGTATATGATGCCGAAATTGGCCGTCTTGGCCGCGCGGCGCTGCGTTTCGGTCACACTCGCGATGGGCACGCCGTTGATTTTGGCGGCGGTGGCGCGGTGCACGTCCTCGCCGTCAAGGAAAGCCTGCACCATCTCCTTGTCGCCGCTCATGTCGGCCATAAGACGCAGTTCTATCTGCGAATAGTCGGCCGAGAGCAGCAGGTCGCCGGGATCGGCCACGAAAGCGCGGCGTATCTCGCGGCCGTCGTCGGTGCGTATGGGTATGTTCTGCAGGTTGGGATTGGTCGACGAGATGCGCCCGGTGGCCGTCACCGTCTGGTTGAAGGTGGTGTGCAGCTTGCCGTCGCGCGGATTTATAAGTTTCGGAAGCGCGTCGACGTACGTGGCCAGCAGCTTGCGCAGTCCGCGTATCTCGAGTATCACCCTCACTATGGGGTGGAAGCGCGCATATTTGCTCAGCTCCTCCTCGGTGGTGCTCCACGAGCCGCGCTTGGTGCGCCGCGCGGACGAGTCTATCTTGAGCCGCTCGAACAGCACCTCGCCCACCTGCGCCGGCGAGGCCACGTTGAAGGGTCCGCCGGCCAGCTCTGCCGCCTCCTCCTCGAGTTTTTTCAGACGTGTGTGCAGGCGGCCCGATATTTCGGCGAGCACGCGGGGGTCTATGCGCACGCCTTCCCATTCCATGCCTGCGAGCACGGGTATGAACGGCAGTTCGATGTCGCGCAGCAGCGGTGTCAGACCGTCGGCCTCTATCAGACGCCGCAGCTCGGGGGCGAGCACACGCACCACCGATGCGCGCTCGCACATCGGCGCCATGGCCTGCGCGGGCTCTTCGTAGCGCTGTTTTTTGCGCTCGGAGGCGGAAAGATGGTAGTCCGACGTGCACACGTGCAGATAGCGGAAGGCCGTGTCGGAAAGGTCGGAGGCGCTCTCGGCGTTGAGCAGGTAGCGGCCCACCGATGTGCTGAACCACGGCGCCGTCCAGGAAGCGCCCTCGCGGCGCAGCAGCAGCATGCCCGACTTCACGTCGTGGGCCGATATGGTGGCCTTGCCGGCAAACAGCGGCACGATGGCGGCTATCATGTCGGCACGCTCGGCCGGGAAATCAGGAAGGGCTATATAGGCCGACGGCCCGTCGGGACGCGCCACAGCGACGCCGAAGAAGCGCGACGTGAGCACGCCGCCGTCCGATACGAAGTTGAACTCCACACCCCACTCGCCTTCGGGCGCATCGCGCAGGAAGGCGGCGGCTTCGGCGGCGGTTTCTATCAGCCGGTAGTCGCGCGGTATCTCCACCCCGCACTCTGCCGGCTCGGCCTCCGCGTCGTCGAACAGCGACAGCTGGCCGGCCGGTTCGGCCGCGACAGCGGCTTTTGGAGCAGGCTCCAGGCGCGACAGCATCGTGCGGAACTCCAGGCGTGTGAACACCTTGCGCAGCGCGGCCACGTCGGGGTCGCGGCGGCCGAAATCGGCCGGCGTGATACCGCCCAGGGGCACATCGGTCTTGATGGTGACCAGAAATTTTGAAAACAGAATCTGCTCGGCATTGTCGGCCACTTTGCGGCCGAGCGCACCCTTGATTTCGGCGGCATGCTCTATCACCTGCTCCACGGTGCCGTACTGCGCTATGAGCTTCACGGCCGTTTTCTCGCCCACGCCGGGGCATCCGGGGACATTGTCGCTCGAGTCGCCCTCGAGGGCGAGGAGGTCGACCACCTGCTCGGGCCGCTCTATGCCATAGCGCTCGCACACCTCGGCGGGGCCGCGCAGTTCAAAGCCCTTGCCGCCGAGCGACGGGCGATACTGCACCACGCGGTCGGTCACGAGCTGGCCGTAGTCCTTGTCGGGCGTCATCATATATGTCATATACCCGTCGCGCTCGGCCATGCGGCTGAGGGTGCCTATCACATCGTCGGCCTCGTAGCCTTCCACCTCCACCATCGGGATGCGGTAGGCGGCCAGTATCTCCTTTATGAAGGGCACGGCAGCCGTGATATCTTCGGGCTGCTTCTCGCGCTGCGCCTTATACTCCGGGTATGCATCGTGACGGAAAGTGCGGCCTCCCGGCGGGTCGAAACACACCGCGAGCCCGTCGGGATTCTCCTTGCGCAGTATCTCGTCGAGAGTGTTGCAGAAGCCGAAGATGGCGGATGTGTTGATGCCGTCGGACGTGCGTCGCGGGGCGCGCATCATCGCATAGTAGGCACGGTATATAAGGGCGTATGCGTCGAGCAGAAAAAGCTTTTTCATATCATTGGCTTGGTTTCAGGATGCTAATATAGCAATTATTCCGCAAACGGCGAAATCCGCACACAAGCCACACGCACCGACGCTACCGCGCGTGCTCCATCTTGTCCGGCTCGCCCGGATACCACCATCCGTAGCCGCGGTCGGTATATGTGCCGGTGGCGGGGCGATATTCGTAGCGGGCGTCGTGCTCAAACTCCAGCAGGCGGTCGAAATGCTCGGGAATCTCGCCACCGATGCGGTTGCCCTGACACCACAGACGCATCAGCGACAGCGATGCTATGTCGGCCTCGCGGAGCCGGTTGTAAGAACAGTCCAGATGCGACAGGCAGTCGGTGTCGATGCCGGTGAAGTCAAGGCTCTCGAGATTATTGTGGCTGCAATACAGCCAGCTGAGCCTCCTGCAGTCCGTGACGTCGAGCTGCGTGAGTCCGTTGTCGCTGCAGTTGAGCTCCGTCAGCATCCTGTAGCCCGACACGTCTATCCGTTCCAGCCGGTTGGTGAAGCAGTACAGATGCGCGAGCGACTCCTTCTGCCCGGATATGTCGAGTCCGACCAGACGGTTGCGGTAGCAGTATATCCATCGCAGACGCGGCGAACCCGTCACGCTGAGTTCCGTAATCTCGTTGTCGCCACAGTTCATGACTTGCAGCTGCGGGGCATCCGACAGGTCGAGGCGCTCTATCTCGTTCTCATAGCAAAAACAGTCCATAAGCCTGTAGCGGTGAGGTATCTCGAGCGTTTTCAGCCTGTTGGCGGCGCAATTGAGTTCGGTCAGCGACGCGCAGCCCGACAGATCGAGTTTCTCCAGGCGGCAGTTGTTCACACTCAGCTGCGAGAGAGCCTTGAGGCCGGCCACGTCGATGCTGCGCAGGCTGTTGTAGCCCACATCCAGATGGCTGAGCGACACGCAGCCCTTGATGTTTATCTCCTCCAGGCCCGTGTTGATACAGTCCACCGAGGTCAGCAGCGGGCAGTCCGACACATCGAGCCTACCTATGCGGTTTTTGGAGCAGCGTATGCTCACGAGCGCCTTACAGCCCGACAGGTCGATGTCGCCGTTGAGCTCGCGCTCGCCGAGGATCAGCGACAGCCGTCCGTTTTCATATTTTACCTCCGGGCCCCACTGGCTTATGGGCAGGTCAGAACACCAGTTGCCGCGGAAGCGCCAGTTGGGTCCGTCCGTGTCGTTGAACAGCCGTATCAGATACTCGCGCACCTCGTCTTCAGCAGGCAGCTCCACGTCCATGGGCGGCTGCTCGACCGTTATTTCCGCCTGCGCGCGCCCGGCCGTGATACGCATCAGGGTGGTGCGCGTGGCGCCGGTGGTGTTGGGCACAACCACAAACGGCACCTCCGCGTCGCCCGCCGGCCCCGTGCGCTGCTCCAGCACGCCGTTGAAATGCTGCTGCACCACCGGCTGCTCGATGGTCCAGTCCTTGTTGGTGGAGAAACGAAGCATCACGACATCGCCTTCCGGCAGCGCCGCCAGCACCTCGCCGCCGGTCGGCTTCACATAATCAGCCTGCGGCGGAGCAGGCTCTTCAGCATCGTTGGAGCAGGAAGCGGCCAGCACCACCGGCACAAACACTGCCAGCGCAAGAAAGAATCGGTCGAGCATGGTGTATCGTCTTAAGGTAAAAAGATTGTCGGCACTGCGCAAATATACAAAATCCCCCGCACCCCACCTGTGCCAAATGTCCCAACCAGCCGAAAAACCAAAGTATGGACGAATCGATTCCGATTATTGCATCTGAGTTGCGCTGGCGATTGCGGAGCGCGCAAAAAAAGCGAACTTGGATTTTGCTCCAAATTCGCCTTGGGTGGAGTATAGCGCACCGAAAACAAAGGTGTCGTGAAATTTCAACTATTTGTAAATCGTTGAAATTCCGAATATTTTCGCTAACTTTGTATCAGAAATACAGCTACACAATGCAAGATAATAACGCCAATCAAATACTCGTGCCTGAAGACGGCAATGAGATAATACTATATCAACCAGACTCGACTCTTACGTTAGATGTAAGAGTCGAAAATGAAACCGTATGGCTGAACAGGAATCAGATAGCAGTGCTGTTTGATAGAGATGTCAAGACAATCGGTAAACACATTAATAATGCCCTACAAGAAGAATTGACAGATCTTCCAACTGTCGCAAAATTTGCGATAGTTCAAAAAGAAGGCGAAAGGACTGTTACTCGTAATGTCGAGCATTATAATCTTGATGTTATTATTTCGGTCGGTTATCGTGTAAAATCCAGACGAGGTATCCAATTCCGTCAGTGGGCCAATAAGATAC
>CAMWTJ010000048.1 GCA_947177185.1 uncultured Porphyromonadaceae bacterium | reverse complement strand
TAATTACCTTTGCCTCGGCCAATCGTCATGCATCTGCGTCCGCTTGTTTCGGTCACAATGCAACCGCATTGCTCCCTCACTGCGCGAACACATCTGCACAACGCTTGACCGCCCCAGCGTTAACAAATATGGGAAACGGGGTCTTAAAATACTATTTTATCTGTTTTGTAGCAAAAAAGGTATGGTTTTTTGCACTTTTTTGCATATATTTGCAACGAAAACATACCTAAACACCATGAAACACACATTCATCACGTCAGTATTAATCGTGATTTCCGCGGTCGTCGCACCGTTCATGTCAGCAGCTCCGCCGGCCGGAGCGCCACCGCAAAAAGAAGCCGCCACCGGCAATCTATGGCTGATTTACAACATCAACACAAGCGTATGGCCCAACACCGGCACATCAACCGCCATGCGGCAGGACTCCCCGGGCATCTACTCCGCCGATTTCGACGCCGCCTCCATTGACGTCAGCAAAGAAGGCATGCGCGAATTCATCATAAGCTCGAGCAGCAGCCAGCTCTGGACCGAGGACGGCTACGTGATTCCGCACTGGCACGGCAACCAGCCGCAATCGGAATTCACTGCCCCGAACACCCTGCGCTACCTCGTCAAAGGCTCAAGCGGCAAATACATACAGCTATCCTCCGAGCTCAACGGCAAATACACGTTCACGCTCGACACCACAGGCAGCGAACCCACCCTCTCCCTCACGGAAACCCCGCAATATGCCGTAAGCGTCAGCTACGACGGCGCGGCACCCACAGCACTCGAAGGCAACAAATCATGGAGCGACGGCTTCACCATCACCGATGGCGCCGTGCGCTCCTTGCTGTTTACTATCAACGGCGAAACCTACGGCGGCGACTGGACCGGCACCCCCGTGGCGCTTGAAAAAGGCGCGCAGCCCGTGCGCCTGCAAGGCCCCGGCGTGTTTGCCTACACCCTCGAGGCCGATGCCGACGGCGCTTTTGTGCTCAGCGTGACCAAAACCGAATATGTGGCTCCCGTGCACGTGTCGCTGAGCATCGGCGGCGCCGCCGCGCAGGAGCTCGACGGCACGGAAGGCCCGTGGAGCGCCACGTTCACCGTAAAAACCGCCACCACTACCACCCTTGATTTCACCCTTAACGGCGAAAAGTGGGGCGGCGCGAAATGGAACGGAGCCGACATCGCACTCACGCGCGGCGCCGCACCCGTGGCCGTGGACGGCCCCGGCATCTTCGCGCTCACGCTCGCACGGGACGGCGACGACGGCTTCCGCCTGTCGATTGACAAAAGCGACTACGTGACGCCCATTACATCGCTCACCATAGGAGGCGTCACCATACGGCAGAACGCCGAGGACAACGCCGTGTACACCTTCGCACCCATGGAACTGCGGGCCGGAACCGCCGTCACCGTAAGCGATAACGAAGGCAACGTCTACCGCGCCGCAACGGCGGCCGCACTCGCCGCAGGCACCTACACCCTCACCGGCAGCAAAGGCGCGGCCACCAACCTGACCGCCTCGGCCGACTTCAACTATATCTTCACCGCCACCGTCGCCGGCCGCAAGATATCGCTCGACGTGTTCACGTACAAGATTTCCGACTCGACGGTACCGGCCTCGCTGCTCGACAACCACGACGGCTCGTACATCCCCGAGCACAAGGAAACCATATGGTTTACCCGCGACGCCTACAGCCAGCAGAACAATCTCGAAACCAACGGCGCCGCCGGCGTGGGCCACTACGGCCACTACAAGGACATATTCCTCATAGGCAACGGCCGCTTCGGAGCTTCCGTGATAGGCAGCGACAGCGAAAGCATCATTCTCAACGACAAGGCCAACTTCAAGGCTTCGCTCGACGAAGGCAACAACTTCGACAACTGGAGCAACCACGGCTTCCACGGCATGGGCTCGCTGTCGGTGAAACGCAACAGCCCGGCCATGAGCTTCAACTCCGGCCACCTCGTGCGCCAGCTCGACATGACCACAGGCGTGGTGACCTACGCTCGCCACGACGGCGGAAAATATGTCACCCAGGAGTATCTGTGCTCGGGTCCGTACGACGTGATAGGCATGCGCTTCGACGCCGGCGAGGGAGGCACCCTGGCCTACGACTTTGGCCTGAGCGACATATCAGGCTCGTCGGAAAATTTCGGCGACGGCTACATGAGCCTCACCGGCGACGCCGGCAGCGGCATCACCACCGCCTCGGTGGTGGCCCGCGTGGTCACCGACGGCACCACTACCGGCTCAGGCTCCAAGATAAGCGTCAGCGGAGCGTCGTTCCTCTACCTGATAGTAGGCGCAGGCACCGACTACGAGATGAACAACACCACCTTCGTCACCGGCCAGAGCGCGTCGGAGCTCGCCGCCTCCATCAAGCGCAGAGTCGACGCGGCAGCCGAAGTGATAGCACGCGACCACGGCTGGGCACAGTTCTACCAGGAGTCCGTGGCGGACCACAGCCGCCTCTTCAACGCCATGAAACTCGACCTCGATGGCGCCGAGAACGACTGCCCCACCGACGAACTTCTGGCCGAGTACCAGAACCAGGACATCAGCTCCTCGGAAGCGTCGTCGACGCCCCACACGCGCATGTTCGACATACTGCTCGCCCATATGGGACGCTACATAGCCATCGCGTCGTCGCGCGGCGAATCCAATCTGCCGTCGAACCTGCAGGGCATGTGGGCCGACAACGCCTACGCCCCCTGGAGCGGCGACTACCACTGCAACATCAACCTGCAGATGAACTACTGGCCGTGCGAGCCCACCGGCATAGGCGACACACACATGCCGCTGTTCCGCTACATGAAGAATTTCGCCGCCAACAAATGGCGCCGCTATGCCGAGTACGAGGGCGGCAAAGGCTGGATACACAACATGGGCCTCAGTCCGTTCGGCTCGTCGTACGAGTACATAGACCTTTACCCCGAGGGCGCCGCCTGGAACTGCACCCACATATGGCAGCACTACCTCTACACCCTCGACCGCAGCTTCCTCGCCGAGTATTTCGACACCCTCTACGGCTGCTGCGAGTTCCTGGAAGGCTACATGACCGACTACGACGGCTACAAAGTGCTGCGCAGCTTCTACTCGCCCGAGATGGGCGCCGGCACCACACCCGCCGTGCACGCCACACAGATAGCCTACCAGCTCATTGACGCCACACGCAAGGCCGCGCTCATACTGGGCAAAAGCGACGAAGCCGCAAGGCTCGCCGCGCTCCAGGAAGAGATGCACGACGGCGTGGACATAGGCTCCAACGGCCTCATGTGCGAATGGTTCGGCCAAAACACCAGCCCCACCGAAGACCACCGCCACCTCTCGCACCTGATGAGCCTCTATCCGTTCGACAAAATAGACGCGTATGCCGACGACACCCGGCGCATCGAATCGGCCCACAGCACCGTGCTGGCGCGCGGCGACACCGACGGCAACGAAAACTCCATCTGGTGCACCGCCTGGAAAACAGCCTGCTACGCACGCACACTGCACGGCGACCTCGCCCTGCGTCAGATAGCCTACGCCATCAAAAACAAAGGCACCATCTACAACGACCTGCGCGTGGCCTGCAAAGGCTCCTTCCAGATCGACGGCTCCTGCGGCCTGTCGGGTGCAATCCCCGAAATGCTCATGCAAAGCCACCGCGGCTCGGTAGAGCCCGGCGACACCTACGGACAGATCGACATCCTGCCCGCACTGCCCTCGGCATGGGCCTCGGGCAGCGTCAGCGGACTGCGCGCCGTGGGCGGCTTCAGCGTCGACATAGAGTGGAGCGACAGCCGCGCCGACCGCGTGACCGTGCGCTCGCTCGCCGGCACCCCGCTGCGGCTGCAGATGGAAGAACTTTCGGAAGAATACCGCGTGTACGTCAACGGCCGCGACATCACAACCTCAATCGCACGCAACGGCGCACGCGCAGCCGGCGCCACGGCCTACACATCGCGCGCATCCATCGCCATACCCACATCCGTCGGCGACGTGATAGAGTTCGTGCACTCCTCGGGCCAGACCACCCGCCCCACCGGCATCGAAACCGTGGAAGAAGACGCTGCCGATGCCGCACCCGTCTACTACAACATCCAGGGCATACGCATCGACCAGCCCGTGCGCGGCCATATATACATACGCTGCGACGGCCGCGGCCGAGCCACCAAGATACGCTACTGAACATCCATGCCGCCGCATGCGCCCCTGCAGGTCGCATGCGGCGGCAATACTTACAAAAGCGCAACTGCGGAAAAGCGGCCCGAAGCGGCCGAAAGCAAATTAATGCCGAAAAATTTCCGTAATTCACTTTTATTGCTTAACTTTGCACCCTGAAACGTGAAAAAGTATCACTAATCTCTTAAATATTACAACTATGTCTGAAATTGCAGATCGCGTAAAAGCAATCATCGTCGACAAACTCGGCGTAGACGAAAGCCAGGTAACTGAAACCGCAGCATTCACCACCGACCTCGGCGCCGACAGCCTCGACACCGTAGAACTCATCATGGAATTCGAAAAGGAATTCGGCATCAACATCCCCGACGACCAGGCTGAAAAGATTGCCACCGTGGGCGACGCCGTTGCTTACATCGAAGCCAACAAATAAGAAACCCCTCCCCCTCCCAAGCCCACGACGCCGAGCAGGCGTCGCTGCGTGAGCTTGAACCACACACCCTACTTATCAAATGGAATTAAAAAGAGTTGTCGTAACAGGCCTCGGCGCCATATCCCCCCTCGGCAACGACGTGGCCACCACGTGGCACAACGCCGTAGAGGGTAAAAGCGGAGCCGGCCCTATTACACATTTCGACGCCTCGAAGTTCAAAACACAGTTTGCCTGCGAAGTAAAGGACTACGATCCCGCAGCCCATTTCGACCGCAAGAAACTGCGCCAGCTCGACCTCTACGCGCAATACGCCATCGTGGCTGCGCGCCAGGCCGTGGCCGACGCCGGACTTGAGAACGACGAAAACCTCAACAAAAACCGCGTAGGCGTAATCGTTGCCGCAGGTATCGGCGGACTCCACACTTTTGAGGAAGAAGCCGGCTACTATGCACTCAACGAAGCCAACGGCCCCAAATACAACCCGTTCTTCATTCCCAAGATGATTGCCGACATTGCCTCGGGCCACATTTCCATGGAATATGGCTACCATGGCCCCAACTTCGGCACCGTGTCGGCTTGCGCATCGTCCAACAACGCCATTATCGACGCCTTCAACCTCATTCGCCTCGGAAAGGCCGACGTCATCCTCAGCGGTGGCGCCGAAGCTGCCATCTATCCCGCAGGCGTGGGCGGCTTCAACTCGATGCATGCCCTCTCCACCCGCAACGACAGCCCCGAAACAGCATCGCGCCCCTTCAGCGCGAGCCGCGACGGCTTCGTGATGGGCGAAGGCTCAGCCGTGCTTGTGCTTGAAGAACTCGAACACGCATTGGCTCGTGGCGCTAAAATCTACGCCGAAGTGGCCGGCGGAGGCCTCTCTGCCGACGCTTACCACCTCACTGCCACACACCCCGACGGACTCGGCGCAATTCTCGCCATGTCCAACGCTCTCGAGGACGCAGGCATGACGCCCGACGACATCGACTACATCAATGTCCACGGCACCAGCACCCCCGTAGGCGACATCTCCGAGGTGAAGGCCATCAAAGAGGTGTTCGGCGACCACGCCTACAAGCTCAACATCTCGTCGACAAAATCCATGACGGGCCACCTGCTCGGCGCCACCGGCGCCCTCGAGGCCATGTTCAGCGTGAAAGCCGTGCAGGAAGACATCGTGCCCCCCACGATCAACCACATGCCCGACGACCTTGACGAGAACATTGACTACAACCTCAATTTCACGTTCGACCGCGCACAGAACCGCGAGGTACGCGCAGCATTGTCGAACTCGTTCGGTTTCGGCGGCCACAACGCCACCGTGATCGTCAAGAAATACGAGAAATAAGGCACAACACCGCAATCATAAAAATGGCGCCGTCCGGCGCCATTTTTTTATGTCCTGATCACTGCAGCAGCTCTTTATCTACAAGGATGCCGGGCCGCGCATGCAGCGTGACAGCTGCGAAAAGGCCGGTCGACTCGCTGCGATAGCGTATGTGGTAGTATTCCTGCCCGAAGAAATCCATGGTGAACACAGCCTCGCCCACTGCCGGACCGCGCCCCGGGCGCAGACGCTCATTCATGACCACGTCGAAACCGGCCACTTCCACCTCAAGCGTGACGGCGCCTTCGTCGCCCACGCCGGCGAGGCCCGTGCGCCGCAGTTCCACACGTCCGTCGCGCATCACTCTGAAATGCAACATGGGTGCAGCCTCCGGCTCGCCCGGCATGAGGTCGCCCTCGAAAGTCAGCAACCGCGCCTGACGCGTGCGCCGCGGCATGGCGCTCAGAGCCACCACGGCTGCAGCCACCACCGCCATTATCACATAAAACTCCACTGTCTGGAATATACCGGCTAAAATCATATCTCCTGTCGTTGAATTTTTGTAATGGCAAATATAGCGCTATTTTGCCTAATATCGCTATTTTTGCATATGAAAAAGCCGAAGGCACATATCCGCTACGCACTCGGCGCGGCACTCGACGCCCTGCTGCCGCGCCTCTGCCCCGTGTGCCGCAGCACTCTCGGACGCGGCGAAACGCTCATGTGCGCGTGCTGCCTGGCCATGGCGCCACGCACACTCATGCACCGCCGCCGCGACAACAGCGTGGCCGCGCGTGTGTCGCGTCCCGGGCTCGAGCCGGCGCTCGCCGCCGCGTGGCTTGAATACCGCCGCGACTCGCCGTACGCATCGGTGGTGCGCGACGCCAAGTTCCGCCACATGCCCGCCATGGCCAGAGAGGCCGGACGCATCTACGGACTTGAGCTGATGGCCGACGGTGTGCCGCAGCTGGCCGACATAGACGTGCTGCTGCCTGTGCCGCTGCACTGGCGGCGCCTCCTGCAACGTGGCTACAACCAGAGCCGCGAAGCCGCCGAGGGCCTCGCCGACGCCACAGGCATCGATGTGGGCGACAATCTTGTGGCCACGCGCGCACACCGCACGCAGACACGCCAGAGCGCCGAAGCGCGCCGGCGCAACGTGAGCGGCATCATAGCCGTGCGGCATCCCGACGAACTGCGCGGGCTGCACGTGGCCGTGGTGGACGACGTGGTGACCACCGGCTCCACCCTGTCCGACGCCCTGCGCGCGGTGCAGGCATGCGGCCCACGCGCCATGTCGGTGCTCGCGCTGGGCGCCGTGCCTGCCGACGCCTTTCACTTCGCGCCGGAGTGCGGGCAGCAATAATCAGTCGAGAAGATACGGACGCAGACGCCGCGTGCGCTCGAGCGCCTGCTCCTGGCGCCATGCGGCTATGCGTGCCTCGTGGCCGCTGAGCAGCACCTCAGGCACACGCCAGCCCTTGTACTCGGCCGGACGCGTATAGATAGGCGGCTCAAGCAGCGAGTCCTGGAAGGAGTCCTTGAGAGCGCTCTGCTCGTCGCCGAGCACTCCGGGTATGAGGCGCACCACGGCGTCGGCTATCACCGCCGCCGGCAACTCGCCGCCCGTGAGCACATAGTCGCCGATGCTTATCTCGCGCGTTATCAGATGCTCGCGTATGCGATAGTCTATGCCCTTGTAGTGGCCGCAGAGTATTATCAGGTTGTCGAGCAGCGACAGACTGTTGGCCATGGGCTGCGAAAGCATCTCGCCGTCGGGAGCGGTGAAAATCACCTCGTCGTAGTCGCGCTCGGCCTTCAGCGCCGATATGCAGCGGTCCACGGGCTCCACCTGCATCACCATGCCGGCCTCGCCGCCGAAGGGATAATCGTCGACCTTGCGGTGCTTGTTGGTGGTATAGTCGCGCAGATTGTGCACCACGATTTCGGCAAGCCCGCGGTCTTGCGCGCGCTTGAGTATCGAGCAGTTGAGCGGGCCCTGAAGCATCTCGGGCAGTACGGTGATGATGTCTATTCGCATTTTTGCTTGGTTTTACAGTGCAAAATTACCCATAAATTTGTTTATTCTGAAATTTTCACTGTATATTTGCAGTATTATGAAGAACTACATCTCCGCTGCCCTTGTGGCACTGGGCCTGCTGGCCCTCGGCCTGTGCATCAAAGCAGGCATCGACAATTATGGAAGCCGCGACCGCGTGGTCACGGTGCGTGGCCTCTGCGAAAAAGAAGTGAACGCCAACGTGGTCACGTGGCCTATCGTCACCAAAGAGATGGGCAACGACCTGAACGGCATCTACAACAAAATCCAGACCAACAACGCCGCCATACTCTCGTTTCTGCACGCCAACGGCATCGACGACTCCGAAATCAGCGTCAACGCACCCGAGGTGAACGACCTGCAGGCCAACAGCTACGACCAGCGCGAACGCCTCTACCGCTACGCCGTCACCAACGTGATTGTGGTGAAGAGCGAGAAGGTGGACCAGGTGAACGCCCTCATAAAGAAGCAGACAGAACTGCTTAAGGACGGCATTGCCATCGTGGCCGGCGACTACAGCTACCCCATCACCTACGACTACACCGACCTCAACTCCATCAAGCCCGAGATGATAGCCGAAGCCACACGCAACGCACGCGCCGCCGCCGACAAGTTCGCCGCCGACAGCGACAGCGACCTCGGCAAAATCAAGACGGCGTCGCAGGGACAGTTCGCCATTGACAACCGCGACCAGTACACCCCCTACATCAAGACGGTGCGCATAGTCACCTACATCACCTACTATCTCGAGGATTAAGCCGCGCGCATGCGACTGCTGCAGATCAACACGGCAGCCGGACGCGGTGTAGCCGGAGGCATACCCGAGGCCATAGGCAGCATGGCCGCAGCCCGCGGCATCGACGCCCGGATGGCCGTCGGACGCCCCAACGGCCGGAGCGCCTCGCAACTGCTGCGCATAGGCTCGCGGGCCGACATACTCACACACGTGGCCGCCACACGCATCGCCGACCGTCACGGTCTGCACTCGCGGGCGGCCACGCGGCGTTTTGTGCGCCGGGCCGAGGAGCTATGCCCCGATGTGGTGCATCTGCACAACATACACGGCTACTACCTGCACCTGCCCACCCTCTTCGACTGGCTGCGTGGCAGCGGTGTGCCCGTGGTGTGGACTCTGCACGACTGCTGGCCGCTCACGGGCCACTGCGCGTTTTTCAACGCCGCGGGCTGCACGCGGTGGCAGCAGGAGTGCCACCACTGCCCGCTGCTGCACGACTATCCCGCCTCGCTGCTGCTCGACCGCTCGCGGCAGAACCATGCGCTGAAACGCCGCCTGTTCACATCGCTGCCCGACCTTACGCTGGTGTGCGTGGGCAGCTGGCTCGACAGCATAGTCGCGCAAAGCTACCTGCGCGACGTGCCGCGCACGGTGATACCCAACGGCGTCGACACCGACGTATTCGCGCCGTGCGCCCCGAAAGCGCCCGCCGACTCTCCGCTTCTGCTGGGCGTGGCCGCACACTGGGAGGCGCGCAAGGGCCTCGACACATTTGTGAGGCTGCGCCGCGAACTCCCCGCACACTGGCGCATGCGCCTGGTCGGACTCGACAGCCGCCGGCTGCGGTCGCTGCCGCCCGGCATAGAAGGCCTGGGGCGCATAGACTCGGAGCGCGCACTGGCCGCTCACTATTCCGAAGCCACCGTGTTCGTGAACCCCTCGTCGGCCGAATGTAACAACATCACCAAGATGGAAGCCCTGGCGTGCGGCACACCTGTGGTGGCCTACGACGCCGGAGGCGCCGGCGAAGGCATAGGCCCGGAGGCGGGGCGTGTGTGCCGCGCCGGCTGTTTCGACGATTTATGCTCCGCTATAGCGGAGTCGGCCCAAGGCCGACTCCGGCCCGAGGCGTGCCGCGACACGGCCCTGCGCCTGTTCGACATGCGCCGCAACCTTGAAGCCTATTTCACACTGTACGCCTCGCTGCTGTAGCTAAGACCCCGTCCCCCAGTATTTGTTAAACCGAGGGGACGGGGTCTTAGCGTGTGTGGCGTGCATCAATGCGGGCCGCCGGGGCCGCGGTGTCCGCCCGGAGGCGGGCCCATGGGGCCGTCCCAGCGGTTGTTGCGGTCGCGCGGCTGCTCGCCGGCCGCGAAGGTGGTGAACTTATACGTGAAGCTCAGCATGAAATAGCGTGTGAGCGAATTGTAGCGCGTGTCGTCGATATAGTTGGCCGTGACGTTGCGGCGCACATTGCTGCGCTGCTGAAGCAGGTCGTAGGCGCGGAGCGACACTGTGGCGTTGCGGCCGCGCAGGAACTGATAGGAGAGTGACGCGTTCCACATCCACTCGTTGGTGTCGTAGCCGGCTGCGTAGCCCGATGTGGCCGAGTAGTTGAGGTCAGTGGCCAGCACAAGGCCGAAGGGCGTGTAGTAGGTGGCATTAAACATGCCTCCGTACGTGTGCACGTTGCGGCCGGGCTGCGAGGGCAGGCTGTTGGTCACATGCTGGTAGGAATAGCGCGGACGCAACTCCAGCTCTATGTTGTCCGGGCGCCAGGCTATGCCGAACGACTCGTTGATGTTCAACGAGCCCGACACGTTGCGCAGGCCGTTGTTGAAGCCCACGCTGCGGCTGTAGAAGCCCATCAGATGGTTGTTGAAGGTGAAGGCCTTGTTGCGCAGCGGCTGCGAGTACATGGTCATGGCGCGCACGTTCCACACGCCGTTCACGTTCTCGTAAGTGGTGGTGCGTCCGCCGGTGGTCTGGTCGTACTCGGTGCGGCTCACTATGGAGTTCTGCGTCATGTTGGCAAACACCATGGCCATGATGCTGCGCTGAGCCTCGGGGCTGAACGTCTGGAAGCGCAGGTTGAGAAAATGGTTGAACGATGGATTGAGGCCGGGGTTGCCTATCACAATGTTGAGCGGGTCGGTCATGTCGGCCACGGGCTGCAGCTGCGCCATGGAAGGCTGCGACGAGCGCCCGGAGTAGAAGGCGTTGATGCTTGTGCGCTCGGCGAACTTGTGGCGGAATCGCAGATAGGGCGCGAAGTTGAGCACGTTGCGCCGCGGTATGGAGCGGAGCTCGTTGATAAGGTCGGTGCTTTGGCTGGTCTGCGGCACAAACGAGATGCCGACATCGACCGTGGATTTCTTCGACACATGCTTGTAGCCTGCGCGTATGTCCTGGTTCATATAGGTGTTGCGGAAGCGGTTGCTGAGGTCGTTGTTCAGCACCAGCTCGTCGCCCACCACGGGCTCGCCTCCGAAGCCGTCGGGCCACTCGACGGGATGGTCGTAGGTGAGTCGGTCGGCATTGTTCCACCGATAGCTTATGGAGTAGGCCAGGGTGATGAAATTGCCTTTCCGTGAGTCGCCGATGGGTTCGGTCCAGCTGACGCGCGCACGCACGTTGTTGCTCCACGTGTGGTTGTCGGTCCACTGGTCGTAGAGGTCAATCTCGTCGTCGAGTTTGAAGAAGCGGTTCCAGGAGTAGCTGTCGGAGCGCTCGCGCACGTTGCTGAAATTGTATCGCGCGAACACCGAGAAGGAGCGGCCGCGGCGTTTGCGGAAATTGTGGTTGTAGATCAGCGTGCCGCCGAATTCCACCGATGTGCCTCGAGAGGCGTCTTTGTTGACGCTCTCCGTCACCTTGCTCAGCTGCGGGTCGCCGGCGCGTGTGAGCGACGACTCGTCGCTCCAGCTGTCGTTTCTGTTCCACGAAAAATTGGGCCTGAAGTCGAAGGTGTTGAACGAGTCCGGCTTCCACTGCACGCGCAGGTCGGCGCGCACGTTGTGTCCGCGGTCGCGTGCCGTGCGTTCGCTGTTGTAGTAGCTGGTGGAATCGGCAAACAGATACTGTCGCTCGGTGTTCTGGCGTGTGTCGCGGTCGCTGTAGCTGTACATCACGTCGCCTCCCACGCGGAAAATCTCCTCTTTGCCCACATTGAAGTTGAGGCCGAGCGCACGCGAGGTGTTGATGCCGGTGGTGCCTCCGAAGCGGCGGAAGCGTCCTGCCGTGCCGTCGCCGAATCCGAGTTCGTTGACGTTGTTGGCTCCGCCGAGCAGCGTGAGCTGGTTGCCGTTCCAGAAGCGGTTGACATTGAATGTTGCCTTATAGCGGTCGTCGGTGCCATAGCCGCCCTCCACCGTGCCGAACCATCCGTTGTTCATGCCTTTCTTGACCGTGAGGTTTATGACGGTTTCTTCCTCGCCGTCGTCCACGCCCGTGATGCGCGCGAGGTCGCTCTTGCGGTCCACGACCTGCAGCTTGTCGACCATATTGACGGGCAGATTTCTCGAAGCCACCGTGGGGTCGTCGCTGAAGAATTCCTTTCCGTCGATGAGTATTTTTGTCACACTCTTGCCGTTGGCAGTGATTTTTCCTTCCGAATCCACCTCCACACCCGGCAGGCGCTTCAGCAGGTCCTCCACCACGGCGTTGGGTTGCGTCTTGTAGCTGTCGGCGTTGAACTCCACGGTGTCCTCCATCACCTTGATGGGGGTGCGTATGCCCACCACAGTGGCTTCCTTGAGCATGTAGGACGAGGGGGCGAGCAGCATGGTGTCCAGGCTCGCGTCGGCCCGCAGCCTGATGTCGCGTGTCTGCGGGGCATAGCCCACGTAGGAGGCCTCGACTATGTATCTGCCGCCTTTGACGCCGGCAATGGCGAAACGGCCGTCGACGTCGCTGACGGCGGTCTTCACCACCGAGCTGTCGCGTGCCGACAGCAGCCTTACGGAAGCCTGTATGAGTGGTTCGCGCGTGCCGTCTTCGGCCACCACACCGCTGATGTTGAATCCAAAAGCGGCCGCCACTGTGGCCAGTGCCAGTGTCGCCGCCGCTATTCGTCTGGAAAGAAAAAGCATTGTATCTATTGAAAATGTATTAACAAAGAATTGACAATCTTAAGACTTGTTCGCCCAAAAAAGTTTAATTCGCACAGCGGTTTTTTATATTTATTTTGCATTTGGAGCCACGTGCGTGCAAACTTTTTTGAGCGGGCGGCTGTTGTTTATTGCATCAACTATTATGTTATGAAAAAGATACTCCTTTCCATCGCCGTAGTATTCGCCCTGGGCGCAACGGCAGTTTCGTGCGGCAACAAGGCCACCGAAACAGCGGATTCCCTGAAATCCAAAATCACCAACTGCAGCAACCCCGACAGCCTCAAGCTGTACGTAGAGCAGGCCAAGGCCTATGCCGACAAACTCGTGGCAGAGGGCAAAGTGGACGAAGCCCGCGAATTCATGGCCAAAATAGAGCCCGTGGTGAACGAAAAGGTGCCTGCGCTGGCCGGCACGCTCTCCACTGTTGAAAACGTGCTCGACAAAGTGGGCGACACCGCCGCCGACAAAGCCGAGGATGCCAAAAACTCCGCAGCTGCCGCCGTGGACAGCGCCAAGTCGGCCGCCGGCAACGCCGTAGAGGCTGTCAAGGACAAGACCGCCGAAACCGTCGACGCTGCCAAAGAGAAGACCGCAGCAGCTGTGGAATCCGCCAAGGAAGCCACTTCCGACGCCGCACAGAAAGGCGCCGACAAGGTGAAAGAGCTCCTGAAATAATACTTCCCCCTGAATAAGAGCCCGTTCCCCAATTTTTGTTAAATCGGGGGCTGTCAGTCTTTGAGCTA
>CAMWTJ010000047.1 GCA_947177185.1 uncultured Porphyromonadaceae bacterium | reverse complement strand
TCAGACAAAACGGGAGTTAAAATGAAAACGGTTTCGTAAAGCATTGGTTTACTTTGTGTTGGGTTGATAATTGGTTGATGGCTTTAAAAGCCGACTGCAAAGGTAGGCATTTTTTCGCTATCCTGCAAGAACTTGAGTCGCATTTTTCTTAAATTTATGCGATATTTTTCGAAAATGCGCAAAAAGGCGTGTCGCACGCCGGCGCAAGGCTGCGGCGCACCGTCCGGCCGCCTGACTGCCATGGCTGCGGAGCGGCTCAGTTGAGAATCACCCCGGCGAATCCTGCCACAGGAGCGGCGTATGCCCGTGCGAACTGGCGCACGAAGGCCAATGTGTCGGGGCGGGGCTGCTGGTGGCCCGAAGGCTTGGAGGAGCGAGTGATGTGGTGCGCTACGGCGCGTGGAGTAGAGGTTTTACTCATAGGCAAGCATGAGGGATGAACGGGTTACGGGAGGAGTAGAAGATAATCACACCGTAATAACGCCTGAAGCCTACGTTTATTGCGCCATGCACATTAAAAATGTTAATAATATTATCGGAATCTTGTAAAAGTCGGGTAAATTTAGTACTTTTGCGTTCGGAAAGGCATCCGCATGCGGACAGCCTATGGTTTCCAAGGTAACATAACATCAATCATAACACACAATTCCTGCCTATAGCACAACTCTACTCCAAACCAATTTAAAACGAATAGAATGCTATCATTGAAGACGTTGACCGACGACATGCTGGTCGCATCTTACGCACAGGGCAACAACGAGGCTTTTGACGAACTGCTCGCACGCCACCAGGCGCGCCTCTACAACTATATACTCATGATGGTAAAAGACGAAGACGTGGCAAACGACGTGTTTCAGGACACGTTCACAAAGGTAGTCACCACCATCAGGCAAGGACGCTACACTGAAAGCGGCCGCTTTGCGGCGTGGCTGACGCGCATAGCGCGCAATCTGATCATCGACATCTTCCGCCAGGAAAAAAGCCAGGCCACGGTGTCGACCGACAGCAGCGACGTTGATTTGCTCAACCGGCGCGAGTACAGCGACGGCACGGTAGAGGACGAGCTCGTGGACCTGCAGATTCACGACGACGTGCGCAGCCTGCTCGACCGCCTGCCCGAAGTGCAGCGCCAGGTGCTTCTGATGCGCTACTACCAGAATCTCAGTTTCAAAGAAATAGCCGCAGCCACCGGCGTAAGCATCAATACGGCCCTGGGGCGCGTGCGCTATGCAATCCTGAACATGCGCCGCATGGCCGGCGAGTATAATATCGAACTGACAAGGTGACACCCCTTGCCGACTTTCGTAAATGGAACAATTCACACAATTCATAACACAGGCGGCAGAGCTGCTGTGCGGCTACCCGCTTTTCTTTTTGCTTATAGGCGGAGGCCTGTATCTGTTCATTGCTTCGGGCGCAGTGTCGCTGCGCAGACTGCCTGACGCTGTCAGAGAACTGCGTCGCGGCAACGACAGCACGCGCGGACAGATATCCTCCGTGCAGGCGCTCGCCTCCACGATAGGAGCCACGGTAGGACTCGGCAGCATAGCCGGCGTGGCTATAGCACTCGTAATCGGAGGCCCGGGCGCCATATTCTGGATGTGGGTGAGCGCGCTGCTCGGCATGTGCACCAAATACCACGAAGGAGTGCTCACCACCATGTTCAAAGGCACCGACGACCGCGGAATCCCGCAAGGCGGCACGATGCACATCATAGAACGCGGCCTCGGCCCGCGGTGGAAACCGCTGGCCCGCTTTTTCGCAATCGCAGGCCTCTTCGGCACGCTGTGCATCATGAACGCCAACCAGCTCACCGAAGCCTTCATGAGCACATTCTCCACGCCCGAGAGCATCGAAGCCAACGGGATGCTGACCAATGTGGGGCAGATGCTCGGGCTCGGCAACGCGCAGGCCTACAAGCTGCTCTTCGGCCTGGCCGTATGCGCGGTCGTGTCGCTGGTGATCTACGGAGGCATACGCCGCATAGCCACCGTGGCGGGCGTGCTCGTGCCGTTTATGGTGGGACTGTATTTCGTGATGGTGCTGTACATCATCATCACGCATTTCGACGGTGTGCCTGCCGCGTTCGGGCGCATATTTTCCGAAGCGTTCAACCTGCGCGCCGGCTTCGGCGCACTGGCAGGAATAGCCATAATAGGCGCACGACGCGCGGCGCTGGTGAACGACGCCGGAATAGGCACCGCCACACTCATGCACGGAGCGTCGCGCAACGAAACTCCCGTGCGCGAGGGACTCGTGGCCATGCTTGGCCCGAGCATCGACAGCGGCCTTGTGTGCACCCTCACCGCTCTGGCCATAATGCTGTGCGGCGACATCGACGGCGTGCAGGGCGTGCAGGGTCTGCAGGTGGCCGTAGGAGCTTTCAGCCGCGGCATACCTGGCGGCGAATACCTGCTCATGCTTGTGGTGGCTTGCTTCGCGCTGTCGTCGATGTTCAGCTACTCGTTCTACGGCACCACCTGCGCCGGCTACCTTTTCGGCACGCGGCGCGGCGGCTGGTATCGGCTGGTATTTGTGCTCTCCATGGTGGTGTTCGCCATGATTCCGCTGGAAGCAGCCGTAGGCGTGTGCGACCTTTTCTATGCCCTGATGGCTTTCGCCACCATGACGGCCGTGCTCGCCCTCAGCGGGCACGTGCGACGCGCCACACGCGAGTATTTCAGCAAAAACGTTTCGACACGAAAGCATACATAACCGAATTAACATCACAGAAATGCTAAACTATATAATCTGGAACGCCAATCCCGACCTGATTACGTGGCCGGTCACAATACGCTGGTACGGCCTTATGTTCGCAATCGGTTTCTGGATAGGATTCAACGTGGTGGCACGCATGTTCCGCCGCGAAGGCGCACCCGAGAGCTGGATGAGCTCGCTGCTCATATATGTGGCCGTGGCCACAGTGGTGGGCGCGCGGCTCGGACATGTGTTCTTTTACCAATGGGACTATTACTCGCAGCATCCGCTCAAGATACTTGCTACATGGGAAGGCGGCCTCGCCAGCCACGGCGGCGCAATAGGCATAATAATAGCCGTACTCCTCTACAGCCGCTTCGTGACGCACCGCAACGCGCTCTGGACATTTGACCGCCTCACTGTGGCCATAGCCATGGTCGGAGGCCTGATACGCATCGGCAACCTTATGAACAGCGAAATATTCGGCCATGCCACCACCCTGCCCTGGGGCTTCATGTTTCCCCGCTCGGCCGAGTGGCACGCACTGTATGAAGGCGTGGCATGCCATCCGACACAGCTCTACGAAGCGTTCACGTATCTCGCCCTGTTCGGACTCATGATGTACATGTACTGGCGCCGCAATGCCGGCGAACGCCCGGGACTGCTTTTCGGCACGTTCCTCGTAGGTGTGTTCGGAGCGCGTTTCCTGATAGAATTCATCAAGAATCCTCAGGTGGCGTTTGAGGCCGACATGGCTCTGAACATGGGTCAGCTGCTAAGCATACCGTTCGTGCTCGCCGGAATACTGCTGATAGTCCGCGCGTTGCTGAGGCCGCGCATATCCATAGCCTATCCCGACCGCTGGGCGCCCGAATCCAAAAGCAAAAAATAATTTGTCGTAAGCAAAAATATTCGCTATATTTGCATTGTCAACCAACTTTATCACACATTATGGAAAACAACAACATCCAAATGAGCCCTCAGACCATGCAGTTCGTTGATGCCATCAAGACCTGCATCGGCAAGTACGTAGATTTCAACGGCCGTGCGTCGCGCGCTGAATTCTGGTGGTTTTTCCTCGCCACATTCATCGTAGGCTGCATCCCGTTCGTGAATTTCCTGAGCATCCTGCTCGTTGTGCCTTATCTGGCAGTCAGCTGGCGTCGCATGCACGACATCGGCAAGGGCGGCGGCTGGTGGTTCATCAACTTCATCCCCGTGATTGGCTTCATTTGGTTCATCGTACTCGCTGCCAAGCAGGGCGAACCCAATGCTAACCGTTTCGGCGACGCTCCCCTGAAATAAATACCCCCTACCCTTTATAACTCACAACGCGGGGCGGAATCCAAACATTCCGCCCCGCGTAACTTTTAATTAAGTGCCAGCCATCCATCAAGCCATGAAAACAGAAATAATACACCGACGCCTCTATGCGTTTTTCAGAAGTAAAGTGCTGAACGCACTTATGATAGTTGTGATTCTGAGCCTCCTGCTTATGGCTTACACACAACAGATACTGCTACCGGCCATATGTGGCGCCACTGCTTTTGCGTTCTTTGCAGGATACTCCTTTTGGTTTTGGATAAAAAAGCCGGAGCGCATCATCATCAACCACCGGCTTTCCGACATCAATGGACTGTTTACTCTCTATTTTCTGATTGTCAGCGCCACGCCTGCGCCGAGTCAGTGGTGGTACATCGCACCGGCGGCATTTGCTGTCGTTATACTGTTTATATCGTTGGCCAAGAGCTACGACGAAGCATTTGCCATCCAACCCTCCGCCCCGCAATAAACACAGCGCGATCCTCGCCCTTCCGCCGCAGAAACTCTCTGTTCACTCTATATACAAGCGCCTCATGGGGCAATCGGAAGACATTCACTTGCGAAAATCCCTGATTATTTGTAATTTCGCATCACAAATCAAGATTACTCATGGCACTATCAAAAAAAGGCAGAGGTTTTCTATATCTTATAATTTATATCTGTTTTACAGTAGCTTATGGAGCAATAATCGCTCTCATAAATAATTTGTTCCGTACAAATGGAATAGATAAAGCATACGTCATGCCATTGCTCATTGTATTAACCATATATGTGTATTGGAAAGCATGGAAATATCTATGCAGCAAATTAGATAAAATCACGTTAGACAAAGACTGACTCATGCCTTTTCTGCAAATAGCGCTTTGCCGAAAGGAAGAGTTCTCTTTCAAATTATAAATCCTCCCAACAAATAATGGTTCGCCTGTCCGAACCATGTGGGAAGAATTTCGAGGTAATCGCGAAGCGCTTGGCTTACTGCGACGAGTGGGATGGCGAAGAGGACTTCGCCGGCACATCGCCAGCGAGTGCTACGACCTCGAACGCGAGATGGGCGACCTTGCCCGCTACTTCGACTACGAAGCCTTCGGACGCAACCTGTTCATGTACGACTACGCGATGGGAGCAAACGGCAACGTGCTCCGCGTTGTCTGACCTGCCAATCCTCTATCACAGAGTCGCCTCCCAAGGGCGGCTCTTTTTCATTATTTGGTCGGCATCCTTAATTTTCTTAACTTTGTGCCAAAATCTATCTCATTTTTCAATGAAAAAATATTTATTTGTTCTTGCATTATGCACGCTATATTCTTGTAGCTCAAATAACAACGAAGCCGCGACTGCACCGGTACGTGCCGTTGAATCTGTTCAATTCGATACTCCTGCACCTCAGGCTGAAAGTTCTTTACCGTTAAGCGAGCCTGCGTCCGAAACCAAAACGTCGGGCACTAAGACATCACAACCAATCCAAGGTTATAATGAGGGTTATAAATTCGGCTACGACATGGGAGTTATGGCTGGACAAGAGAATATGAAATACAATCCATATCTCCCAGTCGGCCCAAACACAAGCTCATATTCATCAGATTACCGCCGAGGATATGCGCAAGGATATTCCGAAGGTTATGAAAACGGACAGCAGGCCACACACCAAGGCATATATGCCGAAGAAGATAATGGCTACGAATCCTACGAATATGACGAAGAAGAATATTAATTGTCAGAGTCGCCTCCCAAGGGCGGCTCTTTTCGTTGTTATATAACTTTATAAAAAGTCGAGGCCACGGAGATATAGTCCGTGGCCTCTTTTTCCCTTTTAAAGTGTTAGCATAGAGGCATAGCCTATACCAGCACTATTTATGATGCAAAGGTACTTCTTTTTTCTGACACAACAAAGAAATCGGTCTTAAAGTTGTGATTTTTATGTCGGAAAACCACTGATTTGGGTCAGTACATCTCTTAATGCATCGGTTTTTACGTATTTCTGGACCAAATTTGCGAGTTCGCCGTCGAAATCATAGGCTCGGTTATCAGAAACTTTGCTCAACAAGAACCGAACTACTTTTAGTGCTCCATAAAGTTTCCTGTCTTCATAGCCTCGCACATCGGCAGGACCTCTGCGAATCAGAGGGTGTAGTGCTATGTCATATAGAACGCCGCCGTGAGCGCATGTATTTCTCACACATCGTACTACATCCATATAGTTCTCAAAAACGTTGGTATAGGTTATCCCGTATTGACTTGATATGTTCTTCTTATCTTCAAGGCTCAACAACGATTTGTACAGTGCGATATTGCTCCCAAGCGTCATAAATTCAAGTGTTTTCCACGCAGGGGCGTACCTGTCGTTGATGTGTAGCCTGTGGTGTTGGGCTATCACCTTGTTTCGCTTGAAATTAGTAGTGTAAACCTCTTGGTCAAAGCTGTTGATATAAGAGCGTTCAACCACACTTGGGCTGACAAACCATGTTGGCAATTCGTCATATTCATTGGATATGAAATATACCATCCGGGTTCTGAAATTCACCTCTATACGGGTGATGTACTTTTGCAATAGGTTACGCAACGCATAATCAAAGTAGTACAGTTTTACGGCATCATCGAAATTCGCACCTTCCTTAAATTCATGTGTGCGCGGTTGATTACGTCGGTAGGGTTTCTCAAAAGGAAACCAATAGAATCCCAAACGATAATACCCGATATCGAGCAAAACCTCTTTTGCTTTCTCGACATCATTTATAATCATGCCCCTGCTCTGCAACAGGTCTATTTGTTTGTCTAATGTAATGGCTTTTTGTCCCATATCAACTGCAAAGGTACGAAAAATACTGACTTTTCGCGTCTTTTCCTCCCCTTATTAACAGCGGTAACTTCGTGGCAAAGTTAGTTTTCGCGAGGCGCATTTTTCCTGCGCTCGGCAATGCAAACGAGTACCCATTGCTCTCGAGCAACGGAAAAATCGCCATGCCTAAAACCGCATATCAAATCTCACTGAAAGGCCACGTCGGAAGTTATGACTTCGACCGTCTTGCCGACAGCCTCGGCGGCTCGCTCGCCACCGGCCAGTATATCTTAGCCTATTAGAGAGAAAATGCACCGACTATCGTGTTGATAATCAGTGCATCTTACGCGGAGCGAGCGAGATTCGAACTCGCGATACCCTTTTGGGGTATACACGCTTTCCAGGCGTGCCTCTTCAGCCACTCGAGCATCGCTCCTTTGGGTTTTGCGGTGCAAAGTTAGTGATATTTTTTGAATTTCATGCATGAATTGCGTATATTTGCAAAAATTTTTTGAAAATAGTGCTTTAGTTATGATTACACAGGAACAATTAAAAGAGACTTTTGAGCGCAAGCTGGCGCTGAGGAGGTATCTTTGACATCGACAGCAAGAAAATCCAAGTAGAAGAAGAAGAGCTGCGCACGCATGTGCCTGACTTTTGGGAGCACCCGAAAGAAGCGCAGGCTCAAATGAAAAAAATCAAGGACCTGCAGCAGTGGCTCGACGGCTACCGCGACGTGGACAACGCGTGCGGCGAGCTCGAGGTGGGCTGGGAAATGGTCAAGGAAGGCCTCATGGAAGAGGCTGAGCTCGACGCGCTCTATGCGTCTGCCATGCAGCTGATAGAAGCGCTCGAACTGCGCAACATGCTCCGCCGCGAGGAAGACAAGCTGGGAGTGGTGTTGAAAATCAATTCCGGCGCCGGCGGCACCGAGAGCCAGGACTGGGCTTCGATGCTGATGCGCATGTATCTGCGATGGTGTGAGAAGCATGGCTATAAAACCAGCATTGCCAACATACTCGACGGCGACGAGGCAGGCATAAAATCCTGCACGATAAACGTAGAGGGCGATTTCGCTTACGGCTATCTCAAGAGCGAGAACGGTGTGCACCGTCTGGTGCGCGTTTCGCCGTACAACGCGCAGGGCAAGCGCATGACATCGTTTGCCTCTGTGTTTGTGACGCCGTTGGTCGACGATACCATCGAGGTGCGTGTAGATCCGGCTCTGCTGTCGTGGGATACTTTCCGCTCAGGCGGTGCCGGCGGTCAGAACGTGAACAAAGTGGAATCGGGCGTACGCCTGCGCTATCAGTTCACCGACCCTTACACCGGCGAGAAAGAAGAAATCCTGATTGAAAACACCGAAACCCGCGACCAGCCCAAGAACAAGGAGAACGCTATGCGCCAGCTCCGCTCCATACTCTACGACAAAGAACTCCAGCACCGCATGCAGGAGCAAGCAAAAGTGGAGGCTGGAAAGATGAAAATCGAATGGGGCTCGCAGATACGCAGCTATGTGTTCGACGACCGCCGCGTGAAAGACCATCGCACGGGCTGGCAAACGAGCGACGTGGGCGGCGTAATGGACGGCGACATCGACGATTTTATCAAGGCTTTCCTTATGGAATTTGCCGGTTCGGAAGAAGAGAAGTAAGCCCTTCCGACGCCCTACATTTCGAATTCCGCAGGCCCCGCAAGGCTTGCGGAATTTTTATTTTTCGGCGGAACGCCGCGGGTTGCGCGGAAACCATCCTTTGCGCACTCGCTCGCGCTGCTCGAAAATCTCAAGTATGGTCCAGTACGACGAAAAAGCCGTAACTCCGAGCACTGCACTCCAAAACACATCGGCCACAAGAACCGAGGCGCCAAGCATAGCTGTGCCGAGCACAAGAAACCACCACCAGCAACGCGTGCCGAAATAGTACTCACATTTTATCACTATCGGATGAAACAATCCGATGATAAGAAAAGTGCACAGGCCTATGGCAAGGCCGAGCAATCCGAAAGATTGTAGAAACTCTGTCATATTTGTAAACTACCGCCGGGGCAGTATTTGGCTTTGTGACTTAAAAAACGGTGGCCGAGCCGGCAGTAAAGGCACTTGCGCGGCTCGCAGTAGGCGCGGCGCAGCTGTATGAGGGCCTGCGACATAAATGCATCGCGACACTCTACCCCCGCTGCTTCAAACAGACGCGTCACGGTGTTGCGTTCGGACGGAAGCTCCTCAAGCAGCTCCACCGCACGTCGCTGCATGGCTTCGTCGCCATATCGCAATCCATAGGCATACATCGACGGCACCACCACATTGATGACAAGGCTGTCGATGCTCGAGCGGCTGAACGCGCGCGACATCGAAACACCCCCCATCGGTCCGAACGTGAAACGCCGCGTCCAATAGTACGGCAGGATAATATCATCAAACACAGAGCGGGCTTCCTCAAGTGTGCACATGCTGCTAACATACGACGCCACCGCAAAGCCATCGGCCACCATAGCGGCCAGTGCGGCTATACGGCGATGCGGAAAATTCTGCGGACGCGTGCGCGCCATCTTCCACACGATAGGCGCCGGCGGCTGAAGGCCGAATTTATGGCACATAAAACGGTATTCACGCTGCATGAGTTGCACTCGCGGATCCTGTTCGTCAAGTGATGCCGGCAACAGTCCGGCATGACCGAACAGCAGCCCCTCTATGGCTTCGGCATTGTCGCGATGCTTGAGCAGCGTGCGCAGCGGCACTGCCAGAGCCAGTTGCTCGAAGGCCTGACTGTTGAGCCCGAAACCCAGCGCTCGCGCAAGCGTCACGTAGACGGCTTCAGGCCAGTTGCCGTCAAGGCGGTCGAGCAGCGTCAGAATCCGCTCCGACTTTTCATACAGACGCTCAAAAGCCATGGCGGTCAGACAATCCGAAACATATATTTTAGGCACTTCACGCAACTCGTTGAAACAGGCGAGCCGCTCCGACGGACCGTCGACCATGTTGCGGTAGCGCTCGCTGAAATCCGGCGCACACTGCATCACCATCTGCGGAAGCAGACGGCCTCCGTCCACGCTCACACTGCAATCGTCGGCGCCTACGACATGGAGTATCACCGAATCATATGCTCTGTCGCTGTCGTGCCCATGCTTGTACCAGTCGGAAGCGCGCACATGCATCTCTACATTGCCACACCACATATCGGAGCCTATACGCACCTTGGCGTTAAAGAAATCCGGGCCTGCGTCGCGATTGAGCATACCGGGGTCGATGATCTCCACACGGCGCCCGTCGGTAGTGACCATGTCCCCGGCAAGCACCAGACGGTGCTGCCACACGTAATGCATCAATCGCTCCATGACAGCCCAAAATTAGCTCATTTAGGTTTATTACCCAAATTTATCCACAAATAGTTTTCTTGTTTTTGCGAATTCCTGCAAAAAGTAGTACCTTTGCAAGCGAATATGCGCATGTGGCGTAATGGTAGCCGCGTCAGACTTAGGATCTGATGTCTTAGGACGTGGGGGTTCGAGTCCCTTCATGCGCACAATATACCCCTTTTGACTCGCTGAGTTTCAAGGGGTTTTTAATTTCTACAGAGCACTGACAAAGCACTTTTGGTCCATATACTATGAAACGCGCCTAAGCTCACGGCCCGGCGCGTTCCTCATTCATTGCGGATTTCTCAAAATTGTCTTTTTAGATGCAAGCACGTTGCGCGACTATGGCCTGCGTTATCAGCGCCCGAAACTCAATGTCGTGTAGTAGCGCAGGGAGCCGTTGTTGGCATAATTGCCGGCATAAGTCAGCGTTATATACTGCCCGTCGCCCCACCATACCGCCGTACGTCCGCCTCCAGTAAGCTGCCGCACACTATAGGGGCTGCCGTAAACCGATGTCAAATCGCGGAACACAGCATTGTAGCGCGACAGATTGAACCCTGAAGTGGAGTAAACGAATTCCGAACCATAAAGTCCGCCCCCGCTTCCATAATACAGATTGGCGGCAGGCCATATGTAGTTAAGCATGGGCACATTCGACAGGTACACAGCATCGCTGTCGTAGCCGCTCACAGAGTAGCCGCTGCTGAGAAGCGCGTTTATGCTCAGATTTATGGTTGTGCCGAGGGTCACACCGAGTATTGTGTGAAACGGACGCCATGGACGCACCGGGCGCCAGGCGGGCGGTGGCGGCGTTGGCCGGTGGAACGGACGGTGCGGATACATGTACGGACGGTGAGGGCGCCCGTGGTGAGCATGATGCACCGGGCCATGCGGATGCTGCGGCGCGTGCCCCGGACGCACCGCGGGAGGATTATGATGGCCGGGATGCGGCCGCTGGGGATTATAGTGCCCATGTGTGTTATGCCCTTTGTCGGGCTTTCCGCCGTGGCCATGCTGGGGATTGCCCTGCCCGGGTTTCCCATCGTGACGGTTCTTATGACTGCTTTTTAAGTCCTCTTTATGGTTTCCTTTGTTTTTGCCACGATTGCTGCTGCCGCCGACTTTGTCGGGACGGTGGCGCTGCTCAGTGGGCGACGTGCGGCCACGCTCGTTGCGTCCGCGCGCCGTGGCGCTGTCGGCCGACATGGCTGCCAACAGCAGGACTATTGAGAAAGAAATCACAAACCGACGCATAATCGTATAAATTAAATGTGTTTCGGAAAATTGTTTTATATATAGATACTTTCCACGCAAAAAAGTTTAATACAGGGCAAAAAAGTGTAATCTCATATCGCAAATAAGCGGTTTTTTGCGTAATTTTGCATCCGAAACAATTCAAGTACACATTTCTATATGGAACAAGTGGCCCGACTACTCGCAGGAAAGCTCCTGCAAATAAGCGCTATCAATCTTCAGCCCGACAATTCTTTCATTTGGGCCAACGGCTGGAACGCGCCTATATATACCGACATGCGCAAGTCGCTGTCGTACCCCGCCCTACGCACATTTATCAAAATACAGCTCGCACGCCTTATCATGGAGCACTTCGGAGAGGCTGAGGCTGTGGCAGGCGTTGCCACAGGCGCCATCGCGTATTCTGCCATGGTGGCCGATGAGCTCGGCCTCCCGTATGCCTACGTGCGCACCACCCCCAAGGACCACGGCCTGGAGAATCTTATAGAAGGCAATCTCAAGCCTGGCATGAAGGTGGTGATTGTAAACGACCTTATAAGCAACGGAAACCGCTCTCTGAGTGTCGCACAGACATTGCGCGACGCCGGATGCGATGTGGTGGGCATTGTGGCAATGCTCGATTTCGACTTCGAAGACGCCGCATGCAGGCTTGACGAAATGGGCATACCCTTCAAAGCACTTTCTCATTTCGGCGACATCCTTCGCGAAGCGCTGCAGGAAGGCTTTATACGGCAATCCGACGTGACCGCTCTGAACGAGTGGCACGACGACCCCGAAAGCTGGACACCAGGCGACAACGACAACGAATAACTAACGCAGAACTTTCACATGGCAACATATAAAGCACAACCTGTAGAAATCAACCGTCCTGTCAACGAAATCGCCGACAGATTCTCAGATCTTACGTCACTTCAGACCGCTCTCGACTCACTCCCGGCCGAAGAACGCGCAAAAGTAGGCGACATCGAATTCACTACCGATACGATAGTGATGAACACTCCCCAGGTGGGGCAGGTAAAGTTCCGCGTCAAAGAACACTCTGAAAAACGCGTAGCTTTCGCTGCCGAAGGTATGCCTATGAGCATGACCATAGCAGTAGAGCTCAAAGTGCTTTCTGCTGACACAACTGAAGCTACAGCCGTACTTGAGATTGATATTCCGGCCATGCTCCGTCCTATGATAGGAGGCACGATGCAGAAAGCGGTCGACCAGTTCGCACAGCTTATCGTCAACCTCAACAAGTGAGAAAGCGCGCGGCCGCTGCTGTGACGGCATTAGCCTTGGCCATTGCGCCATCGTGCCACCATCTCGACGACGACCGCGTGCCGTTAATGCCGGTATCCCTGAGTTTCAACACTCAGGCAGATTGGACGCTCTACGGCACGCCGGCGGCGCTTGACGCACGCCTTTTTGTAAAAAGCCTGCGCACGCCCTCCAACTATCCGTACACGGCTATCGACGAAACCGGCTATGGCGGAATACTTCTTGTATGCGACGTGATGGGTACGCCTCGCGCCTTCGACGCAGCATGCCCCGTAGAAGTCAAGCGCGACGTGCGCGTCTTTATCAACGACTCTCACGAAGCGGAGTGTCCTCAATGCCACAGCACCTACGACGTGATTTCTCTCGACGGCCATCCGCTGTCCGGGCGAGCAGCTAACGAAGGCTGGGGCTTGCGACGCTACAGCGTATCGCCCGGAACACGCGGAGAATTCATGATCATACGCCCTGCGCTGTAGTATTTTTTAAGACCCGGTTCCCCAAAATAAGTCGCGCTATATCCATAACGCGACTTACATTTATAGCCCTAAATCAAAGTATTGCCTAATATACTCTTGTACATTCACCCCAGGGGTGATGGCAATCGCCAATATAGGAGAAACCAAACTTTTCGTAATAACCGACATGGTCGGTACATAGATTTAAAGTCCTGAACCCCATATGCTCGGCATCCTCTTTGGCTTTTTCTATCAGAAGATATCCATAATTACGGCCTCTGTGAAATTCGTCTATATAGAGCGCAGCAAGCCACGGGTATAAATCCATACGCGAGTTGAAATCGTTAGTAATCAATCCCGCACAGCCTATTATATCTTCACCTTCAAGCAAAAGATACCATTGGGGCAATGGATTGCCGGCGGCAATACACTTACGTAAGCAATCGTCATAAGATTCCGCAGCTACGTGCTTCTTGACTATGCAGAAATATTCATTGCTCTGCCATGTCAAAAAGTATAAAAAGAAAGAGCCCCGGGCTTCCTTGCGGAGGTCCGGGGCTCGGATAGGGGG
>CAMWTJ010000046.1 GCA_947177185.1 uncultured Porphyromonadaceae bacterium | reverse complement strand
GCTTCAATAGCTCAGTCGGTTAGAGCATCTGACTGTTAATCAGAGGGTCGATGGTTCGAGTCCACCTTGAAGCGCATGAAAGAGGAACATCCGCCGGATGTATCCTCTTTTTTGTTTTTTCGCACATACACGCTGGCCGTGGGGCGGCGGCGCCGCCCCACTCACCCAAAAAAGCGCGCAAGCCTGAGGCCTGCGCGCTTCGCTATGGTATTGTGGTATTGGTATTATTTCACGTACATTTTCTGCACCTTGGTGCCCTGACGGCGAATCACGATCTGACCGGCAGCGGGCTCGGCGATGCGCACGCCCTGAAGGTTGAAATATTCCACGGGAGCGTTTTCGTCGGCGGCAACGTCGGCGATACCTGCCTGAGCTTCCTTGTGGAGCACGAGCACTTTGTTCACGACGATTTTGTCGCCCTGGAAGATAGCGCCGTTGGCGAGCATGAGAGCCACGTTTTCGGCGTCGAGGTTGAAGGCGATAGTGTTCTTGGTGTCGTCGAGGTAGATGGTGCCGTATTCGGCGTTGTAGTTGTCAAGAGCCTTGATGAAGGGCATGGTGGGCCAGCCGTCGGTGGGTTCGCACACCTTGAAGCCGTTGCCGCTTTCGGCGGTGTAGTCGAGCACGAGCTGGTCGCCTGCCGTGAGTTTGGCAGCCGCGAAGTCGCCGGCGGTGATTTTGAAGTTGTTCCAGCCGGAGAGTGTCTGGGGCTCGGAGATGAGTTCAACGGGCACGGAGGGGTCTACCACTGCGGAGTTCTGCATATATGCGGCGGTCACGGTGAGGCTGCCCACGGCGCTGTTCTGGATGTAGATCTGCTTCACGGCAGCCTTGGCTGTTTCGTCGAGAGTGGTCACGACTTTGGTCTTGCCGGCTTCAACCGCGTTGGTGGAGCTTGAGGCGCTGCCGTCGTATTCAACCACGAGCTGCACGCTGAAATCAACGGCTTCGAATTCAACTACCATTTCGTCGTAGGCGCTGAAATTGGCAGCATCGGCACCTTCGCCGAACCACCATCCGCGACCCTTCCACGCACCGTCGTAGGTGATGGTGTGGGTAGCAGCGTCGTAGCTGGATTCCCAGCCGCCGGAGCCAAGGGTGGGCAGCATGTCGAGAGTGTCGGCGCTGGCGCCGAAGCCCACAGCCACGGCGGCTGCGGCGGAAAGGAGTAAACGTTTCATCATAAAGAGATTGTTTATGGATTTATAATAATGGATTGGTAAATATTTGCAAAGGTAAACATTTATCTACAATCAGACTGCCGGCCGGCATATGTTTTTCAACATATTTTGTAGTATTACTGCATGTTCTGCGCCGGATGCGGCGCAAAAAAGCGCCCCGGGTGCGGTGCACTCGCGGGGCGCTTTGATGTGGGTGTGTGTATGCCTTGTCAGTTGACGTCGAGAATCTCGATGTCGAACACGAGCATGGCGTTGGGGCCGATGCCGGCGCGGGGAGCGCCGTCCACACCGTAGGCGAGCTTGCCGGGGATGTAGAGAGTGGCCTTGCCGCCCTTACCGAGCATCTGCAGGCCTTCGCCGAAGCCTTTCACCACGCCGGAGGGGGAGAGGCGGGCGTCGTCGCTGCTGTCGAACACGGTGCCGTCGACGAGGCGGCCGGTGTATTTGACGCGGGCGAGGTTCTGGCGCGTGATTTTTTCACCTTCGCCTTCGTTTTCTATCTTATAGCCGAGGCCGCTCTCGCTCACTTTCACGTCGGGGTCGGCGGCCATGGCTGCTGCGAGGAATTTCTCGCCTGCGGCCACATTTTCGAGTGCTTCGGGCGCATTGGCCTTCTTGGCGTCCTCGAAAGCCTTGCTTTCTTCCTGGATGCGGGTCATGAGCATCTGGTAGGCCATCTGTGCGGCACGGGCGCCTTCGGCGTCGGAGCTGTCGGACATGAATGTTTTCTTGAACGCGTTGAGTATGGCGGTGCGGTCGGGTTCGATGCCGAGGTCGCGCATGCGCTGCACGTTGCCGAGCATCTGCAGGCCTATCTGCATGCCCACCGTCACGCCGGGCTTTTCGGGAGCGCCCATGGCGTACTGCACGCCCTTGAGGATGTCGGACTTGGGCTGTTCGGCCTTCATGGCCGAGTCGAGGCGGGTGTACTCACTGAGTATCGATGCGCCCACCATGTTGCCGAAAGCCTGGTTGACGGAGTCGGAGGTGGCTGCGCTGACAGCGAACACGTCGGTGTCGGCTTCAGAGGCGCCGGCTGTTTTGTTGCCGGAGCAGGAGGCCATGGCTACGGCTGCGATGGCTGCTGCGCCGAAAATGAGTTTTTTCATCTTGTTTTGAATTGAATATTTGTGAATTTATGGATTTCTGTTTCACTTGCGCGGCTCTACTGACAGGAGCTCTATGTTGAAGCGCAGCGCGGCGCGTCCGGGAATCACACCCGGTATGCCCTGCTCGCCGTAGGCTCCCGAGGCCGGTATGGTGAGGCGGTAGCGTCCGCCGGGACGCATGAGCATCAGCCCTTCGGCCAGGCCGGGCGTGAGCTGCGATATGGGGAAGAGCACGGGGTCGTCGGTGGCGTCGAACACGGTGTCGTCGCTCAGGCGGCCTACGTAGCTCAGCCTGACGGTGTCGTCGGGTCCGGGCATGGGCCCTTCGCCTTCCACTATCACCTCGAGCACCACTCCCGAGGGAGTGCGCACGGCGCCTTCGCGCGCGGCGGCCTCGTCGAGAAAGCGCTGCTGCGAGGCGGTGTCGAAGCTGTCGGTCACGTTGACGCCCTGCACGCGCTCCAGCAGTGCGCTGACCATCTCCTGCGCCCGCTCGGCGTCGATGCCGGTGCGCTCGCCTCGTATGGCCCGCGCGGCGGCCTCGGCCACGGCTGCGCGGTCGAGGGCCACACCGCCCTGCTCGAACTCGTCGACGATGGAGCCTATCGTGTGGCCGAGCATGGTGCCTACGGCCACCGACGTGGAATCGGCGGCGACACCGGCCGCGGCCGCACGCGCAGGCACGGCCAGGGCTGCCACTACGGCCGCCGCTGCGGCCAGACGCCAAAGCAGACTCGCGCCCATCACTTGCCGGCGTTTACTCCGAGAAGCGTGACGTCGAAAATCAGAGTCTGGTTGGGGCCTATGGCGCCGCCCGCACCCTGAGGGCCGTAGGCGAGCTCCGAGGGGATGTACAGGCGCCATGTGCTGCCTGTCTTCATCATCTGCAGGGCCTCCACCCAGCCCGGTATCACCTGCGTGACGCCGAACGTGGCGGGCTCGCCGCGCTCCTCACTGCTGTCGAACACGGTGCCGTCTATCAGGCGGCCCGTGTAGTGCACGGTCACCATGTCGCCGGGCTTGGGCTGCGCGCCGTCGCCTTCGGCCACTACCTCATACTGCAGGCCGCTGGGGGTGGTCTTCACCTCGGCGCGCTTGCCGTTTTCCTCAAGAAACGCACGGCCGGCGGCGGCGTTCACCTCGCCCATCTTCTGTGCGGCTTCCTGCTGCTTGGCCTCGAGGGCCGTGAAGTAGTCGCGTATGATGCCTTTGGCTTCGTCGTAGGTGAGGCGGGGAGCCTCGCCGTCGTACACGGCGGCCACGCCTGCGGCGAAGTCGGCGCTGTCTATCTTTTCGATGCCTGATGCTTTGAAATTGTGGCCCATGCTCATGCCGAGGGCATAGCTGAGGCGGTCGAGTTCTTTACTCATAAGTCAAGTGTGTTAATTGTTTCACAAAATTAGTAATTCATAATCAATAATTAAAGTTTATCCGAGGAGAGTATTCCTTAATTATCAATTTTTAAGATAGGGCGCGGGAGCCGCCTTCAGGCCGACACCTGCACGGGTATGCCCGTGGCGGAACTGATGCGTGCGGCGGCCTCGCGCAGCTCGTCGGCGGGTATGCGCTGCAGCGACTGCTCGGGCGTGCGGCGGTCTATGGTGTAGAGCATTATCTCGCGCGGGCGGATGCGCCTGTAGGCGTTTATCAAGGCGTCGAGCTCGGCCGGCGTGGTGTTGTCGACGGGTTCGCCGTCGTGCGTGCCGCGGGTGAGCAGTGTCTGCACTATAGCCTTGGGGCCGAAGGCCTCCAGCAGCGCTATGGCGCGCTCGGCGGTGAAATCGGGCGACGCCGGCCTGTCGAGCGCGCGCAGCGTGGGCGTGAGCGCGCTGTCGAGCTTGAGTATGGCGTTGTCGACGCGCCGCAGCGCTTCCGCCACCTCGGGGCGGCCGAGCATGGTGCTGTTGCACAGCACGCTCACACGCGCCGCCGGACAGCGGCGGTCGCGCGCGCGCAGCGTGTCGTCCACGATGGCCGCGAACTCCGGGTGCACCGTAGGCTCGCCGTTGCCCGAGAATGTGATCACGTCGGGCAGCTCGCCCTCGGCGGCCATGGCGCGCAGGCGCTCGTCGAGCAGGCGTGCCACCTCGGCGCGTGCGGGCAGCCCTGTGGTGCCGGGGCCCTGGGCGTTGTAGCCGGCCTCGCAGTAGAGGCAGTCGAAGGTGCACACCTTGCCGTCGCGCGGCGAGAGGTTCACCCCCAGGCTCAGCCCGAGCCGACGCGAGCGCACGGGGCCGAATATGGTTTCGTTGAACAATACTGTCTGCATTACAAATCCTTTGTGAAAAAACGCGTTATCAGAGCCGACAGCAGGGCGCCTGCGGCCACTGCGGCCGCCACGGCCAGCAGGTCGGGCGCCTGCACCTCCACGGGATAGACACTGATGGTGAGCGAGCCGGGGTCGGCGCTGAGCCGCACCAGTCCCCAGTGCTGCTGCGCCAGGCACAGGCACAGCCCGAGCAGCATGCCCAGGGCGCCTCCCGCCAGCGCCACGAGCGCTCCCTGCCACATGAACACGGCGCGCACGCAGCGGCGTGTGGCGCCGAGGGCGCGCAGCGTGGCCATATTGTCGCGCTTCTCGAGCACGAGCAGCGACAGCGTGCTCACGATGTTGAAGCCCGCCACTCCAAGGATGCACAGCAGCAGCAGGAACGTGAGCCACTTCTCGACGGCTATCATGCGGAACGAGTCGGCGTTCTGCCGCGCGCGGGTGAGCACGCGCACATCGTCGCCGAGCGCGCTCTGCAGCCGTGCGGCAGCGGCGTCGGCATCGGAGCCCGCCACGAGCGCCGCCTCCACGGCCGACGCCTCGCCCGGCGCCAGCTGCAGCAGTCCGCGCGCCACGTCTATAGGCACCACCACGCGGTCGGCGTCGAATTCCGGGCGGTCGGTCTGCCACACGGAGCGCACGGCCAACGAGTCGCCGCGGAAGGCCGTGGCAGGGTTGGCCGGGTTGATGCGTCCGAGGCGGCGCGGCACGTAGAGGCCTATGACGTTGCCCGCGAGCGGGCGCACGCCCAGATAGCCGGCCACTCCCACCGCCAGCTGCGCCGGCGCGAAGCCGTACACACTGTCCGTGGCATAGGCGCCGTCGAGCGTGATGGAGTCCATGGCCGTGACGGCCTCGTAGCCGGCAGCCACGCCCTTTATGCGCACAGGCATCTGCGCCGAGCCCGACGTGGCCAGCGCGCGCTCGTCGACCACGGCCACGGCGGCCGCCACCTCAGGGCGCGCCGCCACGGCTGCCGCCAGCGAGTCGGCCGCCGCCATGAAGCGTCCGCCGCGGGCGCTTTCGATGCGCAGGTCGGCGTCGAAGCGTCCCATCTGCCGTTCGGCCAGCGACGAGAAGCCGTTGAACACGCTGAGCACCACCACTATGGCCATGACGGCCACCGCCACACCGAGTATGGCGACGCCGCATATGATGTTGACGGCCGCGTGGCTCTTGCGTGCGAACAGATAGCGGGTGGCGATTCTTAAAGCGAGCACTGCCTGTAGCGGTGTGGCGTTTCAGAGCCCGTACCCGCGATTTTTGTCAAATCGTGGGCCGAAGGCGTCTTTGAGTTAATAAATCGGGCTGACGGGCTCTTATTTGGCGAGAAGATGGTCTATATTGTCGATATAGTCCAGCGAGTCGTCGAGATGGAAGGCCAGCTCGGGTGTCTTGCGCAGCTGAAAGCGCACGCGCGAGGCCAGCTCATAGCGTATGGTCTTGGCCGAGCGGTTGATGCTTTCTATCATTTCGGCGGCCTTATCGCCGGGGAATACCGACAGATACACCCTTGCTATCGAAAGGTCGGGCGACACGCGCACGGCCGTCACCGTGACGAGCACGCCGTGGGTCTTGGCTGTCTGCTGGCGGAATATCTCGCTGAGTTCCTTCTGCAGCAGGCGTGCGATTTTGGCTTGTCGTGTTGTTTCCATATACTGAATAGTTGGTATGATGCGCCGCATGCGGCGCGGGTGAGAGAGGCATCGGCTGATGCCGGTTTTATCTATAAACGCGCGAAGGGCGCCTATTGTTACGAGCACACGGGACAGAGGCCCTCGAGCACGAAGTTGGCCGTGACGGCCTCGTAGCCCTCGGGCAGCGCCACGGCGGGCACGGGGATGTCGAGGCAATACGTGCGCCCGCACGCCGTGCAGTGGAAATGCACGTGGTGGTCGGCTGCCGTGTGGCCGCCGTCGGACGCCGGACACAGCTCATACTTGAGCGAGCGCGTGCCGTCGTTGACGGTGTGTGCCACATGGCTCTCGGCCAGCAGCGACAGCACACGGAATATGCCCGAACGCTCCATCGTCGGGAGCAGCGTTTCCAGATCAGCCAGGGCCAGCGGACCGGGCGCGCCCAGCAGCGCGTCGACCACCAGCAGCCGGTTCGGCGTGGCCGATATGCCGGCGTGGCGCAGTATGTCGGCCGCCTGCTTCACACCAGTCCCCGGAATGACGCCGGCACGGGCGTGGTGAAATGCATGTCGCGGCGCGTCACCGGATGCACAAAGCGCAGCGTGCGCGCGTGCAGCGCCAGACGCCGTATCGGCGAGGTTTCGGCACCGTACTTGCGGTCGCCGGCTATGGGATGCCCCAGTTGCTGCATGTGCACGCGTATCTGGTTCTTGCGCCCCGTGGCCAGCTGAAGCTCCACCAGCGCATACTGCCCGCGGGCGGCCAGCGTGCGGTATTCCGTCACGGCCTCGCGTCCGGCAGCCGGGTCGGCGGTCACATACACCACATGCTCGGCGTTCTCGGCCAGGAAACTGCGCACGATGCCCTCGGCGGGCTCGGGCGCGCCTTTCTCCACCACGGCCACATAGCGGCGCTCCAGCACCATGTTGTTCCAGTTGTGCTGCATCTCTTCCTTGGCCTGCGGCGTCTTGGCGAACATCATCAGCCCGGACGTGTGCTGGTCGAGTCGGTGCACTATGAACAGTTTCTGACGCGGGTCCACGCGCTTCACATAGTCGCGCAGCATCGAGTAGGCCGTGCCGTCGCGCTTGCTGTCGGTGCCCACCGACAGCAGCCCGTAGCCCTTGTTGACCACGATTATGTCGTCGTCCTCATACACTATCTTGAGCCGCGGGTTGGAAAACACCTGAAACTCGCGCGACGTGTTCACGCGCACATCGGCGCCGGCCGACAGCGGCGTGTCCCACTGCGTCGTGACCACCCCGTCCACCATCACCTGGCGGTGCTTCAGATAGTCCTTCACGGTGGTGCGCTTGCGGTCGGGCATGGCCGAGAACAGATATTCGAGCAGACCGCCCTCGGCCTCGGGGCGGAATCGGAGTATGATGTCGGGACGCGGCTTGCTGCGCTCGGCGCCCGGTTTGCATGACAGACGTTTCATGATTTCGTGGCGTGCTTATTTCTTTTTGGATGCGGCGGCGCGGCGGGTGCGGGTCTTGGGGCGCGAGGCCTGCGAGGCTATGATTTCGCGCACCTCGTCGAGGGTGAGCGCGGCGGGGTCGGCCACCGTCTTGGGCAGCTTGTAGTTGGCGCCGTCGCTGGCTATGTACACTCCGAAACGCCCGTTCAGTATCTGCGTGTCGGGAGCTTCGTCGAAGGTCTTCACCACCTTGCGGCTCTCGCTCTCGCGCTTGGCCTGTATCAGCTCTACGGCGCGCTCCAGCGTCACCTCGGCGGGCGCCTCGTCCTTCGGTATGCTCACGAATTTGCCCTGATGGCGCACATAAGGCCCGAAGCGGCCTATGGCCACCGTCACGTCGGCATCCTCATACGTGCCGAGCGTGCGCGGAAACTCAAACAGGCGCAGAGCCTCCTCGAGCGTGATTGTGGCCATGCTCTGGCCCTTGAGCAGCGACGCGAAGCGGGGCTTGCTGTCACCCTCGCCGTCGCCTATCTGCACCAGCGGGCCGTAGCGGCCTATCTTCACGCTCACGGGCTCGCCCGTCGACGGGTCTTTGCCCAGCACGCGCTCGCCCACCTTGTGCTCCAGGCGCATGTTGAGCGTGCGGTCCACCACCGGGTGGAACATGTCGTAGAACTCGCGTATCTCGCCCGTCCACGGCAGCTTGCCCTCGGCTATGTCGTCGAAGCGTTCCTCCACGCGGGCCGTGAAGTTATAGTCCAGGATGTCGGGGAAATAGTCGGTGAGGAAATCGTTCACCACGGTACCTATGTCCGTGGGTATGAGCTTGCCCTTGTCGCTGCCCACGGCCTCGCTGCGCTCGCTGCGCACTATGCGGCCGCCCTCGCCCAGCGTGAGCACGGCGAAGGAGCGCGCCACGCCCTCGTGCTCGCCTTTCTCCACATACTCGCGCTGCTGGATGGTCGAGATGGTGGGAGCGTACGTCGACGGGCGGCCGATGCCCAGCTCTTCCATCTTGCGCACCAGCGTGGCCTCGGAGTAGCGCGGAGGCTGCTGCGTGAAGCGCTCGGTGGCCGTCACGGCGCGCGCCTCGAGCTGCTGGCCCGTGGCCATGGCCGGCAGCATGCCGCTCTCGGCCTCGTCGCCTTCGGAGGCCGGAGTGCTGTACACGCGCAGGTAGCCGTCGAATTTCACCACCTCGCCCGACGCCGTGAAGCGGTCCGCGGCAGAGCCCTCGCGGGCTATCTCCACCGTGGTCTTCTCTATCTGGGCGTCGGCCATCTGCGACGCCAGCGTGCGGCGCCATATCAGGGCGTAGAGCCGCTTTTCCTGCGCCGAGCCGTCGATGGTCGGACGGTCCACATACGCCGGACGTATGGCCTCGTGGGCCTCCTGGGCGCCTTTGCTGCTGGTGTGGTAGCGGCGCAGCTGCAGATACTGCTCGCCCATCTTGCCCGATATCTCGGCCGAGATGGCGGCCAGGGCCTCTTCGCTGAGGTTCACGGAGTCGGTACGCATATACGTGATGTGACCGGCCTCATACAGCCGCTGGGCCACCATCATCGTCTGCGCCACCGTGAAGCCCAGGCGCCGCGAGGCCTCCTGCTGCAGCGTCGAGGTCGTGAACGGGGGCGCCGGAGCCTTGGCGTGAGGCTTCACGGCCACATCGGCCACCGCGAAGCGCGCCCCGGAGCAGCGCTCCAGCAGCTCGCGCGACGAAGCCTCGTCGGGCAGGCGGCGGCAGTATTCGGCGCCGAAAGTCGTGCCGTCCGACGCCGCAAACGTGGCGCCGACGCGCCAGTACGGCTCGCTCACGAAGTTCTTGATTTCCTGCTCGCGCTCCACTATCAGACGCACCGCCACACTCTGCACACGGCCCGCCGACAGCGCGGGCTTGATTTTCTTCCACAGCACCGGCGACAGCTCGAAGCCCACTATGCGGTCCAGCACACGGCGAGCCTGCTGAGCGTCCACGCGGTTGATATCGATGCCGCGCGGGTGAGCTATCGCGTTGAGGATAGCCTTGCGCGTGATTTCATGAAACACTATGCGGCGCGTGCGCTCGGGCTTCAGGCCCAGCACTTCGTACAGGTGCCACGCTATGGCCTCTCCCTCGCGGTCTTCATCAGACGCCAGCCACACCATCTCGGCCTCGGAAGCCGCCTTGCGCAGCTCCTCCACCAGTGCCTGCTTCTCCTCGGGTATCTCATACACGGGAGCGAAGCCGCCGTCCACATCGATGCTGAAGCTCTTGCGCTTTAGGTCGCGGACATGGCCGTAGCTCGACATTACTTTGTAGTCCTTGCCCAGGAATTTCTCTATGGTCTTGGCCTTGGCAGGCGACTCCACGATTACCAGATTCTTCAGCATGTATATATTAAAATTAAATTTAAAAATGTGTGCGGTTATGTTTCAGCCGACAAAATTATGAAAAAGAAACGAACCGCCGTGCATAAAAGTGCGATTAACTTGAAAAAAATTACGTATTTTTGCATACGTTTTCGAATAAGCATCATATATGACCACACGACTTGCCACTCTCCTTATCGCCCTGATGCTCCCGGCCGCAATGGCCGCGAGGGCGCTGTCGGTCAGCGTGGGCGTGCCGGGCACACTGGCTTCGCTCGTGGAGCAGCCCGAGGCCGTCACCGCGCTCACTGCCACCGGCACGCTCGACGCCGCCGACTTTCATTTCATGGCGCGCGAAATGCCGGCACTCGCCTCTCTCGACATATCAGCCGCCACCATCGCCGCCTACGACGGCGAAGCCATCGCAGGCACGCGCATATACCCCGCGGCCACACTCCCGGCCATGATACTCGCCGGCTCGCAGCTGCAGCAGATCATGCTGCCGCGCACGCTTGCGGCCATCGGCGACGGAGCCCTCGCAGGCACGCAGCTGCGCGAGCTTACAGTGCCCGCTTCCGTAGCGGCCATAGGCAGCGGAGCCTTCGCCGGGTGCGCAGCCCTGCAATCGGCGGCCCTCGGCGGCGCCACGCTCGGCCACGGAGCCTTCGCCGGATGCACAGCGCTGCGCACTGCAGCCACCGCCGCGCAGGCCGTCCCCGACCGATGCTTCGCCGGATGCAACGCTCTGACCGGCCTCGACGGTGCCGCCGGACTCACCGCCATTGGCGAGCGCGCCTTCGAGCGCTGCACCGCCCTGCGCGCCTTCGCCTTCGGCCCGCGGCTACGCTCCATAGGCCCCCTGGCTTTTGCCGGAGCAGGCCTGGAGGCTGCCTCGCTCGAAGGCTGCAACGCACTCGCCGAAGTCGGTGCCGGAGCCTTCGCCGGATGCACAGCGCTGCGAGCGCTCTCGCTGCCCGACGGCGCCGACGCACAACGCGCCGTCGCCATGGGCTGCACGGCACTCACCGACGTACGCCTGCCCGAAGGCCCCGTACCGGCCTACGCCCTGGCCGGAGCCGCCGAAGCCGACGCCACAGCAGCCCTCGCGGCAGCCACCGAGCTCGGCGACTACGCCCTGCAGGGTGTCAGCGCCGCCGCCTACGTCAGGCTGCCCGCATCGCTCGAAGCTCTCGGCCACGGTGCCATGGAAGGCATGACGGGCATGCGCGAACTCGACGCATCGGCGCTCGACGCCGTGCCGCAGCTCGGGCAAGACGTATGGCGCGGAGTCGAGCAGGCCGACGTGCAGCTCACGGCCGCGCCTGCCATGATTGACGCCTTCGAGGCCGCCGCACAGTGGCAGGATTTCAGAATCTCAGCCACAAGCGGCATCGACACGCCCGACGCCGACGCCCCCGCCGGACGCATACGCGCCTACTTCGAGGGCAAGACTCTCATCGTCGAGCTGCAGGGCGCCGCTGCAGCAGCTGTTCGAGGCATACAGCTCTACGACTCCGCCGGACACACTCTGGCACGCACCAATCTCACGCCCGACGGACGCGCCGCCGTCGACACTGCCCGATGGGACGAAAACATCTACATCGTGTGCGCGCTCGGACACGACGCGCGCGTGCACGCAACCATAAAAATAGCTCGAAATGGGTAAGAACAAGCTACGCAAATTCAGCGAACTCGACAAAATAGATTTCGTGCACCAGTATCCCTACGCACGGCTCGCAGCCGAAGGGTTTCCGCTGCGCGGACGTTGGCACGAGTTTTTCGGCAACGACCGCCCGATAGTTCTCGAACTCGGATGCGGAAAAGGCGAATACACCGTCGGACTCGCACAGCGCGACCCCTCGCGCAACTATATCGGCATCGACATCAAAGGAGCGCGCATGCACGCCGGAGCCACAGCCGCACAGCGCATGGGCCTCACCAACGTGGCCTTCATCCGCACAGGCATCGAGATGCTCGACAGCTTCTTCGCGCCGGGCGAGGTCGACGACATCTGGATCACCTTCCCCGACCCGCAGATGCAGAAACCCAACAAGCGCCTCACAGGCACACGCTTCTGCACCATGTACCGCCGCGTCGCAGCCCCAGGATGCATGCTGCGACTCAAGACCGACAGCCCCTTCCTCTACACCTACACCGAGCGCATGGCGCGCCTCAACGCGCTGCACGTCGAGGCCGCCACGCCCGACCTCTACGCCGACGGCTCCGTCGAAGCCATGCCATGGCTCGGCATACGCACTCACTACGAGCAGCAGTGGCTCGACCGCGGACTCACCATCAAGTACCTCCAGTTCTGCCTCGACGGCGACGCACCACTCACCGAGCCCGACGCCGACGACATCCCTCTCGACACCTACCGCAGCTACTCGCGCGGACACATACAGATGCCGCAGCTCATGGACGCCGACGGCAACGACCCCGAAAACCAAACCCACTGACACTCCCCGCATGAACAACCCGCTATACCCCGCACAAATCACCGACGCCCTGCGCACCGTGCGCTACCCGGGCTCGGGCAAAGACATCGTCACTCTCGGAATGGTCGAGGACGACCTGCGCATCGACGGACGACACATCAGCTTCTCGCTCATCTTCGACAAGGCCACCGACCCCTTCGCACGCTCCGTGGCCAAAGCCGCCGAGGCAGCTCTGCGCACGCTCGTCGACCCCGACATCGAGGCCGACATACGCATCACATCGCGCACGCTCGCACCCGCGCCCAAGGCCCCCGCGCTCCCGGGCGTGAAAAACATCGTGGCCGTTTCCTCTGGCAAGGGCGGCGTCGGCAAGAGCACCGTCGCGGCCAACCTCGCCGTAAGCCTCGCAGCCGAGGGCTACTCCGTCGGCCTGCTCGACGCCGACATCTTCGGACCATCCATGCCCAAAATGTTCGGAGTCGAGGACGAGCAGCTCTACATGCACGAGGTCGACGGAAAAAACCTCATCCTACCCCTTGAAAAATACGGCGTCAAACTGCTCTCCATCGGATTCCTCATCGAAAAAGACAGCGCCGCCGTGTGGCGAGGCACCATGGCCTCCAACGCCCTAAAGCAGCTCATCGAGCAGGCCGACTGGGGCGAGCTAGACTACTTCGTCATCGACATGCCCCCGGGCACCGGCGACATCCACCTCACACTCGTTCAGACTCTCGGCATCACGGGCGCCATCGTCGTCACCACACCCCAGGAAGTCGCGCTCGCCGACGCGCGCAAGGGCATAGCCATGTTCCGCGACCCCAAAATCAACGTGCCCGTGCTCGGCATCGTCAGCAACATGGCATGGTTCACTCCCGAGCCGCACCCCGACGAACGCTACTACATCTTCGGCTCCGACGAGGCCGTGCGCGCCACCGCCGCACGCTTCGACGTGCCGGTGCTCGCCGAGCTGCCGCTCGTAGCTGCCGTCGGACGACACGCCGACGAAGGCACACCCATAGCCCTCACAGGCACCGTAGCCGCACAAGGCTACGTCCACCTCGCGCGCATGGTCGCCGACGCTGTCGGCCGGCGCAACGCCGAGCTGCCGCCCACCGAGGCCGTCCGCATGAAAAAATAGCCCCGCCCCATCATGAAAAAACTGCTCATAATCAACGGCCCCAACCTCAACCTCACAGGACGCCGCCGCCCCGACATCTACGGCACCGAAACCATGGACGCCATCGTCGGGCGCGTGCGCGACGCCGTGGCAGGCAGCGCCGTCGTCGACCATTTTCAGACCAACAGCGAGGCCGCCATCATCGACCGCCTGCACGCCGACGGATTCGGCAACGTCGACGGAATCATTCTCAACGCAGGCGCCTACACACACACATCGCTCGCCATAGCCGACGCCATCGAGGCCATCACCACACCCGTGGTCGAAGTCCACATGAGCCGCACAGCAGCCCGCGAGCCCATACGCCGCACATCGTTCATCGCACCCGTCTGCGCGGGCACCATCGCCGGATTCGGAGCCGACTCCTACCGCCTCGCCGCCCTCGCACTGCTCGGCTGATTATTTCTCGCCAGACAGTCTTAGAGCCCGTTCCCCAATTTTTGTTAAACCGTGGGTCGTGTATTTCGAGATGG
>CAMWTJ010000045.1 GCA_947177185.1 uncultured Porphyromonadaceae bacterium | reverse complement strand
CCTATCCGAGCCCCGGACCTCCGCAAGGAAGCCCGGGGCTCTTTCTTTTTATGCCCTGCCCGGTAGCGGCAGGCAATAAAAAAGCGCGCAGGCTAATTCCGCGCGCTTTTTTTGTGTGTCTGTCTGCTTCAGCAGGTTTTTTTGTCGAGATATGGATTGAGTTTGTGCCACTCGGAAATGGGCGGCATCACGCCCATGGCTATCACCTCGTCGCGAAGGGTGCACAGGTGTTGGTAGCTCTTGTCGAGTTCGGCCATTTCTTCGGGTGTGCCCTTGATGGGGCGACATCTTACGCCGTCGGCGGTGATGGATGTTTCGGTGGCCATCATGATGTGGCTGTAGCGGTCGTTGTTCACGTAGGTGCCGGCAGGCCAGCGGAAAGGTTTGCCTCCCATGGCGGCTGCAATCATTTCGATTGACAGGTATGCAGGGCTCTGGAACGAAGATCGTCCGCGCAGGTCGATGATGTTTTTGCCGCCCTGCACCACGCGTGTGCGCAGCTCCTGCCATGCGGAGTCGGGGAAGCGTTCGGTGCCGATAATCTCGTTGAGGGCTACGCCGTCGACGAGGCATGTGGATGCAAACACGGCCATTTGCTCGCCGTGGCCGCCGTAGGTGCGTGCGCCGGTGATGGAGTCCATGGGCAGGCCGAACTGCTTGGCGAGTTCGCTGCGCAGGCGGGTGCTGTCGAGTGCGGCGAGTGTAGTGAGGCGCTTTGGCTCGATGCCGGAGTAGAGCAGGGCTATCAGGCCGGTGATGTCGGCGGGGTTGAAAATCACTACCACGTGTTTTACGTCGGGGCAGTATTGGCGCACGTTTTTGCCGAATTCCTCGGCAATGGCTGCATTGCCTTTGAGGAGGTCTTCGCGAGTCATGCCGGCCTTGCGTGCGGCGCCGCCGGAGTTGACTATGTACTTGGCGTCGGTGAGAGCCGTCTTTATGTCTGTCGTGAACGTGATTTCAGCGCCTTCGAAGCCGCAGTGGCGCAGTTCTTCCGCCACGCCTTCGAGTGCGGGACCGTATGGGTCGTAGAGGCAGATGTTGGGTGTCAGTCCCATCATTATGGCGGTCTGGGCCATGTTGCTGCCTATCATGCCGGCTGCGCCGACAATAACCAGTTTGTCTTTAGTCAGGTATTCCATATTGTGTATATGTGTAAGAAGGTAAGTCAGGTTGCTGGTACTACAACGTCTGACGGGCCCTCATTGTTCTTGCGCGCGGGGCGATGCGGTGTTTTCGTCGCTTTCGGCGGCTGTGGCCGCGGGCTTGCGGCGCCGGAATATGTCGCGGAGCGAGTTGAGCTTGTGCTTGTAGACGAAGCCTACGCCGGTCTTGGTGATTTCGCCTTCGAGTATGCTTTCGTAGCCGGTGTGCCGGAACAGGCGTATGTACATGGTCTGCGCGCGGTTCAGGAAGTATTCGAACGAAATGTCGTTGATAAGATTCTGCGAGAAATTTTCGTCGGCGTTGGCGTCGGTGGAGTAGTTGCCTCCGACCACGATTTTGAAGCGGTCGTCGAACAGCGATTTCGACACCTGATAGCTGTAGCTCATGGTGGACGACGTGTTGCCGTCGACGGTGCGGTCGTACTGGTCGATGCCGAACGATATGTCGACGCCGCGTATGGTGTTCGACGCCCATGAGTTGAGCTGCCCTTCGAGGAAGGAGAACAGGGCGTTGCCGCCGATGGCCGCGTTGCCGCGCGTGCCGGGGCCGGAGTACACGTTGTACAGCAGCATGTTCATGGCCTGGTTGGCCCGCTGTTCGGGGCTCATGGCCTGCAGTTCGTTGGCCACGGTGATGTCGTCGTCGGTGGAGAGGTCGAACGCCACTTTCATCTGTTCGAGTGTGCCGGTCACTGAGAGTCCGACGTCGAAGTTCACGAGCCTTGAGTTCTGGCCCTCCTGCGTCACATTGGCTTTGATTACGTCCACGGCCTGTATGTTGAGCGTGGGGTTCATCATGTTGCCGTTGAAGGCCACGTAGCTGTCGGGCCGGAAGCGGAACAGTTTCTCGCTCATGAACGGCGGCGTGTAGCGCACGAAGCCGGCGTCGATGTTGAGGCGGCCGGACACGCGTCCGTCGCCGTTCATCGGTGTCAGCGAGTAGGTGAGTTCGCCTGTGGGCTGAAGCTGGGCTTTGTTTTTGCCGTCGGCCGAAAGGTCCACGCACACGGTCGATGCCGGTTCAAACGTCACCGATGCGTCGAGCACCATCGCCATGCCCGAGGGGGCTACCGAATCGGCCTGCGCCATAGCGGCGGAGTCCGTGAAGTTTACGAACTTCACCATCTGCCCCGAACTTTTCGACTGCAGGGTTTCCACTGCGTCGGGCATCACGTAGGTGACATTTGTCCCCGACAGCACTTTCAGCGCCGCGTTCACACGCATGAGCTCAAAGTTGCCGGCGGCGGATGCGTCGAGGTCTATGAAGGCTTTGCCGTACACATCGGCACCGCGTGCCGCGCGCCGTGAGTTGACGAGCTGCACGTCGCGCCCGCGGATGCTTAGGTCGATCTGCGGCGAGGCGAAATTGTGTATGTCCACGGTGCCGTTGAGTGCGAGAGGATTGCCGTTGACGCCATAGATGTCGAAATCCTTAAGGCGGGCGAGGTTGTTGACCACCGGCACAGTGTCGGCCGTGATGCGGTAGTCGGTGGCCGTCATGGCGAGGAACACAGACGCGGAGTCGAGTGCCAGCCATCCGTTGAGGGTCTGTCGGTCGCTTGTGCCTTCGATATCTATCGAGCCGTTCAGAGTGCCGTCGAGGCGCCCGAGGTCGGCTCCGAGAAACGGGTTTGCAACCTTGAGCGGAAGACTTATCACAGACAGGTCGAGATTCAGCGGCGATGTGAGTGTGCTGTCGTTGAGGGCTCCGCGCAGGGTGATGGCGCGATGTCCGTCGAACGACACATCGGCGGTGGCCGTGACGGCTCCTCCAGGCATGGTCGACACGTCTGCCTGCGCGTGTATGTCGGCCACGCGCTCGCGTCCGTAATAGAACTTCGTGAGGTCGATGGTGCCGCGTCCGTTCAGCTGCTTGTTGTCGTTGTAGTTCAGCCTTATGAGGGCGCTGAGGTCGCCTTTCACGGGCGGTGCGAACGGATTGAGCGCTATCCAGTCCTGCAAGTGTATGTCGCTCACGCTCACGACGAGGTCCTCCTGGTCGTGGCTGCCGTCCACATGCTCGGTGTATATGTCGAGCGCGCTTCCGTCGCCTTTCATGCGGATGTTGGCGTCGACGTGCCGGTCCGGGAAGCTGTAGCTTATGAAGTTGCCGGCGTTTACCGTCCAGGGTTTGTAGCCTATGACGGGGTCGAGTGGAATTATCGACACTCTCGCCGTGCTGTCGGCCATAGTGGCCTGCAGGCCGATGTCGTAGCCCGTGGCGTCCTTGATGTTGCGCTGACGTATGCGCAGCGCTGCGATATCGTTCATGGCCATGCCGCTGAGCATCACATGCGCGAACTCGTCGAGTGTGCCCGGACGGTTGTCGGCCGCGGCGTTGAAGAATATGTTGTTGCCGAACTGGGCCACGTCGAGTCCTATGGTGTCGATACGCATCGATGCTGTGCGCATGCCGAGCACCTGCCCGGTCAGCGCCATTGTCGAGTCGTTGCTGAAATCGAGAGCGAGGCTGTCGAGGCCCATTTTCGAGTTCTTCAGTATGTCGTTTATGAAATTGCGGTTACCGGCCCGTGTGGCGAACGTCATGTGCGGAATCGCTTTCTGCAGGCGCAGTGCGTCGATGCGGTGGCGGCTGACCATAGTGTCGATTACGGCGCTTATGCTGTCGGTGCGGGCCAGCAGAGTGTCGAGCGGGCACTGTATGTGTGCGTCGGCGCGCAGGTCGCCGTTGGCCACCGCCGCCGCCACTATGGAGTCGGCGCTCACGTCGGCGTGCACGTCGCTGATGTTGTACTCCGCGGCCGGGCTGCGCATCTGCAGCCGGTCGAGTTCCACTACCGCCTTGAAATGCATGGTGGCGGGAGCCACCGACGCCCGTCCGCGCAGCGAGGCCGAGATGGTCTGTTCGTCGGCCGCGAAATTCAGCGCCTTAAGGTCTATACGGTCGGCGTCCACATAGGCTTCCCAGTCGAGTATATCGCCGTCGAGATTGCCTTTCGCCGTGATGTGGGCCAGCATGTCGGGGTCGGTCGATGTGATATCCACATCGGCTATCCCGCCGGCAATGTCGGCCGTTGCGCTTATGCCCGTATAGGTGTGCCCTCCGTATTCGGCCGAAGCTATGCCGGCTTTGGCCTTGAGCGTGGCCGCTTTCGACATTATGTCCAGCTTCGAGCCGTCGGCTTTCAGCGTGGCTGTGACGCGTCCCACGCTCGCCAGCGGCATGAAGGCGTTGACCGGGAACGCGTCGGCGCGCACATCGGCGCGGTAGGTTTCGCCTCGCATGCCGAACGCGCCGTCCAGCGCGATGCTGCCCCGGCCGGTGCGCGCCGTGAGCCGTGCGTCGGCATTGCCGTCGCGCAGGCGCACATGTCCGTCAAGCGTCATCGGAGGTATGTGCACAGTCTTCATCATGGCCGGGTCCATGAACGAGCGTGCTATGGGAGCGGCGTCGGCTATGCGTCCGTCAATCGTCAGGTCGGCGCCTATATGGCGCGTGTCCATAGGATTGCTCACGGAGCCGCGCGCCTTAAGGCTCACGCAGCCGTTCATGGCCAAGTCGAGGCTGCGCACGTCGATGCGTCCCATCGTGCCGGACGCGTCGGCGTCGATTTTTACGCCCGACCGGGGCAGCGTAGCCAAGTACGGCGTAAATGCCGGAAACATGGTGCGCATGTCGGGGGTGCTGATGCGCCCGTCGGCTTTCGCTCCTATCGGCAGCGAAGGGTCGCTCATGTCGCCCATGCCCATCATGTAGTCAAACGCGAGCGCAGTGCCCGTAGGAGTGGCTACGCTGAAGGTGTCGAGCCTGAGTGCGGCGGAGTCTACACGCAGCGTGCCGGCCGCTTTCAGCCTGAGGCCGCATCGTTCGGTACCGGCCACCGTAAGCGGCACCGTCACAGTCGAGGCACGGTTGTAGAAATCCTTTATGCCGAGCGACAGCGAGTCGACGGCGATATATCCGAAGTCGAGCCCCGGCTGCGGCTGTACGCCACGTGTGGTGTACAGCGCGGCGGAGCGGTCGAATCCGATGCTGTCGATGGTCACTGTCCATGGTGCCGATGTGCTTTCCGAAGCGGCGGCCACCGGCGTGGCGGCCACCGTGGCCGAGTCGGGCGCTATATAGGCAGCCTGCAGCCCTGTGCCGCGCAGCGAGTGCAGCGATATGGTCTGGGGCAGCATGTCTATCAGTCCGTCGGCCATGTCGGCGCGCGCCATAAACACCCCGAGTGAGTCTATCGTAGGCAGCATGCGCATGCAGTAGGTGAGGCTGTCGGCCCTCAGCCTGCGCAGCCGTATGCTCATCTCCGAGGCTTCGGCTGCCGATGTGTCAGCGGCTGCAGTGTCGGGGTTTAGCAGCATGTCCACCCTGCAGTGCCGCAGCTCGGCGTCGTGCACGTCGATGCCCATCGACGCCAGCTCTATCTCGGCAGGCCTGATGCGCGCTTGTCCGGCGCGTATGGTCAGGCACATGGCCGAGTCCGGCGCGCCTATGCGGTAGTAGCCCCCGCGCAGCGTGGCGTCGTCGACACGCACCATGCCGCGCAGCAGCGGCAGCAGCGCCACGCTGGCCTCCAAGGCGTCGGCGGCCATCAGGGTATCGCCGTGCTGCACTATCGCCACGCCGGTAGCCTCCACGCGCAGCGGCGGACGCAGCCGGAATCCGTCGAGCGAAATCTGCGTGTCGCCGTTAGCGGCGCCGAAACGCCGCACGAGCGCTTCGCGCAGAGTGTCCTGGGTCCAGGGCGAGTACAGCGTTGCAAGGGTGCCCGCCACAAGCAGCAGGACTGCGAGCAGGACAAAAAGCAGAGTTCTGACTATAAAGCGTATGATGTGCATAATGTGAAAGCTTACAATTACAACCGCCTTCGGCGGCGAATTGTTTGCCTGTACGCCTAATTTTTAAGGGCGTCGAAAAGTCTTCTGCACCCGTTCTCGAGCAGGTCGAGCACAAGCTCGAAACCTTCCGAGCCTTCGTAGTACGGGTCCGGCACATGGTCGTAGCGCGAAGCCTTGTCTATCCACGCGGCCATAGGCACTATTTTCGCCTCGGCGTCGGGCGTGGGAGCCAGTCGGCGAAGATTGCGCTCGTTCGACGCGTCCATGGGTATTATCAGGTCGAAATCGTCGAAATCGCGCTCGCGCACCTGGCGGGCCCTGTGGATCAGCTCATATCCGCGACGCCGCGCGTGAATACGCATGCGCTTGTCGGGAAGGTCGCCGGTATGATAGTCGCCCGTGCCCGCCGAATCTATGTGCCACCTGTCGGCGCAGCCTTCAGCGTCCACTATGGCCTGCATCACACCGTGCGCCGCCGGCGAGCGGCATATATTGCCCAGGCACACAAAAAGTATTCTTATCTCGTCCTTGCCCTTGAGTCTGCGGGCTATCTGATCTGTATCGTGGTTCATGACAGCGTGTTTGCAATAATAAGGCAAATATAGCGAGAATCCGCGAGATAGACGCCTTCTCTCCGCCCAAAAAAACAACACGCAGGCATGCATATGTGCGCGAATAGTGTGCGGATTATTTTGAAAGCTCGGGGCGTTTGACTAATTTTGTTAAAAGGACATTTAAATATATATAATATGATATCTGAATTTAAAGCCGACAATTGCGGTATGCTTGTAGGTATGTGTTCCGTACCTGAGGGTTTGACCGAAACAATTTTTTTCGAAGAGTTTATTTCCGACAATCTTTTCCATAAATACAGAATAGGAAGAGGCGGAAATATCAAAAGAAACAAATCAGACGACAGCCATCTGTATGACCCTTTGGGATATAAGACTTTTGGCGACAACAATCTGATGTTTATTTCTCTGTTTGACGATTTTTCGTATCCAAACAGGGTGTTTCACCCGTTCAATGGCAATGGCTGCGACGATGCCAAATATCAGAATTATGAATATCAGCTGATAGTAGGGCTCAATACAATGCCGGCAGAATCACGGCCGGAGGATTTTGCACTTGAACACAGGTTCGCGCAAGAGAGTCTGCGCAGCAGACCTTTTGCCTGCGTGACGCGCCTTAAGGTGAATCCTGTGTTCTTGTGCGGCAACGGGCTTTACTTCACTGAACTCATAAAAAAGTACGTGTATTTGAGCATGCCCGAGGGTATTGATGCCATAGTATTGAACGGAGTAGGTAGCGACGAACTTATTATAGCCAAGTTTGCAGACTCCATGCGGAATATTGCGGAAAGTGTGTTCAAAATACGCAATCTTCAGTTCAGCTCTCTCAAGGAGGCCGACGGCGCAAAGTACGCCAAGGTGCTCGGCAATGCCTACGTAGGCGATTGCAAGTATGTGAATCTTGAGGAGGCGCATGTGTTTTCATCGTCGTACTCCATCTGCGGCTATGCCATGGACCGCACCTCCATCAAGGCCGATTTGCCCGACGACGGATGTAGAATAACTTTCAACTGGACCATTAAGCCCGGGCACATACATTTTTTCACACAGGAGCTTTACAAACGCATGAAAGAACTCGGCCTGGAAGACGCGCGTTTTAAGGACCGGCTCTATGTGAGCCGAACCAAGGTGTGTCTTTCGCTTGAGCATGGCACGATTGGTGCGGAAAGCTCTCGCTTTTTCGAGGTGCTCGACGGACTTCGCGAGATTGATGTGGACAAGCGAAACATACGCAAACTGCATGTCGAAGTGTCGGTCGAAGACAGCAACAATCTTCTCAATATAATAGATAAGGATGCTGACGACGGCGGACTGGACGCCCATCCGAGCACCCGGCGTATTTTCGGACGATACGCCTACGACAAGGAATTCCTGTCGAAACTGCGCGCCAACCTCGGCAAGGCGCGGGTGTCGAAGGTGATAAAGGAGCGCGTCATGAAGATGTACCACAACTACAACGACTGCGTGCAGGACCCGGCTTTTGTGCTGTCGTTTATCGGATTCCGCAAGTTTTTGGACTTTCTGTCGAGCGCCGTCAAGAGCTATGGAGAGGGAAAAAGCGGCCAGACGGCGGAATATATGCACGAGTGGCTTGACAATAGCTTGCGCGATTTTGAGCAGGCTTACCTCAACCGTTTCCATCAGAGCAACCGCATGCGCACTCTCTCCGATTTCAATCTTGAGTGGAACGGAGGCATACAGCAGATCATATCGTCGATGGATTTTACCTACAAGACCATAATGAAATGTTGCGGCGTGCAGAATCCCAAAAGCTTCATGTATATTTCAGGCTATGAAAGAGTGCACGTGACCGACCACTCTTATCGCATAAATATGCAGCATGTGACCTATCCCGAGCTTTTTGTGACTACCGTGTGGAAAGAGCTCTTCAATTTCATTTCGTGGGACGCCGGTAAGTGTGACAGCAAGAACGTGATACTGCCCGTGCATTTCTACGACGAGGAATATATCGAGCGTTTTAAAGTCAGGGTCTATAGCCATCGGGATTTCAATCCGTCCAATGCGGCGCACTCTTTATGCTTTCATGGCATAGACAAGGAGTTGATGGTGAGTATCGTAGCCGATACGTTCGCATTCTATTACGGCTATGGCTCCGACTACGGCCTTTTCATGTATTGGTACACGCGCTATCTGATGCAGACCCCCATGATATACACTTCCGACGGCAAGATTGACCCCGGCAGATTTATGATGTTTATGGTGCGCATGCTGTACGTCAGGATGATATCCGGCGGTCCCGACTCGGTGGAGGAGCTCAGGCTGCGTCCGTTTGACCCGGCTTTCGGCACGGACTGGATGCTGTTTTTCGACGATGCAGCCACTATCGCGTCCATACTGTACGAGCACCTGAAATCAGACCGACAGGCCGATCTGATACGAGACATGTCGCTGGTGATGCTGAATAAAACCTATCCCAAGGCATTTGAAATAGCCGAAAAGTGTGAGGACAAGGAATATGTTCCCGCACTGGCCATGGCTATGATAGATGAGTTCCGCAATAAAATGTCGGAGTTGTACACTGATTCATTCCGGCGTGGAGAGCTGCTTCTGGATGGTGACGACGAGATGTCGTTCGACGATAGCGGTGCTAATTTTATACTGTGCTTTCTGCCATGCTTTCTGAAATATATCCGAAGCCTGGATTTAGGCGACGAAGACGGAACTGACAAGGTGCGTGAGAAACTGCTTAAGCGTGATGCCGATGGCATGCCGGACATCCCCGACAAAGTGGCCGGATACTACAGCAATCTGCTGGCCGACCCGTTCGGAGGTTTCTTCTGCATCGACGGCGCCACCATGAAGGCGTATTTCTCGATTCGCTCACTGTTCTACATGAACATCTTTCATTTATATCACCGAAACATCGCTAAACTTATCACACCCTGACGCGCTATGGTTATTTTGAGTATTGCAGACATGCACATGGATTTAACGGCTGAAAACAAACTGAACGGCATGTTCCGGCTCAGCCTCGACAATTTTATCAAGACGCTGCGCGAGTTATATTGGAAGGACGGGTCGTGGAAGCCCGATTTCATATGCATATGCGGCGATATAATAAATCGCGGTAAAACAGACATTTTTTCTCAAGAAGAAGCGCGCAGTGCGATAGTGGATATAGCGCGTGCGGTGGGAGTCGAAAAGAGGCACGTTATGATGGTGCCCGGGAATCACGACCTTATAAGGGGTAAGGAGGAAGACAAGGCGGAATATGTCGACAAGCTGGAGCAGTGGCTTGAAGGCAAGCGGACCATGCCTAAGGAGGCGGAGGATGCATTTACGCCGTACGCCAGTTTCCGAAAGAGTTTTCTCGAAGACGGCAAGTCGGACTTTAATGCCGGTCTTGCTGCGGGCATACTGCCTGACGGGCTTGCCGACGCCGTCGGATGCCGCATATTTGAGAAAGAGAAAATCGTGTTTGTCGAGCTCAACAGCTCGTGGCGCGACGTAGGCAAAGTAAAAATGAAGGAGAAGGATTCCGATGGCAATGCGATAATACGCCCGCGCGAGATATTGTTTCACAGAGATTATGTGCGCAGGGTCAGTGATTCGATTCAGGCTCTGCGTGCCCGCGGTTTCTATGTCGTCACGCTTTTCCATCATTCTCTGCGCTTCATTTCTCCCGACCAGTATGTGGCCGACGGACGTTCTAACGTGTACGACAATATAATCAACATGTCCAACATATGTCTGTCCGGCCACGAGCACGGCAGCTTTTCGAAAGTGCCCGACAAGCTTGGCAACAAGTGCCAGTACATACTCAACGGCGGTTTTTTCTCGATGAGCGTGCACAATCAGATCATAGACTCCGGCGCCACGCTCATAAGAATCGACCGACACAAGGAGCTGCTGTGCACACGCAGGCTTGCGCGCCGTGCCGACAACTCCTGGACAGTGGAGGACACATGCAACATCTACTCCACCGCCGACAGGCACATCAATCCGTTTGAGAAACTGCGCGAAAGCACGACGCTGCCCAACGCACTGGACGTACGAGGCCTGGAGCCTGAAGAACGTCAGCCGGAAGCCATCATACGAAAACTGTTCGGAGCCGGCCGGTATGCCTTCAGCGAGATAAAGCCGTCGCCGAAGGGTGTGCGCAGGTTTGAGGTACAGCGCGGCATCGAAGCCGGCGCAGGCGCCACGGCACATGTCGTGATTCTTTCTGCCGGCGAGTTTGACCTGAAGGAATTCCGGGCCGTAGACGAACCCGGCTGCGTGTCGGTTGTTGTATATAAGTACAGCAAGGATGCCCCCGACTGCTCGCAGGAGTATTCCCGACTTAAATCGGAGCTTGCAGCCGGGATATTGTCCGGAAAAATCATTCTGACGCCCGCAATTGGCTAATTTTAATGCGTTTTGCTTGGTTTTTCCGTGTATAATGTGTAACTTTGCCGTCACGCACCATTTAACTAATTCAAACCTCTACTCTATGGAGCAGGAATTCGAGAAGATTTTTGAAGAGCTCTATTCCGCGGGCAGTTTTCAGGCTGCCGAAAATAATTTAGCCTACGGCATGTCTACGGCCGATATCGAGCTTTATAAACAGGTAGAAAACGTGATGGATGAATCGTTTTCCGACACCACAGTGACCACCGTCACCAACGACGCCTATTTTTTTCTGTAAACAGAACCGCATCATAACATAACAGAAGCCCGCAGGCCTCGAAGCCTGCGGGCTTCTGTGTTTTCAGGTTGCTGTGCGTGCGGCGCGGTGCAATAGTGGTGCGCATGCTTGGGCATGTGGTGGAAATTTTGTAATTTTGCGGCCGGATTTTACAGGTACAATTTTTTATCGCACAATGTATAAAATCAAGTCTTTATACTATTTTCAGACAAACAATTTTTTGCGGCTGTGTGCTTTCGCGCTTTTGGGCGCGATGGTCACAATGCTGTTTTCGCTCGACGGTTCTGTCTTGTTTCCGCAATATGTGAGCGACTACGCCGTGTTCCGCACCATGGGGCTCGGCTGGATGCACGGCGCTGTGCCGTATCGCGATCTTTTCGACAACAAAGGTCCGCTGCATCTGCTGCTGCAGATTGTCGGGCAGCTCATCTGGCCCGGCAAGGGCGGCATATGGCTTATGGAGGTGGTGTGCATAGCCGCTGTGCTGGAGATGCTGTTTCAGTGCGGCCGCGTGCTCGGAGCTACAGGCCGGCTGCGCTGGTTTGCCATGGGTGTGGCCGTACTGCTGTATGTGGAGTGCGTCAAGGGCGGCAACACGGTGGAAACCTGGAGCCTGCCGTTTCAGGCTCTCGCGCTTTGGCTCGGGCTGCGCAACCTGCGCCGCGGCCTCGGACGCCGATGCTGGGCGGTGGCCATGGTGCTGGGCATGTGTTTCGGCGCGGTGGCGCTGATACGTGTCAACAACAATGCCGTGGTGTGCGGCGTCACTCTGGCGCTCGGTTGGGAGCTGATGCGCTCGGCGCGATATGCCGACCTCGCGCGCTGCGCCCTGGCCTTCATCGCCGGCATGGTGGCGGTGGTGGCGCCATTTGCCGCATATTTCCATCTCACAGGCACAGCCGACGAGGCTTTCTACAGCCTGTATGTGTATAGCGTCCACTACAACGCCGTGTGGGATCGTCCCGACGCTTTCGGCTATTTCGAGAATTTCCGCAAGCTCTTGCCCTCGCTGTTCGTGCCGTTTCTCGCTCATGCCTACGACCGCCGTTTCGGAGCGCGCACGTTCGTTATGGCGCTGTGCATGGGTGCGTTGTCGTTTCTGCTGTTTATCCATTCGCCCGGCTACGACCACTATTTCCTGATGCAGATTCCGCTCGCGGTGTTGTGTGTCTACCTTACGCGGGGTATGCGCCGCAGCATGCAGATTGTAGTGGCCGTGTTGGTGTCGCTGCAGTTCTGGGCATGCCTTCCGCGCTTCGAGAAGCGCCATATCCGCCCCCTCCGCCACTCTCTGCTTGAGTGCCGCGGCTTGCGCACGCCGCGCAACCGCCATCTGCATCTCGAACTCATACCCGAGGCCGAGCGCGACAGCATTTACATGGGGCTCATAAACATCGAGTCGCTCGACGGCGCGCTCGCCGACGATGGCCGCGTGCCCGTTGGCAAGTTCTTCTTCCTGCAGCAGCAGATAGCAGCCGTCGACGACGAAGTCTGCGTCGACGTAGTGGAGAGTTTCCGCGAAGCCCGCCCTCTGTGGGTGGCCACCGACTATGATTTCTTCGACGACCCTCTCTTCGCGCCGTTCGCCGGCGACTATGCTCCCGTGGCATCGCCGCACGAAGCGCTCATGCTCTATCGTCGTGTAGACTGACTCTGCGGCGACGCTTGTTAGATATTATTCCCCCGGACGGTTGCCTTGCGACTATCCGGGGGAATTCTTTTATTCGGCCGTTTTTGTATGGTTTTGATTATCAGCGGTGTAAACATTTAATACCGTATTAGGTAACATTTTGTAAATGTTAACAAAGGTTAAATATACGGGGGGGGGGTGAAATTTTAAGTATTACTTTGTAGCCGACAAAAATTCACGTGAAAGTCACTCTTCAATTAACCAAACTAAACATCCATGAAGAAATTACTACTACTATTCACGCTCGTTGTCGGCTGCGGATTCATGATTCCGGCCAGGGCAGTCACTGACGTTTTCGTCAGCGACATGATAACGAACGAGGCGTTTCAGGACATCTCATACCTCTCTCCGCAGTCAGGAGTGTCATACCTCAGTTCTCTCTACACTTTTGAGGACGAGATAGTTTTTCAGGACGACAGGAACAATATGCGCACCGCCATCGCAGGCTCGTCGGCCGACGGCCTTGTGCTCGAATCCATAGAGATAGGCTGGCATCCCAATCCATTGGAAAGCAATGTGGGTCGCACTATTGTGGTCTATGCCAAAGACGAGCCGTACGCATCGTCGCTCGACGTCTACGACGCCGAGTTACGTGGCGTTGAGATAGGGCGTGCCACATATCCCGAAACTACTCTTACGGTAGCCCCCGGCCACAGCAACATCGTGGTAATGGCCGAATTGGACAGGTTCGGCCTGGTAGAGCTGAACGCTCTGTCGTTCAACTGGAAAAGTCAAGGCATTACCGACGTGTTTGTCAGCGAGATGATAACCAACGAGGCGTTTCAGGACATCTCGTACCTCTCTCCGCAGACGGGTGTTTCATACCTCAGTTCTCTCTACACTTTTGAGGACGAGATAGTTTTTCAGGACGACAGGAACAATATGCGCACCGCCATCGCAGGCTCGTCGGCCGACGGCCTTGTGCTCGAATCCATAGAGATAGGCTGGCATCCCAATCCATTGGAAAGCAATGTGGGTCGCACTATTGTGGTCTATGCCAAAGACGAGCCGTACGCATCGTCGCTCGACGTCTACGACTCGGAGTTGCGGGGCGTTGAGATAGGGCGTGCCACATATCCCGAAACCACTCTTACGGTAGCTCCCGGCCACAGCAACATCGTGGTAATGGCCGAATTGGACAGGTTCGGCCTTGTAGAGCTGAACGCTCTGTCGTTCAATTGGGCCGGCGAGATGAAGCAAGCCATCGAGCCCCTCTCGATAACAACGAATTCAGGACTTGCAGTAGCCGACCGCTCAAAACTGAATATTTTTGAGCCCACGACCATCACAATCACGACATCCACCCCCGACGTGGAATTCGAGTGGAGCATGGGCACCAAAAGCGGCACATCCAAGGATGCCCTAAGCCTTGAAATAGCTGAAGACGGAATACTTAATGTAACCGCGACCAAGGAAGGCTATAATTCAAGGACCTTTGAGTGTACATTTGATTATTATGCTCCTGTCACATCGATTCAGAATTACTGGAACCGATACACTCTTTATGATGAAGGAATTAACGACGAGTTCAAGGTGCAATTCGAGTCGACAGTGGTGTATGCGGCCAATGTGCTCGGCGACGGTCAGGTGATAATCACCGACGGCACCAATTTCGCGCGCATATATTTCGAGGGCCGCGAGGTGGACTTTGCTCCCGGCGA